>NZ_CP013141.1:3886978-3963760 GCF_001442535.1 Lysobacter antibioticus | reverse complement strand
CGCGAGGCGCTCGCGATCGGCGCCGACGAATACGACTACGGCCAGACCTTGTTCGTGACCCGGCTGCGCGGCGAACGCGCGCCCGACGGCACCGCTTACGAGCGGCTCGGCGCCGAAGGCCCGACCGCGCTGCTGCCGCGCGGCGATCGCCACTACGGCCTGATCCACAGTGTCGCCACCGCCCATGTCGAGGCCGTCGCCGCGCTCGACGAAGCCGGCTTCATCGCCCGCGCCCAGGAGGCGTTCGGCTGGCGTGCCGGGCGCTTTCTCGCCTGCGGCGCGCGCAGCCTGTACCCGGCGATCCGCGTGCTGGCCCGGCGCACCACCGAACGGCGCGCGGTGCTGGTCGGCAACGCCGCCCAGACCATCCACCCGATCGGCGCGCAGGGCTTCAATCTCGGCCTGCGCGATGCGATGACCCTGGCCGAACTGATCCAACGGCAGCTGGCCACCGGCCATGTCGATTGCGGGGCCGACGAATTGCTCGAACGCTACGCGCAGCGACGCGCCTGCGACCGTGAGCGCACGGTAGCGTTCTCCGATGGTGCGGCGCGATTGGCCGCCAACGACAGCGGCCTGATGCGTCCGCTGCGCAGCCTGGGCCTGTTCGCCGTCGATCGCCTGCCGAGCGCGCAATCGTTCCTGGTCGGCGGCGCCATGGGCTATCGCGGCGAGGTGCCGGCGCTGTGCCGTGGCGAACCCGGCGGCGACGTCCGTTCGTTCGGGGGCCGCGCATGAGCCGGCGCGATCTGCTCGACGTGGTCGTGGTCGGTGCCGGCGTGGTCGGCGCCGCCGCGGCGCTGGCCTTCGCCCGCGACGGACTCGAGGTGGCCTTGGTCGAAACCCGCGAGCCGCCGCGTTGGAACGCAGAGCGACCGGACCTGCGCGTGTACGCCTTCGCTCCCGATAACGCCGCCCTGTTGAACGACCTGGGCGTATGGGCGGGGGTGCGCGAGGCGCGCCTGCAGCCGTACCGCGCGATGCGCGTGTGGGACGCGGCCGGCGGCGGCGAACTGCATTTCGATGCCGACGCCTTCGGCCGTCGCGAACTGGGCTGGATCGTCGAACACGGCTTATTGGTCGACAAGCTGTGGGTGGCTTTGCCCGCGGCCGGAGTGCAACTGCATTGCCCCGACCAGGTCGAGTCGCTCGAACTCGACGCGCCCGACAGCGTCGGCGTGATCCTCCAAGGCGGACGCCGCTTGCGCGCGCGCTTGGTGGTCGCCGCCGACGGCGCCGAATCCAAGCTGCGCCGTCTCAGCGGCATCGACGCACCTACGCACGACTACGGCCAGCGCGGGCTGGTGGCCTATGTCGACAGCGAACTGAGCCACGAGGCGACCTGCTGGCAACGCTTCCTGCCGGGCGGGCCGCTGGCGTTCCTGCCGACGCTCGGCGACGCCGACGCGCGCGACCGGCGCAGCTCGATCGTCTGGACCTTGGCCGAGGCCGAAGCCGAGCGCTTATTGGCCAGCGACGACGCTTCGTTCCTGATCGAACTCGAACGCGCCTTCGCCGGGCGCCTGGGAGCGTTGACGCGGGTCTCGCAACGCGCCGCGTTCCCCTTGCGGCGTCAGCTCGCACAGCGTTACGTCTCCGGGCGTGTCGTAGTCGCCGGCGATGCCGCCCACGTCGTGCATCCGCTGGCCGGGCAGGGCGTCAACCTGGGCCTGCGCGACATCGCCGCATTGCGCGGCAGCCTCAAGCAGGCGCACCAACGCGGGCTCGACCCGGGGTCGCCGACGCGCCTGGCCCGTTGGGCGCGCGAGCGGCGCAGCGAGAACGCACTCGCCGCCTACGGCTTCGAGGGCTTGAACCGGGTGTTCTCGAACGACGATGTCGCCGCGACCCTGCTGCGCGGACCGATGCTCGGCCTGGCCGGAAAACTGCCGCCGCTGACGCATTACTTCTGGAAGCGCGCGGCGGGCTTGTAACGCGCCGACCGTTGTCGCGCCGAACGGTTGCCGTGTCGAGAGCGGCACGGTCGAGGCCGGTACTCTCGACGCCGCACACCTTGAAGAGTCGCATCGTCGAATGCGCGCTGCGGCCCTGCGATACGATCGTGGGTATGGATGCGGAGGGCGCGATGAAACGAAGCGATGGATCGAACCGGAGCCGCTGGCTGTGTTGTACGGTGTTGTTGACCGCGGCACTGCCGCAATGGGTCGGCGCGACCGCCCAATGTCCGCCCGGTACCGGCGAGAAGGGCCCTGTGTTCTGGGCAGTAGGCTTCGGCGTGCTGGGCTTGTTCTTCGTCCTTGGACTCGCGGTGGTATTCGGCGCGGTGCGGGCGACGCGGGGCCTGAAGTGGACGCGGCGCCTGCCGCTGTTGCTCGCCGCGCTCGTCGCCATGCTTTGCCTATGGACCCTGGGCCTGTGGCTGTTCGGCAGCTACTTCGTGATGGTTTGCTGAGCGCAGCGGGCGTGGGGGAGCCTTCCCGAGCGACAGCGCTCAATGCTCGTGAAAGCGCTGCTTGGTCCTCAACAGATACACCGACACCAATACGCCGATCACCGCCACCGCCATGACGTAGTAGGCAGCAGTCATGCCGCCGAGCTTTGGCGCCAAGGTGCCGATCAGCGGCGGCGTCAATGCGCCGAACACCGCATAGGCGACGTTGTACGAGAACGACAGCCCGGAGAAACGCACCGGCGCCGGGAACGCGGCGATCATCACCGCGGGGATCACCCCGACTACGCCGACGAATACGCCAGCCAAGGCGTACAGCGGCAGGAAGTTGGCGCCGCCATGGTTGAGGTCGTAGTACAGCGCGAAACTGCTGGCGAACACGCCGAGCGAACCGATCAGCAAGGCGCGGCCGCGGCCGAGCCGGTCGACCAGCAGGCCGCCGCCGATGGCGCTGAGGGTCAGGCAGAACGCCGCCAGGCTGTTGCCGAGGAAGGCGCGCTGCGGGGCGATACCGAACTGGCTTTGCACCAGGGTCGGCGTCATCAGGATGATCACCACGATCGCCGCGGTCAGCAGCCAGGTCACCAGCATCGACAGGACCACGCCGGCGCGATGGTCGCGCAGCACCTGCTTGAGCGGCAGTTCGCGCACTAACTGCCGGCTTTCGCGCATCGCCGTGAACACCGGGGTTTCGCTGAGCCAGCGCCGCAGGTACACGGCGAGAAAGCCGAACACGCCGCCGATCAGGAACGGCACGCGCCAGGCCCAGCCCAGCACCTCGGCCGGCGCGAACCAGGTGTTGATCGCGGTGGAGATCAGCGAACCGATCAGGATGCCCGCGGTCAGGCCGGCGGTGAGGCTGGCGCAGGCGAAACCGACCCGGCCCGGCGGCGCGTGTTCGGCGACGAAGGTCCAGGCGCCCGGCACTTCGCCGCCGATCGCGATGCCCTGGACGATGCGCAGGAACAACAGCAGCAGCGGCGCGGCGATGCCGATCTGGGCGTAGGTCGGCAACAGGCCGATGCACAGGGTCGGCAGCGCCATCAGGAACACGCTCAGCGCGAACATGCGCTTGCGCCCCGAACGGTCGCCGAAATGCGCCATGACGATGCCGCCGATCGGGCGCACCAGATAGCCGGCGGCGAAGATCCCGTAGACCTGCAGTTCGGCGAGCCAGCCCGGCATGCCCGGCGGGAAGAACAACTGGCGCAGGGTCGCGGTGAGGAACACGAAGATGACGAAGTCGTAGAACTCCAGCGCCCCGCCGAGCGCCGACAGCAGCAGGGTGCGCGCATCCTTGCGGTCGAGCCGGCGCGCGGGGACGGAGACGGACGGCGACACGGAACTGGCGGTCATAGGGCGGGCGCGGGGAGCGACAGACGGAAGCAGGCACTATGCCGCAACGACGGCGCGGTGCAAGCAATGGCCTCCTGTGGCGCCGCCAACATAAGAATCTCGCCGTCGCCGTCGCCGTCGCCGTCGCCGTCGCCGTCGCGATGGCGGTTGCCGTTGCTGTGCGTAGCCTCGCATTAGCGAAGGCAAAAGAAGACCCGAAGGGCGGCGCGCAAGGATGCGCGCCGTTTTTCATCGGGACAGGGATGTCCCGTATGAAAAATCCCCGCGGAGGCACCGCTCGTGCGGGCCTGTGATTCAAAGAAAAGCATTTTTCTTTGGTTACCTTTCTTTTGTTGCTTATGACAAAAGAAAGTAACCCGCCGCTTTAGTGGCGGAAGCTTTTAGCGTTTGATCCTGATCTTGATCTCGCTTCAGCGATGCGCCGCAAGACCGAATCAGCGCGGTCGCGGCTCGCGCCGCTCCTACCCCTTGCGAAAGCACGCCGCTTCGATTGGATGACATCGGCGTTGCGGCTTCTGCGCGGCCCTTGATCGCGACTTATGACCGAAGGAAATCCAGTAGGACATCGCTCCTACAGAGAGCAGAGCCGCTGTACTGCCACTGCCCAAACACGAACGCCTCCGTTTCCGGAGGCGTTCGCGAATAGCCGCGGAATCAAGCGACCATCAACGCATCCAGCCCGACAGTTCCTTCTTGCTCAGGCGCCCGTTGTTGTCGACGTCGACCGCGCGGAACTCCGCGGTCAGGGTCGCGTTGCTGCGCGCCTCGGCGCGGCTGATGTTGCCGTCGTGGTTGCCGTCGAGGGCGTCGAAATCGATCTTGTACTCGCCGATCACCGAGTTCGGAGGGCTCGAGGTGATGGTGACCTGCGGCTGCACCGGCACGGCCGGGGCGGGCGCCGGCATCGGTTGCGGTACCGGATCGGTCTGCTGAGTCGCTTCCGCGGTCGCCGCGGCGGCGGCCTGCGCCACGGTGGTCGCGTCGGTCGCGACCGAACTCGCCACGCGCGCCGCATCGCCGGCGGCGCGCGCTTCGATCGCGGCACCGGTGGGATTGCTGCCGGCGGTCGCCGCGGCCTGCGCCGAACGCGCCGCTTCGGCGGCGACGGTGGCCTGGCGCGCGGCCGACTGAGCCTCGATCGCCGATTGCTTGGCCTGATACGCGGTCGCTTCGGCGGTCAAGGCGCCGCGTTCGCTCAAGGAACCTTCGTTGCGGGTCGCGGCGGCGGCTTGCGCGGCGGCCTGTGCGGTCGCGGCGTCCTCGCGCGCCGAACGCGCTTCGCCTGCGGCCATCTCGGCCTTTTCGACCGCATCGTGTTTGGACTGGACCTTGGTCGCGGTTTGCGCCGTGGCGGCGCCGCTGGCGCCGAGTGCGGCGATCAGCGCCAGGCCGATCAGGGGGTGCGGGTGGGTCGCGTGCTGTTTCATCGCTGTAACCTCGCGTGGGGACACCGCGACGCTAGACCCGTGTCGGTCAAGTCGATGTAAAACGGCGAAACCCCACCTGAATGAACGCGGCTCGAAGCGTGAATGCCGGGTGTCCGTCACGCCCCAGACGATGTGCGGTCGCGACATGCTCGATTCATCGCCAAGACCGGCCGGCCCTGGCGTGGCGGATCACTTCGGCGTCGCGAACACCGTGATCTCTTCGCGGTCGTGATACAGCTGGCGCGCACGCACGATCATCGGGCGATGGGTCTGGTACTCGAACGCTTCCAGGCAGGTCTTGGTTTCTTCCCAGCGCTTCTTCATCGGCAGTTTGAGATTGAAGATCGCCTGCTTGCACCATCCTTCGCGGAACCAGGTCGCCATGCGCTCGGCCACGCGCGCGGGCTGTTCGACCATGTCGCAGACCATCCAGTCGAGCTTGCGCTTGGGCTGCCAGGAGAAACCGTCCGCGCGCAGATGATCGACGCGGCCGCTGTCGAGCAGCGCCTGGCGCAGCGGGCCGTTGTCGACCGAGGTCACCATCATGCCGTTGCGCATCAACACCCATGTCCAGCCGCCCGGCGCGGCGCCGAGGTCGGCGGCCTGCATGTTGTCGCGCACCAGGCGTTCGCGTTCGTCGGCGTCGAGGAAGGTCAGCAGCGCTTCTTCGAGCTTGAGCGCGGAACGGCTCGGCGCATCCGGATGCATGCGCAGGCGCGGGATGCCGAGCGGCCACGGCGAGCTGTCGCCGGGCTCGGACATCGCCAGCATGGCGTGATCGCCGGCGAGGAAGGCGACGTGCAGGCGCGGGCGCCGCGCATCGTCGGCCTTGCTGAGCCAGCCGGCCTTGCGCAGCGCCGGGCGCAGGGCGTTGCCGAAGCTGCGCGCCAGGCCGGCGAGCGGCTTGTGCTCGTCGGAGTCGGGATGTTCGACCACCAACTCGCCGAACATGGAAACGTTGAGGCCGCTGCCTGCCTGCGCTTCGAGCGCGGCCAGCATCGGGGTGATGCGGTCGGCCGGATCGAGGCCGCGCAGGTCGGCCAGGCGCACCAGCTTCTGGCGCGCGAAGATCAGCGACGACCATGGCAGCGCGCGCGACAGCGCCTTGGCGTCCTCGACGATGAACTCGACATAGCCGCTGTTGCGCTCGGTGCGGGCGTAGCCGGGGTGGCCGGCGCGCGCGGCGCGTTCGTTCAATTCGCCGGCGAGCTCGGGTTCGAAACCGGCGCGGCACCAACACAGCAGGGCGTTATCGGTCATCGTGGGAACTCGTTGTCTTCAGGGGTGGGGGCGGTGCGAGCCGCGACCGCGAGGTCGCATCGACCTGCGCGGCAAGCATGGAGTCGTACGCGGCTCGTACCGCGCCGGCTCCGGAGCGGCGTCAGTAAGCGACGCCGCTCTCGCCATAACGGCGCAGCACTTCGCAGGCGGCGTCGCGTTGCAGGTCGCGGCGCACCGCGATGCCGCGGCGTTCCAGTTCGCCGATCCAGTCCGCCGGCAGCGGGCCTTCGTCGAATTCGGTCAGCCGCATCACGTCTTCCGAGCGCGCGCCGATCAGCAAGGTGTCGATGCCGGCCCAGAAGCTGGCGCCGTAACACATGCAGCACGGCTGCGCCGAGGTCGCCAGAGTCATCGGGCCGATCTCGTTGAGGCGGAACACGCTCAGCGCGGCCTGCGCGCACATGAAGGCCATCATTTCGGCATGCGCGACCGAGCAGTTCTGCGGCACCACGCGATTGACGCCGACCCCGACCACCAGACCGTTGCCGTCGAACACCGCGGCGCCGAACGGCCCGCCGCTGCCCATCTCGATGTTGTGACGCGACAGCTCGACCGCCAAGGCGACCTTGTCTTCGTCGTCGAGGTAGGCGCGCTTGCGGTCGACCACCTCGTCGATCCACGCCGGCAGCGCCAGCATCACCGTCTTGGTCAGCAGATTGGGGATCTTGGGGCTCATGCCTGCGCGGCCCAGGTGTCGCGCAGGGTCACGCTGCGGTTGAACACCGGCCGTTCCGGGGTGTGGTCGTAACGGTCGGCGACGAAATAGCCGACGCGCTCGAACTGGAAGGCCTGCTCGCGCTCGGCGGTGGCCGCCGAGGGTTCGACGTAGCCGGTCACGGCGCGGCGCGAATTCGGGTTGAGGTGGTCCTGGTAGGTCTTGCCGTCGCTGTCGTCGTCGGGTGCAGCGACGTCGAACAGGCGGTCGTACAGACGCACTTCGGCGGCGACGGCGTGACGCGCGCTGACCCAGTGGATGGTGCCCTTGATCTTGCGGTCGGCGCCGGCCATGCCCGGACGCGACTCCGGGTCGAGCGTGCCGCGCAGCTCGACGATTTCGCCGGCCTCGTTCTTGATCACTTCGTCGCAGCGCAGGATGCCGGCGCCGCGCAAACGCACTTCGCCGCCCGGGATCAGCCGCTTGAAGCCCTTCGGCGGCACTTCCTCGAAGTCCTCGCGCTCGATCCACAGCTGGTTCGAGAACGGCACCTGGCGCGCGCCGAAGCGCTCGTCCTTCGGGTGGTTGGAGAAGTGCAGCGATTCTTCGTGATCGTCGCCGAGGTTGCTGATGACCAGCTTGAGCGGGTCGAGCACGGCCATGCGGCGCGCCGCGGCGGCGTCGAGGTCTTCGCGCAGGCAGCCTTCGAGCACCGAGTAGTCGATGGTCGAGTTCTGCTTGCTCACGCCCAGGCGGTCGGCGAACAGGCGCAGCGAGGCCGGGGTGTAGCCGCGGCGGCGGATGCCCTGCAGGGTCGGCATGCGCGGGTCGTTCCAGCCGTCGACCAGGCCTTCCTGCACCAGCACCATGAGCTTGCGCTTGCTCATCACGGTGTAGTTGAGGTTGGCGCGCGAGAACTCGATCTGGCGCGGGATCGCGGCTTCGTTGGGCAGGCCGCGCGCCAGCAACGGCGCCAGCAGCTCCGGCGAATTGGGCAGGTCGACGCGGCCCACGCACCAGTCGTAGAGCGGGCGGTGGTCTTCGAACTCGAGCGTGCACAGCGAGTGGGTGATGCCCTCGCAGGAATCGCTGAGCGAGTGGGCGAAGTCGTACATCGGATAGATCGGCCAGGCGTCGCCGGTGTTCTGGTGGGCGACCTTCTTGATCCGGTACAGCGCCGGGTCGCGCAGGTTGATGTTGCCCGAGGCCATGTCGATCTTCGCGCGCAGGGTGCGCGCGCCGTCGGCGAACTCGCCGGCGCGCATGCGCTGGAACAGGTCGAGGTTTTCCTCGACGCTGCGCTCGCGGTACGGCGAATTGCGGCCCGGCTCGTTGAGGTTGCCGCGGTAGGCGCGCACTTCCTCGGCGCTGAGGTCGCAGACGAAAGCGTCGCCCTGGCGGATCAGCTTCTGCGCGGCGAGGTAGAACACCTCGAAGTAATCCGAGGCATGGCGCAGCTCGGCCCACTCGTAGCCCAGCCAACGCACGTCTTCCTGGATCGCGGCGACGTATTCGGGGTCTTCCTTGGCCGGGTTGGTATCGTCGAAACGCAGGTTGCAGCGCCCGCCGAACTCGTTGGCGACGCCGAAATCCAGGCAGATCGCCTTGGCGTGGCCGATGTGCAGATAGCCGTTGGGTTCGGGCGGGAAGCGGGTCCGGATCGCTTGGTGCTTGCCGCTGGCCAGGTCGTCGCGAACGATCTGGCGGATGAAATCCTGCTTGACTGCCGTAGCGGCGGAGTCGGTCGGGGATTCGGGAGCGGTGCGGGCGGGATCGGCGGACATGCGTCACGGCAAAGGCTGGGAAGGTCGTGAAGTTTAGCCTTTGGCGGCGTTCCCTGCCTTGGCGGCGCTCGTCCGTCGGGCCGGAGCCGCGTTCCGGCGGCTCGCGCGAGCCCGTGTCGGGGGGCGCCGGGCTTTGCCGGGCGTGCCTGGAACGCTGCGTCCGCGTGCCGTGCACGGGCCAAGCCGGCCGCCGCGGCGTATGCTGGCCGCAGACCCGCGAGGCCGTTGCGCCGAAGGACAACGACGATGAAAGTCGTCTATGAAGCCGCCCATCTGATCGATGCCCATCTGGTCCGGCATGCGCTGGAGGCGGCCGGCATTCCGGTATTCATGAAGGGCGAGGCCTTGCTCGGCGGCCTCGGCGAACTGCCGTTCGGCCCGGTCCAGGTCTGCGTGCCCGAGGCTGCTTGGCCAGAAGCGCGCGAGGTGGTCGATGCGCTCTCGCTGGGCGAACCGCCACCGCCAGCGAGTGACTCGGCCGAGCCCGACCCGACCGAGGCGATGCCGCCGCCAGGCTGGCTTCCGGCCTGAGTCCGGGGGCGCGACGCCCGAGGTGTCGCGAGGTCCGCTGCCGCTGCGGCGGGATCGGGCCACGGCCGTCAGGCCCGCTGCCTGACGCCACTGTCTTCCTCTCTCATCGAGCCCTGCGGCGCGTCCGGTCGAATGCCGGTCGCCGGCGCAGGGCCTCCGGATCGCTCCGACGGCGTTCCGGCTTTCATGGAGTTCCGATCGTGCATTCCGCTTCGTTCCTGCTTGCTTCGGCAGGGCGCTCATGAGCGCCTCGTCCTCCACCGCCACCCTGCGTACGCCCTTGATCGAAATGCTGATCGGCGCCTCGGTCATCAGCAGCTCGGCGGTGTTCGTGCGTTGGGTCGAGATCGGCCCGGCCGCATCGGCGTTCTGGCGCATGGCCCTGGCCGGGGTGATCCTGTTGATGCTGCTCGGTCAGCCGTGGCGACGCGATCGTATGCGCCATTGGCGTCCCGACGGACGCACGCTGGGCCTGGTGATGTTCGGCGCGGCCTTCCTGGCGCTGGACCTGTGGCTCTGGCATCGCAGCATTCTCTATGTCGGTGTCGGCCTGGCGACCTTGCTCGCCAACTTCCAGGTATTCGTGCTCGCCGGCGTCGGCGCGCTGGTGTTCGGCGAACGCGCCGGCTGGCGGCTGTGGGTGGGGCTGTTGATGGGTCTGGTCGGCCTAGCGCTGTTGCTCGCGCCGGGGTGGGAGCACGTCGACGAGCGTTTCCGTCTCGGCGTGTTCTACGGCCTCGGCACCGCGCTCGCCTATGGCGTGTTCCTGCTCGCGTTCCGTGCCGCTCAGGCGCGCCGCCAGCAGACCCCGAACGAAGCCCTGCAGTGGTGGCTGTGCCTCGGCAGCGCGGCGATGCTCGGCGTGTCGGTGCCGTTCGGCGGCGAAAACCTGATCCCCACCAGCGCCCACGACTGGCTGATCCTGTTCGCCTATGCCGCGATCGCGCAGGTGTTGGGCTGGCTGGTGATCGGCCGCGCCATGCCGCAGCTGCCGGCCGGCATCGTCGGCCTGTGTCTGTTGTTGCAGCCGTTGCTGGCCTATGTCTGGGACGTGCTGCTGTTCCACAAACATCTGGGCGGGATGGAACTGCTCGGCATCGGCCTGTCCCTGGCGGGTATCTTCCTGGGCCTGCTGCGGGGCGATCAGCCGCTGTTTACGGTGCGCCGCAGCGAGGCCGCCTGAGTCGCGCTTCCGCCCTCCCATCGTCTGCTGCAAGGTAAGCGCATGAACGACTCCCAGAACACCCTCGGCGCCCTGATCCGCGCGGTCGCCGATTTCCCCAAGCCCGGCGTGACCTTTCGCGACATCACCCCGTTGCTGGCCGATGCCGGCGGCTTCGCACGCTGCATCGATGCCCTGGCCGAGCCCTGGCAGGGTAGCGGCGTGCAGGCCGTGTGCGGCATCGAATCGCGCGGTTTCATCTTCGGCGCCGCCCTGGCGCAGAAGCTGCACGCCGGCTTCGTGCCTGTGCGCAAGCCCGGCAAACTGCCGCCGCCGCTGATCGCGGTCGAATACGAGCTCGAATACGGCCGCGATCAACTTCAGGTGCGCAGCGACGCCCTGAAGCCCGGCGAACGCACCTTGCTGGTCGATGACGTCCTGGCGACCGGCGGCACTTTGGCGGCCGCACGCGAGCTGGTCGAGCGCCTGGACGCGGTGCTGGTGGGTGCGAGCGTGCTGATCGAGCTGGATGCCTTGCGCGGTCGCGAACGCTGGTTGGGCGACACGCCGGTGCATGCCTTGTTGCATTACTGAGGGTCGGCGGCTGCGCCGTGTGTCGCAGCAATCAGTGTCTTAGGCGAGTGACGCGGCAATCGGGAATCAGCGCGGTCGCGGCTTGCGCCGCTCCTACCCAAGAGCGGCGAGAGTTGATGTTCTAAGGATTTTGCCGTTTCCGTTTCCGTTTCCGTTTCCGTTTCCGTTTCCGTTTCCGTTGCTGTTGCTGTTGCTGTTGCTGTGCGTCGCTTCGCACTCGCGAAGGCAACAGAAGACCCGGAGGGCGGCCCGCAGGGATGCGGGCCGTTTTTCATCGGGACAGGGATGTCCCGTATGAAAAATCCCCGCGGATGCAACGCTCGTGCGGGCCTTTGATTCAAAGAAAAGCATTTTTCTTTGGTTACCTTTCTTTTGTTGCTTATGACAAAAGAAAGTAACCCGCCGCTTTAGTGGCGGAAGCTTTTGGCGTTTGATCTTGCTTCGCAAGAAGCCACAAGCCCCAAGCAAGTGCAAAGCTTCCGTCCGCTGACGCGGCCGGGTTACTTTCTTTTGCTAAGCCCAAAAGAAAGGTAACCAAAGAAAAGGGCTCTCCTTGCAAGGGCACAGGCCACGAGTGCGATGCCCGCGCCGGGATTTTCCGATAAGACATCCTTGTCTTATCGGAAAACGGCGCACGTCCTGTGCGCCGCCCTCCGGGTCTCCAGGCGTTCTCGCGAGGTCGGTACTGCGCCAAGCTCATCACGGCAACGGCAACGGCAACGGCAACGGCAACGGCAACGGCAGGCGCCTGGCCGGAGCCGAGGCCTTGGAATCCAGGGGGGGGCTCCCCCTCGCGCCCATCCGCCCGCGGCGCTTGAATCCTGCCCACCTTGCCGCATCTCATCCGCACGGCGTCCTTCGACGCAGACGGAGACAAAACGATGGCCGGTTCCTCCATTCCTGGCGTGGGCGCGTTCAAACAGCGCATGCCGCAGCGCGAAGACGCCTTGCCCGGGCGCGCTGCGCCGCTGCCGCTGGACAATGTCCATCATGTCCTCGGGCGGCCGTTACGCGACGACTTCGAGGGGCTGGCACGGGTCCAGTTCGGCATGGGCTGTTTCTGGGGCGCCGAACGCAAGTTCTGGTCGCTGCCGGGCGTGTTCACTACGGCGGTCGGGTACTCGGGTGGTTACACCCCCAATCCGAGTTATCGCGAGGTTTGCAGCGGGCAGACTGGTCACACCGAAGCGGTGCTGGTGGTCTACGACCCCCAGTTGGTCGCATTCGAGGACCTGCTGAAGGTGTTCTGGGAAAGCCACGACCCGACCCAGGGCATGCGCCAGGGCAACGACGAGGGCACTCAGTACCGGTCGGCGCTGTACTGCGAGACCGAGAGCCAGCATCAGGCGGCATTGGCCAGTCGCGATGCCTTTCAGGCGAAGCTGCGCGAGGCGGGGTTCGGCGAGATCACCACCGAGATCGCGCAACCCGCGCCGACCTTCTATTACGCCGAGAACGAGCACCAGCAGTATCTGTCGAAGAACCCGATGGGCTATTGCGGCCTCGGCGACACCGGAGTGAGTTGCCCGATCGGCGTGGTCTGAGCGGAGGGATCCAATCCATGCGAAAACGGCGCACATCGGTGCGCCGTTTTTCGTTGATCCGTTCGCGTCCGGTCAGCAACACGAGCGTTGCTGGTTATACGATCGTCTGCAAAGACGACGTTGGGCGTTCGAAGCGCGAGCGCGCCTCAAGCGAATTCGCGCGCGAACATGGCGCGGTATTGCCGGATGGAATCTTCCTGCTCCGGTACCAGGATACGCAGGCAGGCCTGCGCGAACGAAATCGGTGCCGAGCCCGATGCGCTCACGACCAGGCCGTCGCTGACGCAGCTGCCGTCGCGGTATAGCGCCTTGCCGCCGTATCCCGGCACGTCGTCGAGATAGCCCGGCTCGTTGCTGGTGTGCGCGCGATCGTCGAGCAGTCCGGCCTGGGCCAATGCGCGGGTTGCGCCGCAGATGCCGGCGACTGGCCGGCCGCCGGCGACGCGGGCCTTGATCGCGGCGAGGATCGGCTCGGGCGCGGACGCCTGTTCCCACAGCGGGCTGCCCGGCAACACCCACAGGTCGGCGGCGAGGGGATCCAGCTCGGACAAGCGATGTTGCGGTTGCAGGGTCACTCCGCCCATCGAGGTCAGCGGCGTGGCTTCGATGGCGGCGATGGCGGTCTGCAGGCCGAAGAACGCTCGCGCCGCGGCGAGGATGGGGCCGTACTCCCAGTCCGCGGGTTGGTCGATCATCATCGCCACGATGGTCTTGCTCATATCCTGCTCCTGCTGCGGTGGGAGGAGCATCATGGCGCAGTCGCGGCTTGTGGATTCGACGATGCTCGCCTGCGTTCTCGCGACTGTGACCGCCGTTACTGCGTTCAGTACGCCTGGATCGAACAGGCGTAGACCAGTTCGCAGGCACCCTTGCCGCTGTCGGTGCGGCTCATCGAACTGTCCCAGCGCATGCCTTCGTCGGTCTCGACGCGTACCAGCCAGCCGTCGACGCGCACGCGCTGGTCCTTGCGCACGCGCTTGAGCGCGCGGGCGACTTCGGCGTCGGCCGGAATGATGTGCAGATTGCCGACCGAGCGTTGCATCTCGTCGACCGGAATCGGCGGCTTGCCGAAGTAGCGATAGGTCAGGAACCGCACTTCCTGGGTGATGTCGAGTTGCGACAGTACCGTGTCTTCGCGCATGCGGCCCCAGCCGATGGCCAGGTCGGTCGGCGAGAATTCGGCCTCGCGTCCCATGCGATAGTCGCGCCGCGACAGCACCCGGCCGTCGATGCTGAAGCCGGCCAGCGGCGTCACTGCGCCCGGCTCGAGCTGGAACGGTCGCAGCGTGGCCGGCACCGAAGTCTGCAAGGGCTCGGCGCCGTCGACCACGCGCGGCGGCATCGGGCAATCGACGCTCGCGCCGTTGGCGGGTTCCGGGAAGTGCAGGGGACGCGGCGACACCGGCGAGTACCACCAGCCGATCGCGCTCAAGATCAAGCAACACACGACCCAGGCGCGCGGACTCATCGCGCGTCCCGCGCCGGTTTGCGCGCGCCGTGGCCGTTGCCGCGCGGAGGCTGCAGCAGCGAGGCCGGCAACTTGCGCAGTTCCTCGGCCAGTTGCATCAGGAAATCCGACATCGCCGAGCTGCGCCGCCACAGCATGCCGATCTGCCGGTGCGGCGGGTCGCCGGCAAAGCGGAGCAGATGGATGTCGGGCGACTGCGGCACCGGCGGCTGCACTGCGAGCATCGGCAACAAGGTGATGCCGACACCGGCGGCGACCATCTGCCGCAGGGTTTCCAGGCTCGTAGCGCGGAAGCCGTCGCGCTCGTCGGCGCCGGACAAGCGGCAGACGTCGAGCGCCTGGTCGCGCAGGCAATGGCCTTCTTCGAGCAGGAGCAAATGCTGATCGTCGAGGTCGTGCAATTCGAGCGTGTCGCGCCCGGCCATCGGATGCTGCTGCGGCACGGCCAGCAGGAAGGGTTCGTCGAACAAGGGTTCGACATGCAGTTGATCGTCGTGTATCGGCAGCGCCAGCAGGCCGGCATCGAGGCGGCCGTCGCGCAGGCGGGCGAGGATCTGGTCGGTCTTCTCCTCGACCAACAGCAACTCCAGTCGCGGGAAGCGCTTGCGCAGCCCCGGTACGACGTGCGGCAGCAGATAGGGGCCGAGGGTAGGGAACAGCCCCAGGCGCACAGTGCCGGCCTCCGGGTCCTGGCTGCGGCGGGCGATCTCGCTCATCTGCTCGACATCGGCGATGACCTTGCGCGCTCGCTCGGCGATGTCGCGCCCGACCGGGGTCAGCATGACCCGGCGCGGCGCGCGCTCGACCAGCGACACGCCCAGTTCTTCTTCGAGCTTCTTGATCTGGGTCGAAAGCGTGGGTTGGCTCACGAAGCTCGCGGCGGCGGCTCGGCCAAAATGCTTGTGATCGGCCAGGGCGACCAGATATTTGAGATCACGCAGGTTCATCGATGGTCGCCAATTGATATAGACTATCGCCATAATAGGAACAATTCATTTCAGTAATCAATTACTGGGGTGCAACATACGACCCCTAAGTTGTTCCTTCGGCAACAACCCCTCTTTACCCCTCCCATCCCTTCAAGGAGTCATCCGCATGCTTTCGATCGGCGAGAAGTTCCCGAAATTCAAGGTCAAGGCCACCGTCGGTATCGAGAATCTCGATAGCGCGTTCGCCGACATCGACAACGACACCTACAAGGGCAAGTGGCTGCTGGTGTTCTTCTACCCGAAGGACTTCACCTTCGTCTGCCCGACCGAGATCAAGGGCTTCGGCGACCTGAACCAGCAGTTCCTCGACCGCGATTGCCAGGTCCTGGCCGCCTCGACCGACAGCGAGTTCGTGCATCTGGCATGGCGCAAGGACCACAAGGACCTGCGCGACCTGCCGTTCCCCATGCTCGCCGACATCAAGAAGGACCTGACCTCGGCCCTCGGCATCCTGTCGGAAGACGGCGTCGCCCAGCGCGCCACCTTCCTGGTCGATCCGGACGGCATCATCCGTTTCGTCTACGTCACCGACGGTTCGGTCGGCCGCAACCCGCAGGAAGTGCTGCGCGTGCTGGACGCCCTGCAGACCGACGAGCTGTGCCCGTGCAATTGGAACCAGGGCGAGAGCACCCTCAAGGTCGCCTGATCCGTTCGGATCGCACGACCCGGGAGTGATTCCCCGCGGAGCCGGATTCCGTGACCCGGCTCCCCTCTGGTTCTGCCTGCGCTGTCGGCTCACCGCCAGCGCAGTTTTCAAAGTAATCCCGCATGCGGGCCGGCCTCGCCGGTCCTCCCTCCCTCCCGTGCGGGATGCCCACAGTCGGGGTTCGCCCCGACTGTTCCTATCCGCTTCGTCCCGTTCGTGTCGTTTCCCAGCCAGCCGTGCGCGATGCGCATGCCCGCCAGGCGATGGCGCGTGCCCGGTCCTCGCGATCGGTGCGCCTGCGCCGCCGCGACGCGACGATCCCCCGCCGATTCCAGGAGTATTCCGATGAGCCTCTCCGATCTTCGCAACTCGCTTCCCGATTACGCCAAGGACCTCAAGCTCAACCTCGACAGCGTGCTCAGCGACGCCGGTTCGCCGGGTCTGGACGGCAAGCAGATCCGCGCCATCGCCCTGGCCTCGGCGATCGCCTCGCGCCACAAGCCGCTGGCCGCCGCGATCGAAGCCTTCGCCGCCGACAAGCTGTCGCCGGAAGAAATCAACGGCGCCAAGGCGGCTGCGGCGGTGATGGCGATGAACAACATCTACTACCGCGCCACCCACCTGATCCAGAACGAAGAGTACGGCCAGCTGCGTGCCGGCCTGCGCATGAACGTCATGGCCAGCCCTGGCATCGACAAGATGACCTTCGAACTGGCCTCGCTGGCGGTGTCGGCGATCAACGGTTGCGGTGCCTGCATGGATTCGCACGAGAAGGTCGTGCGCAAGCACGAAGTCAGCGCCCAGGGCGTGCAGAGCTCGCTGAAGATCGGTGCGGTGGTGCATGCGGTGGCGGTGACGCTGGAGCAGATGTGATCGGTTGATTCGATCGGTCAGTCCGATGTTTCTACGAAGTCGCCGGCGAAAGCCGGCGATGTTTGTTTGAGAGACGAGACAGGAGATCGTGGTCTGATTGTCGACCGCCGTTGCCTTTGCCGGTGATCCTGCCTTCGCCTTCGCCTTCGCCTTCGCCTTCGCCTTCGCCTTCGCCTTCGCCTCTAGCTCTAGCTCTAGCTCTAGCTCTAGCTCTGGCGTGGCGCAGCTTTTATCTCGCGAGACCGAGGGAGACCCGGAGGGCGCCGCACAGGACGTGCGGCGTTTTTCGATAAGACAAGGATGTCTTATCGGAAAATCCCGGCGCGCGCATCGCACTCGTGGCTTGTGCCCTTGCAAGGAGAGCCCTTTTCTTTGGTTACCTTTGACCGAAGGGAATCCAGACGGACTTTTGAGCTTAGCAAAAGAAAGTAACCCGGCCGCGTTAGCGGACGGAAGCTTTGCACTTGCTTCAAGGGAACGCCGTAGGCTGGCAGGGCGTGGTCGCGGCTCGCGCCGCTCCTACCCTCGCGACGGCACGTTGCTTCGACGAATAGTATCGGCGGTGCCGCTCCTGCATGTCCCTTGGTCGCGACTCACGTCGCTCCTGCAGGTTGGGAAGCTTTGCACATGCTTAAGGCATCTAAAGAAACAAGATCAAACGCCAAAAGCTTCCGCCACTAAAGCGGCGGGTTACTTTCTTTTGTCATAAGCAACAAAAGTCCGTCTGGATTCCCTTCGGTCAAAGGTAACCAAAGAAAAATGCTTCTTTTTGAATCACAAGCCCGCACGAGCGATGCCGACGCAGGGATCTACATACGGGACATCCCTGTCCCGATGAAAAACGGCCCGCATCCATGCGGGCCGCCCTCCGGGTCTTCTATATCCTTCGCGAGTGCGAAGCGACGCACAGCAACAGCAACAGCGACAGCGACAGCCAGAATCAACAGGGTAGGAGCGGCGCGAGCCGCGACCGCGCGCTGGCGGCTACGACCTACTACCGTTCTCCCGGCACACCATCGGCTTCACCGCGCATGCGTAACTAACGGCAATACGGCAATCGCTACCGACTCAACGCACCTCGAACTCGTAGATCCGCGTCGCCGGATCGCCGTTCTGGGTCGGGGTGCCGATGTTGAGCTTGATGTATCGGGCCGAGGTCGCGCTGATCGAATGAGTCGAGGTGCTGGCGGTATTCGCGGTCACCGTGACCGGGGTGCTCCATGAGGTGGCGTTGGTCGAGGTCTGGATGGTGAAGGCCTTGGTGTTCCACGAGGTGGATTCGCCGCCGGCGCCGGCGTGCTTGACCACGAAACTGCTGACGGTCTGCGCCGAACCCAGGTCGACCTGTAACCAGGCGGAAGCGGCCAGCGAACAGAACTTGTCGGTGTTGCCGCCGGACACGCTGCCGTTGACCGCCTTGGCCGGAGACTCGTTGCTGTTGCACGCGCTCGAGCCGGTGGCGGGTTTGTTGAGGGCGAGGTTGACGTTGCCGCTGCCGACCGAGACGGTCTGGGTCTTGGTATGGGTCGCGCCGCCGTTGTCGGTCACGGTCAGGCTGACGGTGTAGTTGCCGGCGCTGGCGTAGGTGCGGCTCGGACTGGTCGCGGTCGAGGTGCCGCCGTCGCCGAAGTTCCAGCTGCGCGAGGCGATCGTGCCGTCGCTGTCGGTCGAGGAATCGCTGAAGTTCGCGGTCAGGCCGTTGACGCTGACGCCGAAGTTCGCGACTGGCGCGGTATTGCCGCTGACCGCGTTGTTGATCGCGGCGGCGTATTGCGCGGTCGTGCCCTGCGCCCAGCACTTCTGGATGTCGTCGTATAACCACAGGAAGCCGCCGCTGATGCCGGCGCTGGTCTTCCAGCCGGCCATGCGGGTCTGCACCTGCGCAGGGCTGTCGCCGGCGGTGCAGCCGGTGCCGTGCTTGGTCCACAGGCCGGGCATGACGGTCATGCCCATCGCGGTGTTCCAGCTGGCCGGGTCGTTGCCGGCGCCGCCGTCGTAGACCTGCAGGTAAATGCGGTCGACCGAGCTGCCGAGGTTGTCCTTGACCCCTCGCCAGAAGCTCGTATTGGTATACGGCGCGAAAGTGATCTTGTAGCCGAGCCCGACCAACATCTGGCCGAACTTGGTGGTGTCGGCGACGTTGTAATGGCTTTCGTCGTCGAAGTTGACCGCATCGGCGCCGGTGGCGGTCTTCAGCGCCTGGAAATTGCGGTAAAGGATGCTGGTGCTGCCGGTGCCGCAGACGATGGTGGTGCCGCAGCCGGCGGCGGTGCCGTTGGCCAGGTTGGCCATGCGTTCGAAGTCGGGCACGCCCCAGGCGCCGATCGAGACTTCTACCCGCTTGACCGAGGTCGGCGCGGTCTTCAACGAAGCCAGCCGCGCCGGCCAGTCGGCATCGCTTCCGGTGTAGGCGCCGTTCTTGACGATCGGGATATCGTTGTAGACCAGATCGCCGTTGGCCTCGATGTGGACGCTCCATAGGAACACCGTGGTGAAGCCGGAATTGCGCAGGTCGTTGATCACGGTCTGGCCGCCGGAATAGAACGGGCCGCCGCCGAAGATCGCCGACTCGGCGGCGGCCGCGGTCGGCGCGACGGCGGCCAGCGCCAGCGCGATGAAGGCCGGCAGCGCGCGCGAGAACGTTCGGGCCGTGGCGCCGGTGGAGTGGAGGCGGCTCGGTAGGTGCTGGTTCGACTTCGGCATGGAACGTTCCCCTGCAATGAGCGTCACGGTGTGACGCGTTGGCGTCGATGCGCGCTTGCGATGGCGAGTGATTGCGCTCCTGCCGCCACGACGCGCTCCCTGTCGCCGATGGCGACGCGCCACATTGGAAGCGGCAAAATCGGCGTGTCAACATTTAGATCGATTTAAATAAGGGTAAAAACGTTTAAATGCCGAGTCGGCGCGATTTTTCCCCACTCAATCAAGGCGCTGCGCACGGCCCGCGCTGATAGCAAAACCGGGAGGCATCGCGCCTCGCGTGGTGTAGCCGCGCTGCGCCGCAACAGGCTTTCGCGCGAGACGGCGCCATCGAGCCGCAACTCCGGCGCCACTATCCGGCGCAGATGAGCGGTGTGCGTGAAGAAAGTGTGCTTTCAGCATGCGGTGGGTGATCGAGATACCGTCAAGGAGAGCGATTCGACCGTTGCGAGCCACCCGGTGTGACCGTATTCGCGAATCGGAATGCGCGCACCCGCAATCGCCTCGCGTACGATGCCGCGATGAATTCCCCCAGCGACCCCCATCACGACACCGGCGCCGAGCGCATCGACGCTGCGCTGTGCTGGGCACGGGCGTTGATCGGCCGCGGCGAAGCCGAGCTGCTGCTCGCGCATGCACTGGAGCGGCCGCGCAGTTGGCTGTTCGCCCACGACGACCACGTGATGGACGCGACCGTTGCGCAACGCTACCGCCGTCTGGTCGAGCGTCGCGTCGCCGGGGAACCGGTGGCTTATCTGCTCGGGCAGCGGGGCTTCTGGCGTTTCGATCTGGCGGTGACGCCGGCGACGCTGATCCCGCGTCCGGAGACCGAGCGCCTGGTCGAACTGGCCCTGAGCCTGCTTCCCGAAGATCGCGACCTGACGATCGCCGACCTCGGCACCGGCAGCGGTGCGATCGCCCTGGCCCTGGCTTTCGAGCGGCCGCGCGCGCGGGTGATCGCGGTCGATTTCAGCGCCGACGCGCTCGAGGTCGCGCGCGCCAACGCGGCCTCGCTGCAACTGGGCAATGTCGAATTCCGGCACGGCGACTGGTTCGCGCCATTGGCCGGCGAACGCTTCGATCTGATCGCGAGCAACCCGCCGTACATCGAGGACGACGACGTCCACCTGCAGCAGGGCGACCTGCGTCACGAACCGCGCAGCGCGCTGGCTTCCGGCGCCGACGGGCTGGATGCGATCCGCGTCATCGCCCGCGATGCGCCCGCGCATCTGCAGCCGGGCGGTTGGCTGCTGATCGAACACGGCTGGGAGCAGGGCGCGGCGGTGCGCGCCTTATTGACCCAGGCCGGCCTGGTCGATGCGGTCACCGAACGCGACCTGGAAGAACGCGACCGCGTCAGCTTGGCGCGCAAGCCCGGCGCCTGAGAGCCGCCTCGCCGACGCCCGATCCGGTCACGCCATCGCGGCCGCGTCCCGTTAGACTTCCCGCATCCCGAATGCGAGGCCTGCGATGCGCACGCTCTATCCCGAGATCGAACCCTTCGACACCGGCACGATCCAGGTCGACGACCGCCACACCCTGTATTACGAACAGTGCGGCAACCCCGACGGCAAGCCGGTGGTGCTGCTGCACGGCGGCCCCGGTGCGGGTTGCAGCCCGAAGATGCGGCGTTTCCACGACCCGGCCAAGTACCGCATCGTCCTGTTCGACCAGCGCGGCAGCGGCCGTTCGACCCCGCATGCCGACCTCGTCGACAACGGCACCTGGGAGCTCGTCGCCGATATCGAAAAACTGCGCGCCAAGCTGGGCATCGACCGTTGGCAGGTGTTCGGTGGTTCCTGGGGCTCGACCCTGGCGCTGGCCTATGCCGAAACCCATCCGCAGCAGGTGACCGAGCTGGTCCTGCGCGGCATCTTCATGCTGCGCCGTTGGGAACTGGAGTGGTTCTACCAGGAAGGCGCCTCGCGCTTGTTCCCGGATGCATGGGAGCACTACGTCAACGCGATCCCGCTGGTCGAACGCCACGATCTGATCAGTGCCTTCCATCGCCGCCTGACCAGCGAAGACGAGAAGACCCGTCTCGACGCCGCACGCGCCTGGAGCGTATGGGAAGGCGCGACCAGCTTCCTGCATGTCGACGACGATTTCGTCAGCGGCCACGAAGACGCGAAGTTCGCGCTTGCCTTCGCCCGCATCGAGAACCATTACTTCGTCAACGGCGGCTTCTTCGAAGTCGAAGACCAGTTGCTACGCGACGCGCACAAGATCGCCGACATCCCGGGCGTGATCGTGCACGGCCGTTACGACGTGGTCTGCCCGGTGCAGAACGCCTGGGAACTGAAGAAGGCCTGGCCGAAGGCCGAGCTGACGATCACCCCGGCGTCCGGGCATTCGGCGTTCGAGGACGAGAACGTCGATGCGCTGGTGCAGGCGACGGATCGGTTTGCCTGATCGGTTTCGCCTGCGCGGCGACCCGCTTGCCGCGAGTTCCCGTAGGAGCGGCGTGAGCCGCGACCGCTCCGCCTGGGCTTGCGTCGTTACTAGTTGGAGCCAAGGGTAGGAGCGGCGCAAGCCGCGACCACGGAGCCACGATCGCCCACGCCGGCAGCCGCAGATTCGCCGTCGCGGCTTGCGCCGCTCCTACCCCAAGGCTCCGAACGAGCCGTCGTAGTGGTTGCTGTTGCTGTGCGCCGATTCGTACTCGCGAAGGCAATCGAAGACCCGAAGGGCGGCGCGCAGGGATGCGCGCCGTTTTTCATCGGGACAAGGATGTCCCGTATGAAAAAGCCCTGCGGCTGCATCGATCGTGCGGGTCTGTGGTTCGAAGAAAAACAACTTCTTTAGTTGCATTTCTTTTGTTGCTTTAGACAAAATAAAAGTAAGCCGCTGCTTTAGTGGCGGAAGCTTTCGGCGTTTGATCTCGAGTTTGCTTGAGCGAGACGCCGCAAGACCGAAGCAGCGCGGCCGCGGCTTGCACCGCTCCTGCAAGGGGCTGATTCGCAAACACTCTCGTTATATTGGCGAAAGCTGGTCGCAACCTCGCAGCTTATTTGCCATATGCATTTTTTGAGTAGGTGTCTCGATCTTGTGGCAGGCCTATTAGCCCTAGATCGCTCATATTCTTTAGGATTGCATATTGTTCAATTAGGGGCTTGAATTTTTCCCCATATTTACTGATGCCGTTGTAGTGCAGGAGCGTAAGCTCACTGCTTGAGAGCTGTGCTCGAACGATTCCAGAGTAGCTGTTTTTATTTGTTATGTCGCTTTCGTCGAGAAACTTGTAGATTCGATAGAGGTGCCGAAAGTAGTGTCCAAGGTTCTGTTCGTTTTGCTTCCAGAACTCTTCGTAGCAGGTGTGGAACCCTTCGTCTTCGTCAGGATGGTAGTCCCCACGTCTGAGTTTTAGCATTTCATTCATCAAGCGCTTACGAAATACCGAGAAGCAGTCCCTTCCTTGAATGGTAACCTGCCCAGCACTGCGGAGATCTAGGCTGGAAACAATGTCGTTGTGAAGTCGTATCAGCTGAAAGAATGTGTTCTCGAAAGTCTGAGTCGCCAAAGATTTATTTTGCTCGTCAAGCGCCTTGGCTGATCGCCGTAGCTCTTCCGTAGATAATTTTAGCTCAATGCTTTGGACTCGAAGGGTTAACGCGAGTGCAATCAAGGCGAGGAAGGCAAATGTGGCATTTAAGGTGCCTCCTACATAGTCACCGAATTCCGCCCAGGCTGATTTTTCTTCACTGAACGATCCTCCGAAATTAAACGCATATAGTCCTATCGCAATGGTTCCTGCTGCTGCAGCGATGACGACTAAAGATACAAGAATCTTCGATAAGTGCGTGACAAGCCATGGGGTCTGTTCGACTACGGATTCGTTTGCCATCGCTATGTCCTCCATGAATGACTCGGGTTTTCCTTGGCGTCGAACCTTGGCAACTATTGAGCGGATGTGCCGTCCGGGTTGCGTTCGATCATCCACAGACCGGCCCACAGTTTGAGGTCGAGCTCGAAACCCTCGGCCTGTTTGCGCATCAGCCAGGCCGGGGCGTCGGCGCGCGGGACTTCGTGGACGAGGATGTCTTCGCCGTCGACGCCGCCGCCGTCGCCGACTTTGCGCATGCCGGTGGCGCGGACGAAGGCGATGCGTTCGCTGCTCATGCCGGCCGAGGTCGGGCCGGTCAACAGCACTTCGACGCGGGCAGGCTCCCAGCCGGTTTCTTCGACCAACTCGCGGCTCGCCGCCGATTCGAGGGTGTCGTGGGCGTGGTCGTCGCCGACCAGGCCGGCCGGCATCTCGATCGTGCGTGCGGCCAAGGGGACGCGGTACTGCTCGACGAACAGGATCCGGTCCTGCGGCGTCACCGCGACGATGATCACCGCCATGCCCTTGCCGTGGGTGCGTTCGGCGTACTCCCAATGGCCGCGGCGCATCATGCGCAGCCACTGGCCGTCGTACAGGGTCTCGACGCGTTCGGCGTCGTGCCCGGGGGGGTGTCGGTCGGAGTGTCCGTGGTCGGCTGGCGTCATTGCGTTCCTCGCGTCATCGCATCGCAGTCTTGTTGCAAGAGAAGGATGCTACGACGGAACCTGTGACGTCGCGAAGTCGAGCCCGACCGCTTCGTGCAGACGGCGACGGGTCATCGGCCCGAAACGCAGGCGATCGCACAGTTCCACCAGGCCGGCAGCGTCGGCCTGGCCGCGCACGAAGTGGCCGCTGCTGTCGCCGAGCGGGGCGTCGACCGCGATCGTGGTCAGTTGCCGGCACAGCAAAGCCTGGGCGCGGTGCTCGCGCAGGCGCGCGGCCGCGCTGGCGGCGCCGCGCACGCGCAGGAACGGCACTTCCTCGACCCGTGCCAGCAAGGCATCGAGGGTGTCGAAGTGGCCGAGCAGGGCGGCGGCGGTCTTGGCGCCGATGCCGGGCACGCCGGGGATGTTGTCGACCGCATCGCCGGTCAGGGCCAGATAGTCGGCGATCTGTCGCGCCAGCACGCCGTGCCGCGCCGGCACGCCCTCGGCGGTCCAGCGCTGGCCGCGGGCGAAGTCCCACTGTTCGTCGTGGCCGTCGAGCAATTGCGACAGGTCCTTGTCGGCCGAGACGATCACGCCGCGGTAGCCGTGCGTGCGCATCGAGGCCAGGGCGCTGCCGATCAGGTCGTCGGCTTCGTACTCGACGTGGGCCAGCACCGGCAGGCCGAGCGCGCTGCACAAGGCCTTGCAGTGGCCGAACTGGCGGCGCAGCGCTTCCGGAGCCGGGTCGCGGTTGGCCTTGTAGGCCGGGTACAGCGCGTTGCGGAAGCACGAATCCAGGGCTTCGTCGAAGGCGATGGCGATGTGGCGCGGCCGCTCGCGTTCGATCAGCTCGAGCAGGAAGCGGGCGAAGCCGTGGACGGCATTGGTCGGCCAGCCCTCGGCATCCTGGAACTCGTCCGGGATCGAATGCCAGGCGCGAAAGACGTAGAGGCTGGCGTCGACCAGATAAAGCGGAGTGCGCGGCGCGATAGTCATGGCGTCATTCAAACACGCGGCGCTCAGGCCGGCGACCAGATCTGGGTCAGGTCGGCCGGGTCCGGGCGGTCGCGCTCGGGCGCTTCGAGCTTGGGCGTGCCGATATGGATGAAGCCGGTGATGCGTTCCTCGGCGGCCAGGCCCAGCCATTGCTTGACCTGCTCGTCGTAGGCCGGCCAACCGGTCAGCCAGACCGCGCCGAAGCCGAAGGCCTGCGCCGCCTGCAGCAGGGCGAAACAGACGCAGCCGGCGGTGAGGGTGCGCTCGAACTCGGGGATCTTTTCATCCGGTCCCAGGCGGGCGATCACCGCGACGATTATCGGCGCGTGAGAAAAGCGTGTGCGATCTTTCTCTACGGCGCTGGGACCGGCCTCGGGAAACAGTTCGATGCCGCGTGCGGCGACGCGTTCGCCGAGCACGTGGCGGTCGTCGCCGCGCAGGACCAGGAAGCGGAAGGGCACGCGCTTGCCGTGGTCGGGCACGCGCACGGCCGACCGCAACATACGCTGCAGCGTCGATTCGTCCGGTCCGGGGCCGGAAAGTTGCTTCGCCGGCACCGAACGTCGGTTATCTAGCGCGCGCAGCAAGTCGAGATCATTGGGTTGCATGGAAGACAAATTGACTCCTGTCACAAAAATGAACGGCGAAGCATTAATGGACGCATCTTGGCACTATCCTGCAGAGGCAGTCGGAAACCGACGCGCTTGCGTCAAGCATCCAGGGGAACTTCGTTAGTGTCCGGTCATTTGCACGGCGTCGCTCAGACCACGCGCACCGACCCGTCGCGCGTGCTCGAAGAAATCAAACGACAGACGCTCGAGCAACTCGGGGGGCTGCCCGGCACCCTGTACGCGCCTATCGAAGAAGCCCTGAAGGCCGAGTCGCTGAAAGGCGACGGCCGCAATCACCAGTACGAAGACCAGGCCGCATTGTGGGTCCTGCGCCAGCAGCAGGCCAGTCATGTCATGGCGTTTCGGCAGCAGGTCGGGCTCGGTTTCGAGGCTTTCCGCTCGCCGGCCTCGGCGGTCGGCGGGCTGGGCGGTTCGCCGCTGCAACTGGTCGGCGAGCAGCAACTGGCTTTCGATCTCGACGGCGAACGCCTGACCGAATCGCTGGAACAACGCTATCTGCGCCCGTTGGAGATGCTGCAGGGCCGGCTCAAGATGCTGTCGGCCTCGATCGGCTCGCCGACCGGCATCAATCCTTTCGGCCCTTACCGGCTGGTCAAGGCCTTCATCTCGGTCTACGCCGAAACCCAGGTCACCGAGAGCCTGCGGCTCCGCCTGTTCCGCGAGTACGAGCACGAACTCGCGCGGCTGCTCGGCGACCTCTACGGCCGCATCAACAACTTGTTGGCGACCGCGGGTTACGGCGTCGGTCTGGGCGCGCCCGGCGCGCCGGTACGCGCGGCCGAAGAACGGCGCGAGCGCAACACGCTCGACGACGTATTCGACACCGTGCCTCATCGCGAGTCTTCGACGCCTATGCATGATTACAACGCCGCGATGGGCGGCTATGGCGGCGAAAGCCATGCCGCTCACGGTCATCCGAGCGGAGCGCGAGCGCCGAACTACGGCAGCCACGATCCGTCGCAGCCGGTCTCGCAGGCCGACGTCGCGGCGATGGCGAACGAACTGGCCGAACTGCGTTCGCAGCTGCACGCCTGGCGCGAAGGCCTGGTCAAGTCCGGCGGGCTGCCGCCCGCGCACATGCCGCAGCGCTCGATGGCGCCGCGGCGCGAGTTGCGCGTCGACGAAGTCGTCGGCATGGCCTCGTTGCTGCAGCCCGAGCCGCCGGACGCCTATGCCCGTGCGCTGGCGGTGTCCGGACGCCTGGGCGAGACCATCCGCGACCAGCTCTACGACGGCGCGCGCCGGCTCGGCTTCAATCCCGACCAGACCTGCTTCAGCGCCGAGGAAGACGATGCGATCGACCTGGTCGCCTTGTTGTTCGACTCGCTGTTCCGCAACCACGCCCTGCAGGACCGCGCGCGCCGCGTCTATGCGCGCCTGGTCATGCCTTATGTGAAGGTCGCGCTCACCGACAACGAAGTGTTCGTCAAACGCGAACATCCGGCGCGGCGCCTGCTCGATGCGATCACCGAAGCCTGCGAAGGCAACGACGGCGAGACGCCGCAGGACCGCGATCTGCTCGAGCGCGCCTCGTCGATTTCGCAGCGCATCGTCTCGGACTACAACGAAGACCTCGCGGTGTTCGAGTTGGCCCATGCCGAACTCGACGCCTTGCTGGCCCAGCACCGGCGCCGCATCGAATTGCAGGAACAGCGCGCGGCCAAGGCCACCTACGGCCGCGAGCGCCTCGGCGCGGCACGCGGCCAGGCCGATGCGGCGGTGCGCGAGCGCATCGGCGAAGCGCGCCTGACCCAGGCGGTCGCCGATTTCCTGGCCACGCCCTGGCGTCATCACATGGTCCAGGTGTTGTTGCGCGAGAACGAAGATCCCAAGCGCCGCGCGCAGGCGCTGGCGCTCGGCGATGCCCTGGTGATGGCGGACCGCCTCGCCGCCGAGAACCGCGGCCGCGAGTTGGCCGACCAGTTGCTCGCGCTGCAGCCGATCATCGTGCAGTGCCTGGCGAGTTCCGGCCTCGACGACAGCGCCGCCCAGCACGGCATGGCCGGCCTGGTGCGCGCCCTGGTGACGCCGGACAACGAACGTGCCGAGCATCCCTTGCCGAGCTCGGCCGAGGTCGAGGAAGACGTCGCCGAGGAACGCCGGCTCTATCTCGCCGCCGGCACCACCTCGGCCAATCACGACCCCTTGCTGGCCGAACGCATGCGCCAGCTCGAACCCGGCGATTGGTTGCGGCTTACCAACACCCAGGGCGAAACCATCGCGGTCAAGGTCGCCTGGAGCAGTCCGCTGACCTCGCGTTTCCTGCTGGTCAACCGCCGCGGCGTACGCACGCTGGTCGCTTCGGCGGAGGAGTTGGCGACGCTGGCCTCCGTCGGCCGTCTCGTGGTCGGCGCCGAACGCACCGCGTTCGACGAAGCCATGCGCCAAGTGCGCCGGCATCTGGACCGGGTGATCTGAGGCGGGCGGCCGTGCCGGCCGACCGTTGCGGCGTCTTTACCCCGACCCGCCGCAAGGCGGGTTTCGCATTCAGGCCTCGCCGAGCACATTCGATCCGAGCGTTCGATCCGGGCAATGGGTCCGCTTGCCGGGGCCATCGAGATCGCACGGCTGCCGGTCATTCCGCTACGATGCGGCGAACGGGGCACGGAGCGAAGCATGTCGGGCATTACGATTGGCGTTGCGAGCGAGACGGCGGTTGGCGAGAAGCGCGTGGCGCTGACGCCGGAGACCTGCAAGAAACTGGTCGCCCGAGGTGCGCGCGTGCGCATCGAGCGCGGCGCCGGACGTGCCGCCAGCTTCACCGACGAGGCCTATGTCCAGGCCGGTGCGGAACTGGCCGACGATGCCGCCGCGGCCCTGGGCCAGGCCGATGTCGTGTTGTGCGTGCAATCGCCCGATCCGGCCCGGCTGAGCGCCTTGCGCGAAGGCGCGGCCCTGGTCGGCCTGCTGGCGCCGCAGGCCGACGCCGCCCGCGGCGAGGCCATCGTCGCCCAGCGCCTGCAGGCCTTCCCGCTCGAACGCCTGCCGCGCACCACCCGCGCCCAGGCCATGGACGTGCTGAGCTCGCAGGCCGGCATGGCCGGCTACAAGGCGGTGTTGATCGCCGGCCAGCTGACGCCGCGCTTCTTCCCGATGCTGACCACCGCGGCCGGCACGATCCGCCCGTCGAAGGTGTTGATCGTCGGCGCCGGCGTCGCCGGACTGCAGGCGATCGCCACGGCCAAGCGCCTCGGGGCCCAGGTCGAAGGCTTCGACGTGCGCCCGGAAACGCGCGAGCAAATCGAATCGCTGGGCGGCAAGTTCCTCGATCTCGGCGTCAGCGCCGCGGGCGAGGGCGGTTATGCGCGCCAGCTCACCGAGGAGGAGCGCGCCGAACAGCAGCGCCGCCTCGGCGAGCATCTCAAGAACATCGACGTGATCGTCTGCACCGCGGCCGTGCCTGGGCGCCCGGCGCCGAAGATCGTCACTGCGGCGATGATCGCCGGCATGAAGCCGGGCAGTGTGCTGGTCGACCTGGCCGCCGAGACCGGCGGCAACTGCGAACTGACCCGGCCGGGCGAAACCATCGACGTCAACGGCGTCACCATCGCCGGTCCCCTGAACCTCGCCAGCAGCGGCGCGGTGCATGCCAGCGAGATGTACGCCCGCAACGTGTTCAATTTCGTCAGCCTGTTCGTCAACGACGGTGCGGTGACGTACGACTGGAACGACGAGTTGCTGGCGAAGACCGTATGGCCGGAGCGTCCGGCGGCTGCTGCACCTGCGGCGGCGTAAACCCTTCGACGGCGTTATCCATTCGCGGTCGCTCCTGTGTAGGAGCGGCGTGAGCCGCGACCGCGGGACGCGCAGAAGCCGCAACGCCGGTGTTGTTCATCGAAGCGGCGTGCCATCGCAGGGTAGGAGCGGCGCGAGCCGCGACCGCGCCGCAACAATCTTGCGCCGATGGTGGCGGTAGCCCGTCAGGGTAGGAGCGGCGCAAGCCGCGACCGCGGCGCGTCGGAGTTGCCTCGCTCCCATCAAGCAACATCTAAATAAAACGCCAAAAGCTTCCGCCACTAAAGCGGCGGGTTACTTTCTTTTGTCATAAGCAACAAAAGAAAGGTAACCAAAGAAAAGTGCTTTTCTTTGAATCAAGGGCCCGCACGAGCGATGCCAACGCAGGGATTTTTCATACGGGACATCCATGTCCCGATGAAAAACGGCGCGCATCCCTGCGCGCCGCCCTCCGGGTCTTCGATGGCCTTCGCGAGTGCTCAGCGACGCACAGCAACAGCTAAGGCTAAACCATGGCCGAGGACTTGACGTCGGCTACGAAATATCGTCACCGCCCACAGTTCGTGGTCGCGGCTCACGCCGCTCCTACAGGTGATCGCCCCCGTTGCCGTAAACAGCTTGGCGCAGTTTCGAGCTTGCGATGCGATCGTAGACCCGGAGGGCGCCGCACAGGACGTGCGGCGTTTTCCGATAAGACAAGGATGTCTTATCGGAAAATCCCGACGCGCGCTGCGTGCTCGCAGGGGGGCTTCGTCAAGGAAGGCCTTTTCTTTGGTTAGCTTTCTTTTGGGCCAGCAAAAGAAAGTAACCCGGTCGCGTCAGCGGACGGAAGCTTTGCTGTTGCTGTTGCTGTTGCTGTGGCTTCGCCGCGCTGCGGTCAGAAACGCCGCAATCGCCAGCTGCGCGGTCGCGGCTCGCGCCGCTCCTACCCAAGAGCGGCACGCCGTTGCCGTTAGCTTGGCGCAAAGAAGTCTCGGTGCGCCGCAAACTCAATCGCGCGGCGGACGCGGCCGGTCCGGCTTCGGCGGCGCCGGGTTGGCCTGGGCCCAGGCGCGGCGCTGTTCCGGGGTCATCGCGCGCCACTTGGCCATCAGGGCGCGCCGGCCCTCGTCGTCGAGGCCGTGCATCTTGGCGTACAGGGCGCGCATCTGGCCGCGATCCTCCGGGCTCATGTGCTCCCAGCGCTTCATGCCGCGGCGGGCGTTCTTGCGCTCTTCCGGGGTCATCTGCTGCCAGCGGCGGGCGTGCTCGAACATGCGCTGGCGCTCGTCGGGCGAGTTGTTCCAGCGGTCGCGCATCGGTGCGATCAGCTGTTCGCGCTGGGCCTGGGTCAGTTGTTCCCAGGCCGGCAACGGCGCGCTGGTGCGGCCGGCGGCCGGCGGATCGTCGGCGAAGGCCGGGGCGGCGGCGAGCAGGGCCAGGGCGATGAAGACCAGGCTGAGGCTGCGGCCCGTGAAGGTGCGGCTCGTGAGGGTGCGGCGCATGGCGCTTACTCCGAAGGATTCGGCAGGGCGTCGCCGTTGGACGCCAGCCACAGGTAAAGGTCGGGATTCTCGTCGAGCGCGGCGACCGCGGTGTCGGGGTCGTAAACCGCGTCGACCGCCGCCGCGCTGGCCACGGCCGGCGCCGATTCGGGCACGGCGGGCGCACCGCCGTTGCCGCCGACGAACTGCAGGCCCAGGGCCAGGGCGAACGCGGCCACGCCGCCGCTGGCCAGGGCCCAGCCGAGCACGCCGGAGCGGCGCACCGGCGCGGCCGCGGCCTCGCTGCGGATCGTGCGCAGGCGGGCGCGGGTCTGCGGGGTCACCTGATCGACGGCACGTGCGTGCAGGGCGCGCATGGCCTGATCGAAGCGCTGGTCGCGGTCCGCGGCGGGTTGAAGCTGAGGGCCCGGTCCGGGCCGTTCGTTCGGGGTCGTCATCGCCATTCCTCCAATTGCCGCTGCAGGGCTTCGCGCGCGCGCGACAGATGGGTTTTCACCGCGCCTTCGCTGCAACCCATCGCCCGCGCGGTCGTGGCGACGTCGAGTTCTTCCAGGATCCGCAGGCTGAAGGCCTCGCGTTGCCTGCGCGGCAGCTTGGTCAGCGCATCGCTCAGACGCGCATAGGCTTCGCGGCCGTCGTGGGTGCGCTGCGGGTCGGGGCCGTCGTCGGCCCAGTCCAGCGGCGCGTCGTCTTCGCGCGGGGCCGGTGCCAGCCAGCGCAGACGGAAGGTCCGCCGGCGTTGGATGTCGACGATCCGGCTGCGCAGGATGCTCCAGAACAGCGGGGTCCATTCCGACGCCGGGCGCTCGCGATAGGCCAGCATCTTCATCATCGCGTCCTGGACCGCGTCGAGCGCATCCTCGCGGTGGCGCAGGCCGAGCTCGGCGAAGCGGAACGCCCGCGTGCCCAGGCCGGCCAGGAAGGCCTCGATGGTCGCCGGCAGGCGTACGGCCGGCTCCGGCGGCCCGTCCTCGGGCAGCGGCGGCATGTCCTGGACCCGCGGATCGGCATCGATGCTCACGGTATCCAGCATACGGGCGCCTGGCGGTTGCAGCACCTGGACGGCTCCTTAGTGTGCTGCGGCCGGGCGGCGAGCGCGGCGGTCGGGTGGGGTCGGCATCGGGATTCCTGTGCGGTGGAATGTGCACCGGCTACGGAATCTGGCAACGCCCCGGCATCGGATCGGTTGACAACGCTGGCGCCGCATTCATGGCCGGTTATGATGCGGCAGACATCGCATGGGGAAAGAACGGATGAGCGACGGGTTCGTGGCGCTGTACATCTTCATGCTGGCGGGTATCGCCGGCCACGTAATCATCTCGCGGGTGCCGGTGATCCTGCACACACCGCTGATGTCGGGTTCCAACTTCATCCACGGCATCGTCCTGATCGGCGCGATCATCGTGCTGGGGCATGCCGAGACCACCCTGGAAAAAGCCATCGGCTTCGTCGCCGTGCTGCTCGGCGCCGGCAACGCCGCCGGCGGCTACGTGGTGACCGAACGCATGCTGGAGATGTTCAAGTCCAGCAAGAAGCCGGCCGGCAAGGGAGGCGCCTGATGGTCCTCGTCATTCCGGCCGGGCCGCAGCGCCGGCCGTCGCCGCTGTCTTCCTCGTCGCCGGGCACACGCTGCCGGGTCGGGGCCTGCCGTTCCGGCAATGGTGGTTTCATGAAGCGGGCGGTCCGATGAACCTGATGCTGATCCTGGTCAAGTGCAGTTACCTGGTTGCCGCAACCCTGTTCCTGCTGGGCCTGCAACGCATGGCCTCGCCGGTCACCGCGCGCAGCGGCATCCGCTGGGCCGGTGCGGGCATGGTCATCGCGACCGTGGCGACCTTCTTCCAGCCCGACCTGCACAACATGGGGCTGATCCTGCTGGCGGTCGGCATCGGCACGGCGCTGGCCTGGGTCTCGGGCAAGAAGGTCGCGATCACCGACATGCCGCAGATGGTCGCCTTGTACAACGGCATGGGCGGCGGTTCGGCGGCGGCGATCGGCGCGGTCGAGCTGTTGCGCCTGTCGGCGCGGCTGCCGGCCGACCCCTTGCAGGCGCAGATCGAGCGCGGCGTCATCGACATGCAGACGCCGAACATCGCCCTGGTGCTGGCGGTGGTCGGCGCGGCGATCGGCGCGGTGTCGCTGTCGGGTTCGGTGATCGCCTGGGCCAAGCTCGACGGGCGCCTGGACCGGCGTGTGGTGTTCCCCGGCCAGCAGATTTTCAATGGGCTGATCGCGTTGGCGATGGTGGTGTTCGGCATCGCCGCGGTCATGACCCTCAACGTGCCGGTGATCATCGCCTTCTTCGTGCTGGCCTTGCTGCTCGGCGTGCTGATGACGTTGCCGATCGGCGGCGCCGACATGCCGGTGGTGATCTCGCTGTACAACGCCTTCACCGGCCTAGCCGTGGCCTTCGAGGGCTATGTGCTCGGCAACGAAGCGCTGATCATCGCCGGCACCATGGTCGGCGCGGCCGGCATGCTGCTGACGCGCCTGATGGCCAAGGCGATGAATCGCCCGATCAGCGGCGTGCTGTTCTCCAATTTCGGCGGCGGTGGCCAGGCGCAGGAAATCAGCGGCACCCAGAAGCCGATCGAAGCCGGCGACGTCGCCGCGATGATGGCCTTCGCCGAACGCGTGGTGATCGTGCCGGGCTATGGCCTGGCGGTGGCGCAGGCGCAGCACAAGATCTGGGAGCTGACCCAGAAGCTGACCGAGCGCGGGGTCAAGGTGAAATTCGCGATCCACCCGGTCGCCGGGCGCATGCCGGGCCATATGAACGTGTTGCTTGCCGAAGCCGGCGTGCCCTACGACATGATCGCCGACATGGACGACATCAACCCCGAGTTCGCCAACACCGACGTATCGCTGGTGATCGGCGCCAACGACGTGGTCAACCCGGTCGCCAAGACCGACCCGTCCTCGCCGATCTACGGCATGCCGATTCTTGACGTGGTCAATTCCAAGAACACCATCGTGATCAAGCGAGGCAAGGGTACGGGTTTTGCGGGCATCGAGAACGCGTTGTTCTACGCCGACAACACCCGCATGTTGTACGGCGACGGTGCGGAAATGGCCAGCGCGCTGGTCTCGGAGCTGAAGGCGCTCGACGGCGGGCATTGAGCCCGCCGGTTCGGGGAGTGTCGGGGCCCAGCACGACGCTCGCGGTTTCCGGCTGGAGCCAAGGGTAGGAGCGGCGGGAGCCGCGACGGGTACTCGCAATCTCGCTTCGTCGCTTCGCATGGCCTCATGTAGGGGCGACGTCCTACTGGATTTCCTTCGGTCATAAGTCGCGACCGCGGGACGCATGAAGGCAGCAAGGCTGGTGCCATGTATCGAAGCGGCGTGGCGTCGCAGGGGTAGGAGCGGCGCAAGCCGCGACCGCGCCGTTTCGGTTTCGCGACGCATCGCTCAAGCAAGGTCAGGATCAGAATCAAACGCTAAGAGCTTCCGCCACTAAAGCGGCGGGTAACTTTCTTTTGTCTAAAGCAACAAAAGAAAGTAACTGCACTGTCTAACCTCAAGCGCATCACCCACCCTTGAGGTCAGCGCATGGGAACCCAGTACAGCCACTTCAGCGCCGAAGAACGCGGTGTGCTCATGGCCATGAAGCAGCATGGCCATAGCGGCCGCGCTATCGCCCGAATGTTGGGGCGTGCCGATAGCAGCGTGTCGCGCGAATTGGCCCGCAATGGGGTGCGTACGCCGGGGCCCACCCCGGCGCTGGGTCGACCCCGGCGAGGCTATGATGCGGTTCGTGCTGGCGAACGGGCGCGGCGCTTGCGCCGTCGAGCGCGACGCGAGCGCAAGCTGAGCGCCGACAGTGCCTTGTGGCTGGAGGTGCAGCGGCGACTGGCACGTTATTGGTCGCCACGTCAGATCAGCCAGGGACTGCGCGAAGAATATCCTGACCGACCGGAGTGGCGGGTGTCGCACGAGACCATCTATACGGCGATTTATGCCATGCCCCGTGGCCCCATTCGGCGGGAGCTGACTCGTTTACTGAAGCAGCAGCGCGCTGCCCGCCATTCGTCCGCACGGGGCCCGGAGCGGCGCGGTCGGATGCTGGATGTGCAGAGTATTCACCTGCGTCCGCCCGCCGCCACCGAACGCCTGGTGCCCGGCCACTGGGAAGGCGATTTCCTGGTCGGCGCACGCAACGCTTCGGCGATCGGCGTGCTGGTGGACCGCAAGACCCTGTTCACGGTGCTGGCGCGGATGCGTGGTTGCACGGCCGCTGACGCGCTGGAGGGATTCAGCCGGGTGCTGCGTCGTTTGCCGCTATCGGCGAGGCAGACGCTGACCTACGACCAGGGCAAGGAGATGGCGCTGCATCGGGTATTGACCCAGCGCACCAACGTATCGGTCTACTTCGCTGACCCAAGCAGTCCTTGGCAGCGCGGCATCTGCGAGAACACCAACGGTCTGCTCCGGCAATATTTTCCGAAGGGCACCGATCTGTCGGGCTACACGCAACGGCAATTGGATCGAATCGCTCATGAGTTCAACACGCGGCCACGGGCGTCGTTGGGCTATCAATTCCCGGCGGTGGTGTTCTTGCGTGAGCTGGGCATGCCTGAGTTAGCCGCGAAGGTTCGTCAGAGTGTTTTCGACTCGTTTGCTGCACTTAGACGTTGACAGTGCAAACCAAAGAAAAATGCTTTTGTTTTGAATCACAGGCCCGCACGAGCGGTGCATGCGCGGTGATTTTTCATACGGGACATCCCTGTCCCGATGAAAAACGGCGCGCATCCCTGCGCGCCGCCCTCCGGGTCTTCGATTGCCTTCGCTAGTACGAAACGGCGCACAGCAACGATAACAGCAGTGCGGCTTCGGGGTAGGAGCGGCGCGAGCCGCGACCGCATTCGTTTAGCGGCCATCGTTGGCCGGGATAGGCGCCTATGTCTCAATAGCGTTGCTGTTGCTGTTGCTGTTGCTGTTGCCGTGAAGAGCTTGGCGCAGCGACGAACTCGCGAGAATGCCTGGAGACCCGGAGGGCGGCGCACAGGACGTGTGCCGTTTTCCGATAAGACAGGGACGTCTTATCGGAAAATCCCGGCGCCAGCTGCGTGCTCGCAGGGGGGCTTCGTCAAGGAAGGCCTTTTCTTTGGTTAGCTTTGACCGAAGGGAATCCAGACGGACTTTTGGGCCAGCAAAAGAAAGTAACCCGGCCGCGTCAGCGGACGGAAGCTTTGCTCTTGCCTGAAGCTTCTAGAGAAGCAAGATCAAACGCCAAAAGCTTCCGCCACTAAAATGGTGGGTTACTTTCTTTAGCGCCAACGGAGGGTGGCAGGCAGCACAGGGTTGAACTGCGCGGCAGCCGGTTTCGATGTGCGCAGCGAATCCAGGGCACCTCTGTCAGTCTTGCTGCGCCGGCGCAGGCTCCAGCCCCGAATCCTCGCGCCAGCGGCTGAACACCTGGTCGTTCTGCTTCTGGCTGGCATGGCAGGCGGCGCAGCCGTCGCGTTGGACTGGGCGCAGTCGGTCTTGACGCTCGCCGGCGGCGAATTCGGCGTAGCCCCAGCCGCCGGTTGCGGCGAAGCGCGTGTCGTCCTTGACCATCACGTCGATGTGCCGGCGCGGTCCCTGGTCGATGGTGGCATCGCCTTTGTCGGTGGCCTCGAACAAGTCGTAGACCAGCACCGAACCATCGGGAAAACGCCCACTGCGGTAGCCCTCGAGCGCAGTAGCGTTGGCGTAGATGTGGTGCAGCCCGCCGAAACGTGCGTAGGCGGCATGGCCGGGGTTGATCAGGCCGCTCTTGATGTGGGTCCAGCGCGAGTAGCCCACCGGAAAGAGCAGCGTCTGCGTGTCGGAAGCCGCTGTCGCCGTCGCGGCTTTGGCGGCATTGCGCGGGCCGGTCTCGGCGAATCCGCCGGCGGCCAGCACGCCGCTCGCCACGACCAACGCGACGGCGGCGATCGAGAGTGCCGCGAGGTTCGGACGCCAGGCTTCAGCGGCCACGTGCGGTGCCGCCGGGTCGCAAGGCATGGCCCACGCACCAGGCGATCGGCCAGGCCACGAAGCAGACGTGCACCAGGATGCTCAGCACGATCCACAGCACGTCCTTCGGAATGCCGCCGCCACCGGCGCGCGACAGCGGCACGACGATGAAATTCATCGCCACGAACAGCCACAGGCCGTAAAGGGTCGCCGACAACCACGGCCGCCGCAGCATCCAGGTCAACTTGGTCGCCGCATAGGCGTAGACCGCGGCCATGATCAGGGCGATCAGATAGTGCAGGGCGAGCCCGAGCGCGGCGGTCGAAGCGCCGCCGGCCAGCGCCGCTTCGCGCCCGATCAGGCCGGACGCAACGCTGTGCAGGATGCGTTGCGCCGGCACGCCGGCGGTGATGCCCCAATAGCTGATGGCGTAGGCGATATCGAGCGTCGCTGCGATCAGGCCGCCGATCACGGTCCATAGCGGCAGCGATCGCGCACTGCGGTTGGCATAGGTCATTGCAGAGGTCCTGGAGAAGAGCCGCGAGGAAGTGCAGCGAAGCGGTGCGGTGAAGCGTAGCGAGAGGTGCGGTGCAACATCGAAGCCGCTGCGCCGCGTGGCGCGTTTCAGGCGGCGCAGGTGGCCGCGCGCACGAGCTGCCGGTCGAGGCGCCGTGCCTGAGTTGCGGTGAGGCCGAACGAATTCTTGAACGCGCGGCAGAACGCGCTCTGGCTCTCGAAACCCAGGGCCTCGGTGATCTCGCACACCGGCATGCGGGTTTCGCGGACCATGCGCCAGGCGCGATCCGAACGCAGGCGCGAGGCGAATTCGGTCGGCGTCTCGTCGAACACCTCGCGGTAGATCCGGATCAAGTGGCAGGGCGAGTAGTTGGCGCTGCGCGCAAGCCGGTTGAGGTCGAGGCGGATCTCCGGATGGCGGCGAATCAAATGCTGCACGCGCAACAGTCTCAGCAAGGTCTGCTGGCGTCGACGCTGGGTGCGGCCGCTGCAACGCGGCAACCGTGTCTGCAGATCGCGTTGCTGATCGATCAACAAGGCGCACAGAGTCCGCAACAGGGCGTCGCCGTTGTCGCCCAGCGCGCCCAGTGCGGTCGGTTGAGCGGCCAGCCGCGCCAGTCGCACCATCAACCGTTGCGCATCGCGCGGCGCCGGGCCTTCCCAGGGGAACAGTTCCTCGCTGGTATTGTCGGCGCTGGTCTGCAGATAGCCGCGCCAGGCGGTGTCCGGGCCGCACAGGCACAGCCACCAGCACGGCAGGCGCGCGCTGGTGCGCAGACGGCCGTCGCGCCAGATCTGCAGGTGGCCGGGCTCCAGCTCCCACATGCTGTCGGCGGCTTCCAGGCGCAGCGGTCCGCGCAGCGGCAGCCACAGCGACAGCCAGCCGGCCGGCAGGTCGAGCTGGACGGCGCGTCCGGAGGCCCGGACCAGGTGCAGGGTCGGCCGTGCGGCCGACTGCGAAAGATCGAGATGCTCGGCGAAATGAATCCGGTGATGTTGCAAGTTCATGCGACCCTCGTCCGGGAGGCGTGGCGGGCAGGCGCCACGTTCGTTGGCTCCTAAGCTAGCCATCCTGGGCCGTCATCTGGAGGGCCAATAATCCCGGCCTCGAGGGAGCCAATCGGCCTCGGCCGCTTGTGAGCGCGACAGCGGTCACGAAACACGTTGCGCCCCGCTTGTCATGCGCATGTGCCGACTTGGACCAAGTCGCTGATCGGCCCTCGCAACTCGCCCATTGGCTTGGCAATATCGATGGCACAGGCGGCCCGAGGGGGCCAATCCGGAGCCGCGAATGTACCTGCCGCTCGATGGCCGAGGACCGTTGCACGGGCAATTGGTTCGGTCGCTCAAGGACGCGGTGATGACCGGGCGGCTGCCGTCCGGGCTGCGTTTTCCACCGACCCGGCTGCTGGCCCAGCAGTTGGGGGTGTCGCGCAACACCGTGCTGGCCGCCTACGAGCAATTGCGCGCCGAAGGCTTCATGCAAGCGCGGGTCGGCTCCGGCAGCTATGTCGCCATGCCCGGCGCGCCGGTGCAGCCGCGTTCCGAGCCGCCGCAGCGGGTGGCGCCGCAAAGCGCCTATGCCCGGCGCCTGCGCCGTTATCACGACCACGCCCACATGCCGGGCCGGCGCGTGCCCGGTGCCTTGCACAGCTTCCAGTACGGCGTGCCGTTCACCAATCCGCTGCTGACCTCGGCCTGGGCGCGGGCGCTGTCGCATGCGGCGGTCTATACCCAGCCCCATTACCCGACCGCACAGGGCCTGCCGGCCTTGCGCGTGGCGGTCTGCGAATACCTGTCCCTGCGCCGCGGCGTGCATGCACGGCCTGAGGACATCGTGATCGTCACCGGCACCCAGCAAGCGGTCAGCCTGACCGCGCGCGTGGTGCTAGACGAAGGCGACGAGGTGGTGATCGAAGAGCCGCAGTACTTCGCCGTGCGCGAAGCCCTGCAGATCCACGGCGCACGCCTGCTGCCGGTGCCGGTGGACGGCGAGGGCCTGTGCACCGATCTCCTGCCGGAACGGCCGCCGCGGCTGATCTGCGTGACGCCTTCGCACCAGTTCCCCACCGGCGCCCTGATGTCGCTGGCGCGCCGTCGCGCCTTGCTCGACTACGCCTGCCGCCACGATTGCTGGATCTTCGAAGACGACTACGACGGCGAGTTCCGTTACGACGCCCAGCCGCATGCGGCCTTGTGCGGCCTCGACGACAGCCGTCGGGTGATCTACACCGGCACCTTCTCGAAAGTGCTGTTTCCTTCGTTGCGCCTGGGCTACATCGTCGCCCCGCCGGGTCTGCGCGACGACCTGATCAGCGCCAAGTGGGTCGACGATTTCGGTTCCCCGGCGATCGAACAGGCCGCGCTCGCGCACTTCCTCGCCGATGGCGGCTTCGAACGTCACCTGCGCCGCACCGCGAAGACCCTGAAACAACGCCGCGACGCCTTGCTGGGATCCCTGCGCCGCCTGGCCGGCGATGCCGTCGACATCGACGACTCCCATGCCGGCATGCACCTGGTGGTCTGGCTGCGCGACCGCAACGTCGCCCAGGGCGAGGCCTTCATCGCCTTCGCCCAGAGCCGAGGCCTCGGTTTGTACTCGATCTTGCCGTACTACTTCGAGCCGCCCGCCCGCGCCGGCCTGTTGCTGGGTTTCGGCGCGATGTCGGTGGCGGAGATCGAGGAAGCGGCGCGGGTATTCGCGGTGTGTTTGGGCGAGATGGATTGGGGGAGTGTGGGGTAGGGGAGTGGTTGCCTGGCTCGGCGATGCGGTTGTCTCCGCCGTCGCTTGTGCATCTTTTTGCCATTGCCATTGCCATTGCCATTGTCCTGGTCCTGGTCCTGGCCCTGGCCCTGGCCGTTGCTGTGCGTCGCCTCGCACTCGCGAAGGCAGTTGAAGACCCGGAGGGCGGCGCGCAGGGATGCGCGCCGTTTTTCATCGGGACAGGGATGTCCCGTATGAAAAATCCCCGCGTATGCATCGCTCGTGCGGGCCTGTGATTCAAAACAAAAGCATTTTTCTTTGGTGACTTTCTTTTGTTGCTTTAGACAAAAGAAAGTTACCCGCCGCTTTAGTGGCGGAAGCTTTAGGCGTTTGATCTTGGTCTTTGAGAAGCATCAAGCAAGTGCAGAGCTTCCGTCCGCTAACGCGGCCGGGTTACTTTCTTTTGCTAAGCCCAAAAGAAAGGTAACCAAAGAAAAGGGCTCTCCTTGCAAGGGCACAGGCCACGAGTGCGATGCCCGCGCCGGGATTTTTCGATAGGACATCCTTGTCCTATCGAAAAACGGCGCACGTCCTGTGCGCCGCCCTCCGGGTCTCCAGGTGTTCTCGCGAGCCCGATGCTGCGCCAAGCTCATCATGGCAATGGCAATGGCAATGGCAATGGCAATGGCAATGGCAATGGCAATGGCAACGGCCTAGTTGTTGTTGCCGTTGCCGTTGCCGTTGCTGTGCGTCGCCTGGCACTAGCGAAGGCAATTGAAGAACCGGAGGGCGGCGCGCAGGGATGCGCGCCGTTTTTCATCGGGACAAGGATGTCCCGTATGTAGATCCCCGCGTCGGCATCGCTCGTGCGGGCTCGTGATTCAAAAAGAAGCATTTTGCTTTGGTTACCTTTGACCGAAGGGAATCCAGACGGACTTTTGTTGCTTATGACAAAAGAAAGTAACCCGCCGCTTTAGTGGCGGAAGCTTTTAGCGTTTGATCTAGATCTAGATCTAGATCTAGATCTCGGTCTTGCTTGAGCGTTGCGCCGCAAGGCCATGACAGCGCGGTCGCGGCTTGTGACCGAAGGAAATCCAGTAGGACGCCGCTCCTACCCTTCGCGAAAGCACGCGGCTTCGATGGATAACCACAGCGATGCAACTGCTGCGCGTCCCGTGGTCGCGGCTTGCGCCGCTCCTACCCCTGCGACAGCACTCGGCTTCGATGGGTGGCCACGGCGATGCAATCGCTGCGCGTCCCGAGGTCGCGGCTCACGCCGCTTCTACAGTGGAGAATTCGCCACCTGCCTTCAGGCAAGCCGAAGCTCAGCGCGAAGCCACCACCGCCGCCACCGCCCCGGCCGCCAGCCAGGCCAGGTCGGTGCCGGTGTTGGCCAGCTGGATCAGGGTCCAGGCGAAATGCGGCCCCAGCTTGGTCGCCGCCTCGAGCGGGTCGAGTCCCAGCATGGCGCCGACCTGGGACGAAGCGATGCCCCAGTTGGCCACCACCACGATCACCACGGTCGCCGCCAGGCCCAGCGCCGCCCGGCGCGGGCCCGGGCGCCAGCCGCCCAGGCGCAGCATCCAGGCGATATCGAGCGCCCCGAACACCGCCATCCAGCTGAATTGATGGTCGTAGGCGACCGAAAACAACACCCAGAACGCCGCGAAACCGAAGGTGCCGAGCAACAGCAGCAGCCACGAGAACGGGGTGATGCGGCGTTCGCGGCGATCGGCCGAGGCTGGGCTGCGCTGTTCGGTCGGGCGGGCGACGGTCATGGGCGGAACACTGTGGGCGGGGCAAGCCCTACAGCATAGCGGTCCCAGGCCGGTAGAATGGTGCGACTTGTGCTGCGGCACGGCATCCCCATCTTTCCGCCATGTATTCCCGCAGCAGCGAACCCGTCCGTTTCGAGCGCGATTGCGCCGTCGTCCTTGTGCCGCAGGGCGATCAGGTCACCTTGCCCGCGGGCAGCGTCGGCTATATCACCCAGGCCCTCGGCGGCAGTTACACCGTTTTCGTCGAAGGCAACCTGTTCCGCATCGCCGGCCGCGACGCCGACGCGATCGGCAAGAAGCCGCCGGAACCGCTCGAATTGCCCGAGGGCGCCGACGACGAAGCCGTCGAGCAACTGGTGTGGCGGCAGCTGCGCACCTGTTTCGACCCGGAGATCCCGATCAACGTGGTCGAGCTGGGCCTGGTCTACGAGGCGACCGTCAAGCACCGCGACGACGGCCAGCGCATGGTCGAGGTCCGCATGACCCTGACCGCACCGGCGTGCGGCATGGGCGACATCCTGGTCGACGACGTGCGCGCGAAGCTCGAGATGATCCCGACCGTGGCCGAGGCCGACGTCGAGCTGGTGTTCGACCCGCCGTGGAACCGCAACATGATGTCCGAGGCCGCCCGGCTCGAAACCGGCATGCTCTGAGCGGCGCTGCGGCACCGCCGCCGGCGTTGGAACCGCGCCTCGTCCGGCCCCCGCCGACCCGCCGCTTGGCCACCTGAATACGCTGAACCGACACGGCCCGGGCCGCCGTCGTCGTGCCTCGCCGTGTCACTCGGCGAGGCCATTCATCGCGCTGCTCCGCCGCCGGTGCGACGCGTTCACGCTATCCGCCGTGAGGCCGCATGCGCCTGCGCACTGTCGGAATGCGTGACAGAAGACACGTCCGGGGCCCTGTTAATTGGTCCGTGCCGGCTTGAAGGCACATTTGCCCAGCGCTTAGCGTGATAAGGCGGACCGGGTCATAGCGAGTCCGTACACAAACAGCGCGGACGCTGTCGCGGACAACGAAGGATTGGGTTCGGGCAGACCACCGCGCGTTGACGCCGTCATTCGGCACTTCGTTTTTGGGGGTTCCATCCATGTCCGATCGTTCCATGCGCGCGATGCGCAAGCACGCGCTCGCCGCCGCCACCGTGACCGCGCTGTCCTGCGTCGCGATGTCCGCTTTCGCCGCCGATCGCATCAACCTCGCCGCCCTGGCCAATGAAAGCCAGGACGAATTCATCGTCAAATACCGCGACGGCAGCGCCCAGCGCAGCAATGCCGCCACCCTCGAGCGTTCGCTGAGCAGCGCCGCGACCGGTTTCGCCGGCAAGGGCAAGGCCCTGGGCCTCAAGCACCTGCGCCGCACCGCGCTCGGTTCGGACGTGGTCCGCGCCGGCCGCAAGCTCGACCGCGTCGAAGCCGAATCGCTGATGCGCCAGATCGCCGCCGACCCGAACGTCGAATACGTCGAGCCGAACGCGCGCATGTACCCGACCGCCACCCCGAACGACACCCGCTTCGGCGAGCAGTGGGGCTACACCGATGCCGACGCCGGCATCAACGCCACCACCGCCTGGGACATCAGCACCGGCACCGGCGTGGTCGTGGCCGTGATCGACACCGGCATCGTCAGCCACACCGATCTCAACGCCAACATCCTGCCCGGCTACGACTTCGTCAGCGACGCCACCGCCGCGCGCGACGGCAACGGTCGCGATTCCGATCCGAGCGATCAGGGCGACTGGTTCGTCGCCGGCGAGTGCGGCCGCACCTACAACAGCAATTCGAGCTGGCACGGCACCCACGTCGCCGGCACCGTCGCCGCGGTGACCAACAACGCCAAGGGCGTCGCCGGCACCGCGTACAACGCCAAGGTCGTACCGGTGCGCGTGCTCGCCAAGTGCGGCGGCAGCCTGGCCGACATCGCCGACGCCATCACCTGGGCGTCGGGCGGCACCGTGTCGGGCATCCCGGCCAACGCCAACCCGGCCGAAGTCATCAACATGAGCCTCGGCGGTTCCGGCGCTTGCGGTTCGACCTACCAGGCCGCGATCAACGGCGCCGTTTCGCGCGGCACCACCGTCGTCGTCGCTGCCGGCAACAACAACGGCAATGCCGCCGACGCGCGTCCGGCCAACTGCACCGGCGTGATCACGGTCGGTGCGGTCGACAGCGCCGGTGCGCGTTCGGTGTGGAGCAGCACGCAGAAGTCGAACTACGGTGCGGTGGTCGACATCGCCGCCCCGGGTTCGAACATCCTGTCGACGCTCAACGCCGGCACCACCACCCCGGGCGCGGAGAGCTATGCGTCCTACGGCGGCACCTCGATGGCGACGCCGCACGTCGCCGGCGTGGTCGCGCTGCTGCAGGCCAAGGCGACGACGCCGAAGACCCCGGCCGAGATCGAGACCCTGCTCAAGAACACCGCACGCGCTTTCCCGCAGACGCCGGACCAGCCGATCGGCGTGGGCATCGTCAACGCCAAGGCCGCGCTGGATGCGCTCGGCGGCACCCCGAACCCGGGCACGCAGACCTACAGCAACGGCACCGACTACAACATTCCGGACAACAACACGACCGGCGTGTCGAGCAGCATCGCGGTGTCGGGCCGCACCGGCAACGCGCCGAGCAACGCTTCGGTGACGGTCAACATCATCCACCCGTACAAGGGCGACCTGAAGGTCGACCTGATCGCGCCGGACGGTTCGGTCTACAACATCCACAACCGCAGCGGCGGCAGCGCCGACAACGTCAGCGGCACGTTCACCGTGAATCTGTCGAGCGAAGCGCTCAACGGCACCTGGAAGCTGCGCGCGGTCGATGCCGCGGCGGTCGACGTCGGCCGCATCGATACCTGGAGCATCACGTTCTGATCGACCGCCGAGGCGCTGCATAAAGCCAAGGCGCAACACCGACCCCGGCTTCGGCCGGGGTTTTTTTCGCCGCGGGCAGGGTAGAGCGGCGGCCGCGACGCGGCGCCCGAGCGAGTCGCATGGCTCAGCTCGCTGCGTCCGGTGCGGATGCGACCCGTCGCCAGGCACGCATTCAGCGATGCGTTCATGCCGATGAATGTGGACGTACAGCGAGAAATGCAGGGGCTCGGCGATGCGTGTGCAACGCATGGACATCGCCTCGTCGCGATGCCGGTGGCACCGTGCAAACAGATTTGTTCGCTGTCACTTTTTCGCGGCAGGGGTAGGGGGTTTTTGCGTTTTTGCGTTGTGACGCCTGCCACACAAGTGCGTAGCAAATGCGTGATTTATTTCACTTTTACGCCACAAAACGGTGACGCCCATCTCTTGTCGTAGCCGCCGCGCAATCGTTAGCGTGGATCGACGGATCGCATCGACATTTCGCCGAATGCGCTTCGCGAACAAGTCCGGGCATCGCGGCGTCCTCGTCGTTGCCGCCGGTTCACCGGACGACTCCGCCGCAACTGCGGCCACTTCAGTTTAGGGGTTCTCAACAGATGTCCGTTCGTTCGAATCGCGTACACGCCCTTGCCGCCGCCACCGCCCTGGTGCTGGCTTCGACCGTCGCCGGATCGGCTTTCGCCGCCGAGCGCGTCAACCTCAGCGGCCTGCAGACCGCCGCCAAGTTCGACCGATTCATCGTCAAGTACCGCGACGGCAGCGTCGAGCGCAGCAGCGCCGCCAGCGTGCAGAGCGCGCTCAGCACCGCCGCGACCGCTTCCGTCGGCAAGGCCAAGGGCAAGGCCGCACTCGGCCTGAAGCACCTGCGCCGCACCGCCATCGGCGCCGACGTGGTGCGCGCCGACCGTTCGCTCGACCGCGTCGAAGCCGAATCGCTGATGCGCCAGATCGCCGCCGACCCGAACGTCGATTTCGTCGAAGTCGACGTGCGCCGCCATGCCCTGCTGACTCCGAACGACACCCACTACGGCGTGCAGTACGGCTTCAACGGCGCCAACGGCGGCATGCGCGTCGACCAGGCCTGGGACGTCTCCACCGGCAGCGGTGCGGTCGTCGCCGTGCTCGACACCGGCATCACCCCGCACAGCGATCTCAACGCCAACATCCTGCCGGGCTACGACTTCATCACCGACACCTTCGTCTCGCGCGACGGCGACGGCCGCGATTCCAACCCGAACGACGAAGGCGACTGGAACAACGCAACCGAGTGCGACCAGCCCGGCTACGACGTCGACGCCAGCGATTCGAGCTGGCACGGCACCCACGTCGCCGGCACCGTCGCCGCAGTGACCAACAACGCCAAGGGCGTCGCCGGCACCGCGTTCAACGCCAAGGTCGTGCCGGTGCGCGTGCTCGGCCGCTGCGGCGGTTACGACTCCGACATCTCCGACGCCATCGTCTGGGCCTCGGGCGGCAGCGTGTCGGGCATCCCGGCCAATGCCAACCCGGCCGAAGTGATCAACCTCAGCCTCGGCGGCGGCGGCGCCTGCCCGAGCAGCTACCAGACCGCGATCAACGGTGCGGTAGGCCGCGGCACCACCATCGTCGTGGCCGCCGGCAACGAAAGCGCGAACGTCTCGACCTCGACGCCGGCCAACTGCGCCAACGTCATCGCCGTTGCGGCCACCACTTCGACCGGCGCCAAGGCCAGCTACTCCAACTACGGCACCGGCATCGACGTGTCGGCGCCGGGCGACCAGATCGCCTCGACCCATAACGGCGGCACCACCACCCAGGGCGCCGAGCAGTACGTGTACATGAGCGGCACCTCGATGGCTTCGCCGCACGTCGCCGGCGTGGTCGCACTGCTGCAGTCGAAGGCAACCACGCCGAAGACCCCGGCCGAGATCGAGACCCTGCTCAAGAACACCGCGCGCGCGCTCCCCGGCTCGTGCTCGGGCGGTTGCGGCGCCGGCATCGTCAATGCCAAGGCCGCGCTCGACGCGCTCGGCGGCACCCCGCCGACCGGCGTGCAGACCTACACCAACGGCACCGACGTCGCCATTCCCGACAACGCCACGGTCGAAAGCAGCATCGTCGTGTCGGGCCGCACCGGCAACGCGCCGAGCACCGCCTCGATCTCGGTCAACATCGTCCACACCTACAAGGGCGACTTGAAGGTCGACCTGGTCGCGCCGGACGGCACGCTCTACAACATCCACAACCGCACCGGCTCGGGCACCGACAACGTCATCGGTACCTTCACCAAGAACCTGTCGACCGAAACGCTCAACGGCACCTGGAAGCTGCGCGTCAACGATAACGCGAGCCAGGACACCGGCCGCATCGATACCTGGAGCATCACGTTCTAAACCCGCCGGCAGGCCGCCCGTGAGGCTCGCCGTGCGTTCAGAACCCCGGTTTCGACCGGGGTTCTTTTTTGGGCTCGCGCGCAGTCACCGAGGTGAACGCACGCCGACTCCGGGTTGTGCCACATAGCGCGCTCACATCCGTCGCCGGATGCGGGGAGTAAGCTCGGGACGTCGCTGGAAGCGGGCGGAACGGTCGCGGCGCTCCCGGTTTCGCATCGCGAGCCGCAACCCCGAATACCATGCTCATGCGTTCCATCGATACCCGATCCCAGGAGAAGCCCGCATGCCGTTTCCGATCCGCGCTCTGTGGCTGTCGTCCACGGCCTTGTTCCTTTCCTTTGCGATGACCGCCTGCATGGCCTCCAGTACGACTCCCGACAGCGCTCCCGACGCCAATCCGCAAGTCAACTCCGAAGTGAACCCGGAAGTTAACCCGTCTCCGAGGAAGGCGCCGGCCCAGGTCGGCGAACCGGTCGGTGGTGGGCCGTTCGCGCAGTTCATCGTCAAATACCGCGACGACAGCGCGCCGCTCAAGCAGCAAGGCGTGGTGCAGACGCGCCTCAACCAGACCGCGCAGCGCCTGCAGGGCGTGGCCGGCAAGGGCGGCGCACCGACCCTGACCTGGAAGCATCGCATGGGCATCAATGCCGACGTGTTCAGCGTCAGCCCGGCGCTCGACCGCGCCGGCGCGCAGCGCCTGATGCAGGCATTCGCCGCCGATCCGGACGTGCAGTTCATCGAGCCCGACAACCACATCGCACTCGATCCGATCATCCGCGGGCCGGAGGTCATCGAGAAGTAATCGGCGGAGCAACGCGTCGCCGGGACCTCCTGAAAGACTGCAAGAAATTCATTGACGCAAGGCACGCAATCTTCGCTGCGAAGCACAAAAAACCCCGGTAAAGCCGGGGTTTTTTGTTGCGCGAAAGGCGCCGTCGTGTGGAGGTTTTATCGCTCGGCGAGCAGCGGATTTCGCGTGCCCGAAAGAGTTTTCCGATGCATGACCTGCATCACGAACGGTGCCGCCGAATCGGTCGCCGAACCATTGCCGCGGCCTTGCGCGAAACGTTAGCGTCGAAGTGCGGACGGAACGACGACTCGATCCGCAATCAAGACACGAAACGCCAGATCGGACACGAGGGCGAACAGGTGCTGGCGAACAGGCCGCCTGCCTTCGATGTTCCGGCGATTACCTTTCGGCCGCGCTTGCGGCTTTACTTCCTTCGGGGGTTCCACCAATGACCAGCAAGTCTCGCAACCGCGTCCGTGCGCGCGGTCTGAACACCGCTCGCGTCGCCGTACTCGCATCCGCGATCGCCGCATTGCCGGCCTTCGCCGCACAACCCTTGTTCGTCGGCGACGCCACGCCGCGCGCCGGTATCGCCGGCAGCCAGGGCTCGTCCGCCCTCGGCCGTGCGCAGAGCCTCGCCGCCGCGCCGGCCACCGCCTCGCTGCGGCTCAAGCGCGCCGATGCCGCCGTGGTCAGCGCGCAGACGCGCGAAATCGAACTGCAACTCGGCGGCCACCTGGTCAACGCCGTGCTCGACAACGTCCGCGAAACCCGCGGCGGCAGCACCGTCTGGATGGGCCATCTGCGCGGCACCGGCAAGGCCGCCGCCGCTCGCACCGCACGCGAAGTGCGCAGCGACGAACGCAACTCGGTCGCCCTGGTGCGCCGCGGCAACGGCGTCACCGGCAACGTCCGCGTCGACGGCCAGCTGTATCGCATCCGTCCGCTCGCCGACGGCAGCCATGCGGTGATCGAGGTCGACGAAACCCGCATGCCGCCGGACCATGCCGCCGACTACAACGAGGCGAGCCTGCCCCAGATCGACATGCGCGCAGCCGCCACGCAGGCCGCTCGCAGCGGTGGCCTGGTCGGTCCGGCCGCGACCGAGCCGGGCGCCACCGCCACCATCCGTGTCCAGGTGGTCGCGACCAACGACGCGGTCACGGCTTATGGCGGCGACATGGAGGCGCTGGTCGAACTGGCCGTCGCCGAGAGCAACCAGGGTTACCTCAATTCCAACGTCGGCATCAATATGGTGCTGGCCAACTACCGCACCGTCCAATACACCTCGGTCGGCGACGGCCACGCCACCGACGTGGACCGCTTCGAAGGTACCAACGACGGTTACATGGACGACATCCACGGTACCCGCGACACCAATGCCGCCGACGTCAACGTCCTGGTCATCAACGACGACAGCAACTGCGGCCGCGCGGCCGCGATCGGTTCCAACGCCGCCACTGCGTTCGCGACCGTGCACTACGATTGCGCGACCGGCTACTACAGCTTCGCCCATGAGGTCGGCCATCTGCTGTCGGCCCGCCACAACCCGCAGAACGATCCGAACACGCTGCCTTACGCTTACGGCCACGGCTACCAGTACATGCCCGCGCAGGGCGCTCGCTGGCGCACCATCATGGCCTACCAGTGCCCGGGCACGGCCTGCACCCGCCTGAACTACTGGTCGAATCCGGACATCACCTACGGCGGCGTGGCGATGGGCACGGCCGATGTGCACCACAACCAGCGCGTACTGGTGCAGACCAAGGCGGCGATGGCGGCATTCCGCGCCGACCCGGGCGCCAACGTCGCACCGGTGGCGAACTTCAGCTCCAGCGCCAGCGGCCTGAGCGTGAGCTTCACCGACAGCTCCACCGACAGCGACGGCAGCATCGCCTCGCGCAGCTGGAACTTCGGCGACGGCACCAGCTCGACCGCGACCAACCCGAGTAAGGCCTACACCGCGGCCGGCACCTACACCGTCGTGCTGACCGTCACCGACGACGACGGCGCCACCCACAGCAAGACCGCCTCGGTCACGGTCAATGCCAGCGGCGTGCAGACCTATACCAACGGCGCCGACGTCAACATTCCGGACAACAACGCCACCGGCGTGAGCAGCAGCATCGCCGTGTCCGGGCGCAGCGGCAATGCGCCGAGCAACGCCAGCGTCTCGGTCAACATCGTCCACCCGTACAAGGGCGACTTGATCGTCGACCTGATCGCGCCGGACGGCTCGGTCTACAACCTCCACAACCGCAGCGGCGGCAGCGCCGACAACGTCACCGGCAGCTTCACCAAGGACCTGTCGAGCGAGCCGCTCAACGGTACCTGGAAGCTGCGCGCGGCCGATCGCGCCTCGCAGGATATCGGCCGCATCGACACCTGGAGCATCACGTTCTGATAAGCCTCGCGTTTTGAGGAACCTCCGTCTGGAGGGACCTCGTGTCCGGGGAGCCCCGGCTTTTGATAAGCCGGGCTCCTGAAACACAGGCGGGCTTAGGGGAGTCCGCTTTCCGCTCGACGATGACCTGAAACGACTCTGGCGAAGTGCGATCCGGACGCGGGCCGCAGCTCGCTGTGGACGCGCCCGCCCGGCATCCGGCCCTTCGCCTCGAGGGGCCGGATGTTCCGGGCCGGTCCAGGCCTCGTTGCGGAACCTCGCCACCACGTCGTCCTTCCCAACATGGAGCAAGTAATGAAACGACTGACCGCTTCCCTGGCCCTGCTCGCACTGTCGATCGGCAGCGCGCTCGCCGCCCCGACTCTGCGTCCGGCGGCTTTCGACAACGCCCGCCTTTCGCGCATCGACCGCATCGCCCTGCGCAGCATGCCGGCAGTGGACGTAGCCAAGCTGCGCGCCGAAGACCTCAAGCGCGGCCGCAACGAAGCGCCGCGCTTCGCCACCTCGCTGCCGGTGGACATGAACACCCTCAACAGCGGCACCTGGGAAGACCTCGACGCCGACCATGCGGTCTGGCGCACGCGCATCGAATCCAAGAACGCGCTGACCCTGAATTTCCATTTCGATCAGTTCAAGCTGCCCGCCGGCGCACGCATGCTGATCTATCCGGCCGACCAGACCCCGGGCTCCAACGCCTCGCGCGTGCGCAGCTTCACCGCGGCCGACAACAACGCCTTCAACGAGCTGTGGACGCCGGTGGTGATCGGCGACGAGGCGGTGATCGAAGTGGTCGTGCCGCGCGCCAAGGTCGGCGAGCTCAAGCTGCACCTGGCCGGGGTCCAGCACGATTACAGGGGCCTGGCCAGGCTCGCGCGCGAAGCCGCGCTGGAGCAGGCCACGGGCGTGTCGGGCAGCTGCAACATCGACGTGGTCTGTCCCGAAGGTAACGCCCACCGCGACGTGATCCGCTCGGTCGCGGCCTACTCCAAGCAGGGCACGATGTGGTGCACCGGCTCGCTGGTCAACAACACCGCCAACGACAAGAAGATGTACTTCCTGACCGCGAACCACTGCGGCATGACCACCGCGGCGATCGCCGCGAGCATGGTGGTGTACTGGAACTATCAGAACTCGACCTGCCGCGCGCCGGGCTCGTCCTCCAGCGGCGCCAACGGCGACGGCTCGCTGTCGCAGTCGCAGACCGGTGCGGTGGTCCGCGCGACCAACGCCGCGTCAGACTTCACCCTGCTCGAACTCAACACCGCCGCCAACCCGGCCCATAACCTGTTCTGGGCCGGCTGGGACCGCCGCGACCAGAACTTCTCCGGCGCGACCGCCATCCATCATCCCAACGTGGCCGAGAAGCGCATCAGCCACTCGACCACCGCGACCCAGATCAGCGGCTACAACGGCGCCAGCGGCAGCACTCACCTGCATGTGTTCTGGCAGGCCAACGGCGGCGTGACCGAGCCGGGTTCGTCGGGTTCGCCGATCTACAGCCCGGAGAAGCGCGTGCTGGGTCAGCTGCACGGCGGCCCGTCGAGCTGCTCGGCGACCGGCGCCGATCGTAGCGACTATTACGGTCGTATCTTCACCTCCTGGACCGGCGGCGGTTCCGCGGCCACGCGTTTGAGCAACTGGCTCGACCCGAGCGGCAGCGGCGCGCAGTTCATCGACGGCATCGATTCCAGCGGCACGCCGACCAATACGCCGCCGGTGGCCAATTTCAGCTCGAGCGCGAGCGGCCTGACCGTGAGCTTCACCGACAGCTCCAGCGACAGCGACGGCAGCATCGTCTCGCGCAGCTGGAACTTCGGCGACGGCACCACCTCGACGGCGACCAACCCGAGCAAGACCTACAACACCATCGGTACCTACACCGTCACCTTGACGGTCACCGACGACGACGGCGCCACCCACACCAAGACCGCTTCGGTCACGGTCGGCACCGGCGGTGCGCAGACCTACACCAACGGCACCGACGTCAACATTCCCGACAATGCCACGGTGGAAAGCTCGATCGTCGTGTCGGGCCGCAGCGGCAACGCGCCGGCGAGCACGCCGATCTCGGTCAACATCGTCCATACCTACAAGGGCGACCTGAAGGTCGACCTGGTCGCGCCGGACGGCACGCTGTACAACATCCACAATCGCAGCGGCGGCAGCGCCGACAACGTCACCGGCACCTTCAACAAGAACCTGTCGAGCGAAGCGCTCAACGGCACCTGGAAGCTGCGCGTCAACGACAATGCGAGCCAGGACACCGGCCGCATCGACAGCTGGAGCATCACCTTCTGATCGACCGGGGCATCGATGCGATGGCCCAGTAAAACCCCGGCTTCGGCCGGGGTTTTTCTTTGCGGAAGGCACTTCGAATCGTTCGCGAATCTGCCTGTGGGGCATAAGGACGTGGAAGCGACGATGTCGATGGAGCGGGCGAAGGCGACCGCGCTGAGCTGCAGAGACCCGAGCGCAGCTTCGTCGGCACGAACGTGCGCCTCTCTGCCGAATGAGGTCGTTCTTGATGGGGCAGACCGTAGCCGAAGAGGTATCTCACCGCGCTGGAACGGCACCGGAAAAGCGGCGCCGGCGATGGGCCGTCGACGCGGCTGCGCCGGAGTTCCCCGGGTTCGTGTCGTGCATTGCATCATGAACGCGGACGGGTTCTCAGTTTCTATTTCCGGTCCAGCACACCGATTTCAATCGAAACAAATCTTCGTTGTATGCGTGACGTCAGGCACGGATGCGATGTCGACTCGACGCGTTTGCGTCTTGTTGTGCGCGACGCGTGTGCCTCAGAGTCGCGCCGTGGTCGCAAAGGCACGGTAGCAGCGCGCACCACGCGTCGTAGAAAAAACGCACGCTCAGGGGAAGCATGCGGCCTCGCCTGCATCAAACGCTGGAGCATCCAGTTCCCATCGCCTGACCCCGTCGCCATCGCCATTGTCGAACACACCGGCCCAGCCGGCGTCGCGGTCTTGCCTCTACTACGGACGGAGAGACTCATGAAACGACTTTGTGGTTCCTTGTTGTTGCTCGGACTGTCGATCAGTGCCGCACTTGCTGCCCCGGCCACGCGCCCGGCGGCTTTCGATCACGCGAACATCTCGCGAGTGGACAAGATCGCGCTGCGCGCGATGCCGGCGGTGGACGTCGCCAAGTTGCGCGCGGAAGACCGCGTGCGCGAAGCGCGCAACGAGATTCCTCGCTTCGCCGCGCCGATGGACGTCGACATGACGCCGCTGAATTCGGGCGTGTGGGAACAACTCGACGACGAGAACGTCATCTGGCGCCAGCGCGTGCGCTCGGATAAGGCGTTGTCGTTGAACTTCGGCTTCACCCGGTACCACATGCCCGCCGGCGGCCGACTGCTGGTCTATCCGGCGACCCAGACCGCAGGCGGCGATCGCAGCCTGATCCGCGAATACACCGACCGCGACAACAGTCCTTCCGGCCAGTTGTGGACGGCGATCGTCGACGGCGAAGAGGCGGTGATCGAAGTGGTGGTGCCCAGCGCGAAGATGGGCGAGCTCAAGCTGCAGCTGACCAAGGTCAACCACGGCTACGAGGCGTTCGGACAAGTCGCGGGCCGTCTGATGGCGACCCAGGGCGAAAAGGGCGTCTCGGGCGCCTGTAACATCGACGTGGTCTGCCCCGAAGGCGACGGACGTCGCGACATCATCCGCTCGGTCGCGGCCTACTCGAAGAACGGCTCGCTGGCCTGTACCGGTTCGCTGGTCAACAACACCGCCAACGACAAGAAGATGTACTTCCTGACCGCGCACCATTGCGGCATGGGTACGGCGTCGACGGCCGCCAGCATCGTGGTGTACTGGAACTACCAGAACTCGACCTGCCGCCCGCCGAACACGCCCGCCAGCGGCGCCAACGGCGACGGCTCGATGGCCAACACCCAGTCCGGTTCGACCTACAAGGCGACCTACGCGACCTCCGACTTCACCCTGCTCGAACTCAACACGCCGGCCAACCCTGCGTTCAATCTGTTCTGGGCCGGTTGGGACCGCCGCGACCAGAACTATCCGGGCGCGATCGGCATCCATCACCCGAACGTGGCCGAGAAGCGCATCAGCAACTCGACCAGCCCCACCTCGTTCGTGGCCTGGGGCGGCGGCGCCGGTACCACCCACTTGAACGTGCAGTGGCAGCCGACCGGCGGCGTGACCGAGCCGGGTTCTTCGGGTTCGCCGATCTATAGCCCCGAGAAACGCGTGATCGGCCAACTGCACGGCGGTCCGTCGAGCTGCAGCGCCACCGGCACCAACCGCAGCGACCAGTACGGCCGCGTGTTCACCTCGTGGACCGGCGGCGGTGCCGCGGACTCGCGCCTGAGCAACTGGCTCGACCCGGGCAACACCGGTGCGCAGTTCATCGACGGCCTGGATTCGGGCGGCGGCACGCCGAACAATCCGCCGGTGGCGAACTTCACCTCGTCGGTCAGCGGCCTGACCGCGACCTTCACCGACAGCTCCACCGACAGCGACGGCAGCATTGCCTCGCGTAGCTGGAACTTCGGCGACGGCACCACCTCGACCGCGACCAACCCGTCCAAGACCTACAGCGCCGCCGGTACCTATACCGTCACGCTGACCGTCACCGATGACGACGGTGCGACCAACACCAAGACCGGTACGGTCACGGTGTCGGGCGGCCCGGGTGCGCAGACCTACACCAACGACACCGACGTGGCGATCAGCGACAACGCCACCGTGGAAAGCTCGATCACCGTGTCCGGCCGCAGCGGCAACGGCTCGGCGACCACGCCGATCCAGGTGACGATCTACCACACCTACCGGAGCGACCTGAAGGTCGACCTGGTGGCGCCGGACGGCACGGTCTACAACATCCACAACCGCACCGGCGGCAGCGCCGATAACGTCATCGGCACCTACACCAAGAACCTGTCGAGCGAACCGCTCAACGGTACCTGGAAGCTGCGCGTCAACGACAATGCGAACCTGGACACCGGCCGCATCGACAAGTGGAGCATCACGTTCTGATCCACCGACGCCGCGCGCCGTAACGGCGCGCGGCGTTTCGACTGGCGCCTGTCCGCATGCGGGCAGGCGCTTCGGGCGAAGACGTCGCCCGACCGCGACGGCACCGCAGTGCGTGACGCCGCCGCATGCCTACCGACCCAACGACGCGCCATGCGTCGTCGCCGATCACTGCGCCGTTCTGCCGTACGCATCACGAAAGCGAGGCATGGCCGCGACGGGCGACGCTTGTCAGCCCTCGTGCCGCGTACTCAGCATGGTGGCCGCACCCACCGCATCGCTGTTCAACGTACCGGTACATGGAGAGTCTCCCAATGCGCTTCCAATACGCCGCGCTGCCCCTGTTGCTGGCCTTGTCCGCCGGCGCAAAGGCGGCCGATGACCTGCCTGTCTTCGTCACCGCCAAATACACCAACAGCGCGCAGCTGCAACGCATCGCGTCGCGCTTCCAGCATCTGATCGTCGACCGCGACGCCAAGACCGTCCGCGTCGAAGCCATGCCCGAAGATCTGGCCGCGTTGAGCCGCGCCGGCTTCAAGTACGAGATCGATCGCGACGCGACCGAGAAGCTGCAGCGGCTGCAGACCGCGCTGCAGAGTTCCGCGCTGGGCATCAAGAGCATTCCCGGCTACGCCTGCTATCGCACGGTCGAGGAAACCTACACGACCATGGACCAGCTGGCGACGAGCAAGCCGCAGCTGGCGCGCGTGACCAACATCGGGCCGAGCTGGCAGAAGACCCAGAGCGCCGGCACCGGCTACGAGATGAAGGTGCTCAAGCTGACCAATTCGGCGACCGACGCCGCGCTGCCGAACAAGCCGACCCTGGTGCTGTTCGGTTCGATCCACGCGCGCGAGTACACGCCGGCCGAAACCGTCACCCGTTTCGCCGAATGGCTGGCCAACAACTACGGCACGAACGACGAGGCGACCTGGTTGCTCGACAACTTCGCCTTCCAGTTCGTGCTGCAGGCCAACCCCGACGGCCGCAAGAAGGCCGAAGCCGGCTCGTCCTGGCGCAAGAACGTCAACAACAGCAACGGCGCCTGCAGCGCCTCGTCGATCGGCGTCGACCTCAACCGCAACTTCCCGTATCACTGGAACAGCGCCGCCGGCGGCTCCAGCGGCAACGCCTGCGCCGAGACTTATCGCGGCCCGCTCGCGGCGTCGGAGCCGGAGACGCAGAACCTGATGCGCCTGGTCGCCGGCACCCGCAACAGCAGCGGCGTGTACACCGGCGGCATCTTCCCGGATCGTCGTCCCGACGACGTCAACACCGCCGCGCCCGAGGATTACCAGGGCATCTTCATGGACATCCACAGCGCCGCCCAACTGGTGCTGTGGTCGTGGGGCGATACCAGCAACCCGGCGCCGAACAGCGCGGCGCTGCGTGCGCTCGGCCGGCGCATGGCCTTCCACAACAACTACCGCCCGCAGCAATCCGACGAGCTTTACGCCACCGACGGCACCACCGACGACACCATGTACGGCCTGCTCGGCGTGCCGGCGTACACCATCGAGCTCGGCGTGTCGTTCTTCGAGAGCTGCAGCACCTTCCAGGGCACGACCCTGCCGGACAACCTGAAGTCTCTGCGCTACGCGGCGCGCAGCCTGTGGGCACCGTACAAGCTGCCGTCCGGCCCCGACACCACCGCGGTCAGCGTGTCCTCGGCGAGCGTGCCGGCCGGCACCCCGGTGACGTTGACGGCGACCGTCGACGACAGCGTGTTCAACCAAAGCAACGGCACCGAGCCGGTGCAGAACATCGCCTCGGCCCGGGCCTATCTCGATGCGCCGCCGTGGGCGGCCGGAGCGGTTTCGTATCCGCTCAACGCCAGCGACGGCAGCTACAACAGCAGCCGCGAAGTCGTGAGCGCGAGCATCCCGACCACCGGCCTGGCCAATGGCGTGCACACCTTGTACGTGCAGGGCACCGATGCCGCCGGCAAGCCGGGCACGCCGAACGCGGTGCGCTTCACCGTCGGCGGCACCGGGCCCATCAATACCCCGCCGGTCGCGAATTTCACTTCCAGCGTCAGCGGCCTAAGCGTGAACTTCACCGATAGCTCCAGCGACAGCGACGGCAGCATCGTCGCGCGCAGCTGGAACTTCGGCGACGGCACCACCTCGACCGCGACCCATCCGAGCAAGACCTACGCCGCATCGGGCACTTATACGGTCACCCTGACGGTCACCGACGACGATAACGCCAGCCATAGCAAGACCGCCTCGGTCACCGTCAGCGGAGGCGGCGGCACCCAGACCTACAGCAACGGCACCGACGTGCAGATCCCCGACAACGCGACGGTCGAGAGCAGCATCGTGGTCTCCGGCCGCACCGGCAACGCACCGAGCGACGCGTCGGTGACGGTCAACATCCTGCACACCTACAAGAGCGATCTGAAAGTCGACCTGGTGGCGCCGGACGGCACCCTCTACAACATCCACAACCGCAGCGGCGGCAGCGCCGACAACGTCGTCGGCACCTTCGTCAAGAACCTGTCGAGCGAGCCGCTCAACGGCACCTGGAAGCTGCGCGTCAACGACAACGCCACTCAGGACACCGGCCGCATCGACAGTTGGAGCATCACCTTCTGATCGTTTCCGGACGGTAGGCGAGTTGCAGCGCGCATCCCCGGCTCCGGTCGGGGATGCGCGTTTGTGGGGCGGCACACGCCATCGAACCGCGTTCGCCCGCATGTTGCACTGCATGACCGTTGCGGCCGAGCTCCGATTCGACGATGTTTCCATCGCCGAAACAGTGAAAATTCCGTGGTTTTAATAGCGATTTCGCGATCCTGACGTGCGCGGTAAGCGGTTACTGCGCGTATGCATGACCGAGGTCACGAACGCGAATGTGCGCTCGAACAGGTTGTCGCTTGTTCGTCATATCGGATCGCGCTTAGGGTCGAGTCCCGGGCGTATCGGAACGTTTCCCCCCGCACCGTTCGGCGCCGCTTTCACGCGCAGCAAACTCTCGCGACGAACCGCACTCTGCGGCCGTCATCCCAGTCCATCGCGTCCCTGCGCCGATGCCGCCCGCATCCGGCCGGGCGACGCCGAACAGGAGCGTCTTCCGTGAACAAGCACTTTGCCCCGTTGCCCGCTTTGCTCGCCCTCGCATTGTCCGCCGTCATCGCACCGGCGATGGCGCAGACGCACAGCCACGATCACGCACGTCCGGCCGATGCCACCGACGATCCGTTCCAGCCGGTGTTCATCGTCACTTCGCGCGAGACCTTCGATGCCGGCGTGCAATCGCTCGCGCGCAACGCCACCGGCGTCAGCAACCCGGCCGGAGCCAAGCTGGTGGTGGCCGAACTGAAGACCCATCAGCTCGCCGATGTGACCCGTCATGTCCACGAGAAGGAAAAGCGCTGCGGCGGCTTCGTCGCCTTCGACACGCGCGAAGAAGCCGAAGCCTTCGTACGCAGCGAGCGCAGCGTCGAAGCGATGAACACCAAGTTCGCGACCTACACCATCGACAACCAGGCCACGGTCACGCCGTGGCTGAGCCAGGTTGCCGAAGCCAACATCCGCGGCACCATCACTCACCTGTCGACCCAGTATCCGAACCGCTATTACGCCTCGACCCACGGTCGCACCTCGGCGACCTGGATCAAGGACACCTGGGCCGGCCTGGCCAACGGCCGCAGCGACGTCACCGCCGAGCTCTACACCGGTTGCACCACCTGTTCGACCCAGCCCTCGGCGATCCTGACCATCCAGGGCAGCGAGTTGCCGAACGAAGTAGTGGTGCTGGGCGCGCACCTGGATTCGATCTCCAGCAGCGGCAGCGGCGACTCGATGAACGCACCGGGCGCGGACGACGACGCCTCGGGCATCGCCACCCTGACCGAAGTGCTGCGCGTGGCGATGGCGAGCGGCTACAAGCCCAAGCGCACGATCAAGTTCATGGGCTATGCCGCCGAGGAAGTCGGCCTGCGCGGCTCCAAGGCGATCGCCACCGATTTCAAGAACCGCGGCGTCAACGTGGTCGGCGTGTTGCAGTTGGACATGACCAACTACCGCACCAGCGGTGCGCCGGCGGTGCGTCTGGTCAGCGACTATTCGAACTCCAGCCTGCAGCAGTTCCTGCGCGATCTGTACACCACCTACCTCGGCGGCACCGTCGGCAGCTACACCTGCGGCTACGGTTGCTCCGACCATGCCTCGTGGACCTCGGCCGGCTTCCCCGCGGCGATCTACTTCGAGGGCGGTAACTCCAGCGGCGGTTACTTCGGGTCCATCCACACGCCCAACGACACCCTGGCCAACATGGGCAGCTCGGCCGCCAACAGCGTGCCCTTCGCCAAGCTCGGCCTGGCCTTCCTCGGCGAACTCGGCAAGACCGCCGGCACCGGCCCGGGTCCGGGCACCCAGACCTATACCAACGGTACCGACTACGCGATCAACGACAACGCCACCGTCGACAGCCCGATCACCGTGTCCGGCCGCACCGGCAACGCGCCGACCAGCGCCTCGGTGTCGGTCAACATCATCCACACCTATCGCGGCGACATGAAGGTCGACCTGGTCGCGCCGGACGGCTCGCTCTACAACATCAGCAACCGCGCCGGCGGCAGCGCCGACAATCTGAGCGGCACCTTCAACTTCAACCTGTCCAGCGAACCGCTCAACGGCACCTGGAAGCTGCGCGTCAACGACAACGCCAATGCGGACACCGGCCGCATCGACACCTGGAGCATCACCTTCTGATGCGGGCCGGTAGCTGATCGAACCGAAACGGGCTCCGCGATGGAGCCAGTTTTTTTTGAATGCTCGCCATGCGAACGCCGGTACGCGCTAGGCCGAACGTACGGTCGCGCCGATGACGCATGCCGCCCGATACCGGCTCGGCTGGTCTCCGGTTAGGATCGAGGCCCGCACCGTGGCCGCTCGAGCCGACGATCCCCTACGCCCCTGGTGGAGCAAGTCGGTGTTCTTTCGGTTATTTCGGCTGTAACGCTGTCCGTCAAGGCGCTTCCAGGGCGGCTTTCCACTTCCCTTTGAACCGCGGCAGTCGAGGCTGGCTACTGCCTTATCCTGGCGAGTCGCGGTCGAACCGCGCCTCAGCGCGTGCAGCTCTCGCTGGCCTCGAGCGCGCCGCGTTCGCTGATGCGCCAATGGGTGACCGTGCCGAGTGCGTCGGTCTCGAAGGTCAACTGGCTGTGCTTGGCCTGCGGCGCGGCGACTTCGATGAAGGCGGAGCCTTCGAAGGTCGGATTGGCGACCTGCTTGGTCTGGCCGGCGTAGGTCTGGTTGATTTCGGCGATGCTCATGCCGATGCGGCCGCCGCCCGGGGCGATGGCCTTGGCGTCGTAGACGTCGATGCCGGCGAGCTTGTCGCCGGCCATGAGGAAGGCGTACTGGTGGGTGACTGCGCCGCGCACCGGATAGAGCAGGTGGCAGGCCGCGTCCGGGCGCTGATCGCGGTTGTCCTTCATCTCGCCGCCCCAGGCCTGGCGGACGCTCGCGCTGTCGGCGCCGAACTTCGCGGTGACGCTGCCGGCCTGGTCGCTGCCGTTGAAGCCGTCGTAGCCGATCGCGTCGCTGCGCAGCACCCGTTCCGGCGGCAATAGAGGATTGGCCGACGCCGCAGGCGATGCGGAGGGGGCCTGGCCGGTGTCGTTCTTGGCCGTCCGGGTGGAATCCGCACTGTCGGCGGGTTTCTGACAAGCCGACAGTGCCAACACCGCCAAGGCCAGGACGAGTACGCGCATCGCGATCACCATTGCTATCGGACAGCCCCAGATCCTAATACATCGATCCGGAAGCATCGCAGTGCAGCAAAGCGAGGCTTGCGCGAACTGCGGCGCGATGCGCCGCTCAGATCGCTTCGAAGCGGTTCGCGTCGACGTTCTTGCGGACCTTGCTCGGGTCCCAGATGCGGCCGTTCATGGCGATGTAGACGCCCGGCGGCAGCGACTGCACCGCGCCGACCGCGGTGCCGATGTTGAACTCGGCATCGGAGCCGCGGAAACGCGCCGGATTCAGCGCGCCGGTCATGACGATGGTCTTGTTCGGAATGGTCGCCAGCACCTTGGCCGTCTCGACCATGCTGTCGGTGCCGTGGGTGACCAGCACGTGCTGCGCGTCCTGCGCGGCGATCGCGGCGCGGATCAGCTCGCGGTCGCCGGCGTTGATGTGCAGCGAGTCCTTGCGGATGATCGGGATCACGCTGTAGCGGAAGGCCACGCCGAGCTCGTCGAGGATGCGGCCGATCTGCGGTTCGCCGATCTGGTAGTCCGACTTGTCGTCGAAGTAGATCTTGTCGATCGTGCCGCCGGTGGTGACGATGCAGAGCTGGTCCATCGTGGGTAAGGTCGCGAGGTCGGGGAAGCGGAGATTATAGGCCCATGGCCAGGGCCCGGCCGGATCGTTCGCTGCCGATACCGGCATCGTCGTGCCGCGTGGTTTTCGCGCCGCGGGCTCGGGATGCCCGCAGGGCCGGATCAGGATTTCCTGCCGAAGCGGGCCTGGATGCCGGGCAGGTTGGCGGCGAACACGACGGTCACGGCCAGGGCCAGTTCGATCCAGCCCTGCAGGCGTTCCGGCGGCCGCGACCAGGCCACCATCACCCCGTGGCTGAACCAGCCCAGCGCCAACACCCCGGCCCAGTAGGCGGCATGGCGGTTTTGGCGCCACACGCCGATCGCGAGCAGCAGCGGCGGCAGCACGAACACGACCAGGGTCGCGGCCAGATGGCGCTGCGACAGCATCCACGCCGCATACAGCGCACTCAGGCCCAGCAGGGCCAGCAGCAGGACGAGGTTGGAGCGGGGGCGCGGCGCGGCGGCGCTCATCGGCTCACCTTGGCGACCAGTTCGGCGACACGGCGGCCGAGGGCGCGCGCCAGCACGGCTTCGTCGTCGCTGAGCTGCGGGTCGTCCTGGGGCCCGGCGACATGGCTGGCGCCGTAGGGGCTGCCGCCGCCGCGCGTGGTGCTGAGCAAGGGTTCGGTATAGGGAATGCCGACGATCACGCAGCCGTGGTGGAGCAACGGCACCATCATCGTCAGCAGGGTCGATTCCTGGCCGCCGTGCTGGCTCGCGGTCGAGGTGAACACGCCGGCCGGCTTGCCGACCAGGGCGCCGCTGGCCCATTCGGCGCCGAGCCCGTCGAGCCAGTGCTTGACCGGTGCGGCCATGTTGCCGAACCGGGTCGGGCTGCCGAGCACCAGCCCGGCGCATTCGGCCAGGTCGCGGGCTTCGACGTAGGGCGCGCCGTCCTCGGGCACCGGCGGCGCCGCGGTCTGGGTGATCGCCGCCACCGGCGGCACGCTGCGCACCCGCGCGGCGATGCCGTCGACTTCGCCGATCCCGCGCGCGATCTGCCGCGCCAGCCGCGCCACCGATCCGCCGCGGCTGTAATAGAGCACCAGAACTTCGGTCATCGATCTCTCCTGTAGGCGGCAAGGATAGAGGATGGGGGCAGGGCGATTGGGGTTTTTGGGGACGAGGGCGGTTGGGGTGTCGATACGAACCCCCAGCGCATGCCCCCGTGACGCGCCATCGGTTACCCTGCGCCGGATGGAACCTTTGGACTCGATCTATCGCTGGAGCGACCGGGTGCGCGATCGCGCTCGCGCCGGGACGTTCTTCCGCTTCCTGGCCCGCCGCTTTCTCGACGACAACCTGTTCCAGGCCGCCGGCGCCTTGTCCTACACCACCGTGTTCGCGCTGGTGCCGCTGTCGATGGTCGTGTTCGGCGTGCTGTCGGCGTTCCCGATGTTCGGTGAATGGAGCGACCGCCTCAGCGACTACATCTTCTCCAACTTCGTGCCCTCGGCGGCGCGCTCGGTGGAGAGCTACCTCAAGCAGTTTTCGGCCAACGCCGGCCAGCTGACGACGGCGGGCGTGATCGCCTTGGTGGTCTCGCTGTTGATCACCCTCAACGGCGTGGAGTCGGCGTTCAACCGGATCTGGCGCATCCATTCGCCGCGCCCGCGCCTCGGCCGCTTCCTGGTCTATTGGACCGTGCTCACGCTCGGCGCCCTGATCGCCGCGGCGAGCCTGGCGATCTCGGCGCGCTTCTTCGCCATGGACGTGTTTTCGACCCAGCCCGGGCGCTGGCTCGAAAGCCTGTTGCTGCGGGTCGCGCCGATGTTGTTGGAATGGCTGGCCTTCGCCGCGATCTACCGGGTCGTGCCGCATCGCACGATCAAGTGGCGGCACGCGGTTGCCGGCGCTTTCCTGGCGATGCTGCTGTTCGAGACGATCAAGAGCGGCATCGGCCTGTACCTGGGCAGTTTCGGCTCGTACTCGAAGATCTACGGCACCCTGGCGTTCGTGCCGATCTTCCTGCTGTGGATCTATCTGAGCTGGATCGCGGTGCTGCTCGGCGCGTCGCTGGCCTCGTCGATCTCGGCCTTCCGCTACCAGCCCGCGTCGATGCGCCTGCCGCTCGGTTTCGAAATGTACGGCCTGCTGCGCCTGCTTGCGCGCTTCAACGAGGCGCGCAAGCGCGGCCGCGGCCTGCACATCGACGATATCCAGCAACTCGAGCCGATGCTGACCGATTCGCTGGTCCAGCAGATGCTCGAGCAACTCGGCGAGATCAGCGTGGTGCGTCGCGCCGAGAACGGCGAGTGGCTGCTCGCGCGCGATCTCGACGAGCTTTCGCTCGGCGAGTTGTACGAAGCCTGCAACCTGCGCATTCCGATCGCCGAGGCGATGCTGCCCTGCCGCGACGACTCGCTGGGCCAGTCCGCGGTCGCGGCGATGGACGAACTGCGTGTGCCCCTGCGCGCGCTCATGAAACGACGCGTGTCCAGCATTCACGCTGAAGAGGAAGGAACATGATCCCGAGTCATCGCAAGTCCACCCTGCCTTCGTTGTCCGCATTGGCGCTCGCCGTTGCCGTGTTGTCGCTCGGCGCTTGCAAGCAGCCGCAGACGCCGGCCAGGGACGACAACCCGGCCGCGACGACCGACGCCAAACCTGCGCCGGCCCCGGTCGTGGACACGAAACCGGCCGATGCCAAGCCGGCCGACGCGCCGCCCGCCGATGCCGCGGGCGACACGCCCGAGTTGCGCATCGCGACCATCGACGGCAAGACCTACGATCTGGGCGAGCGCCGCGGCCGTTGGGTGGTGGTGAACTTCTGGGCGACCTGGTGCGCACCGTGCATCAAGGAAATGCCCGAGTTGTCGGCGCTGGACACCATGCGCGACCACATCGAAGTGATCGGCCTGGCCTACGAGGAAATCGAACTCGCCGACATGCAGGCCTTCCTCAAGAAGCACCCGGTGTCGTATCCGATCGCGATCCTCGACGTCGCCGACCCGCCGAAGGCCTTCGATACCCCGCGCGGCTTGCCGATGACCTATCTGATCGGGCCCGACGGCAAGGTCGCGGAGAAATTCCTCGGCCCGGTCGACGCCAAGAAGATCGAGGCCGCCATCGCCAAGGCCTCGGCAAAGGTGGCCGTGCCGAAGGCATGAGCGCGGCGCGTTTCTTCGTGGCCGGCAAGGTCCAGGGCGTGTGGTTCCGCGCCTCGACCCGCGAGCAGGCGCTCGCCCTGGGGCTGCGCGGTTACGCCAACAATCTCGCCGATGGCCGGGTCGAAGTGCTGGCGGTGGGCGACGAAGCGGCCTTGGCGCGTCTTGCCGAGTGGCTGGGGCATGGTCCGGCGCAGGCGCGGGTGGACCGCGTGATCCGCGAGCCGGCGCGCGAGGACGAAGCCGGCGCCGACTTCGTCTGCGGTTGAGCCGGGCTACAACGCGCCCGGATTCGCCATCAAGCGTCCGTTGCGCCATTCGCGCTGCTCGCTGATGTGCCCGCCGCGCGCCAGGTAGTCGACGATCGAACGCACGGTCACCACCGGGTAGTCGCCGGCGAGGCGGGTGCCGATCGGGTGATCGCTGAAGGCGACATTGGCCGTGAACAAACCGCCGAGCACGCGCTTGGAATAGGGAATCCGCACGCGATCGGGGCGAAAGCCGTCGGCGATCGCAACGCGATAGGCCTCGCGCCGATTGCCGGGCGCGGATGCGTCCGGCAGGGTCGCGGCGAACAGCTCCAGCACCCATGCGGTCGAGTTCTGGTAGTCGGCGCTGCCGGGGCGTGCGATCAGGTTGTAGTGCGGCTGGTGCAGGCCCCGGCTCGGCAGGCCGCGCAGGTGGGCGGCGAGGCGTTCGGCCTGGGCCGGTTGCAGCCAGACGATGCGTGCGTCCTGATTGACCAGGTCGTCGGCGAAGAAGTTGACCAAGCCTTGCGTGTACAGGCCAGAGCGGTCGCTGCCGCACTCGTTGAGCAAATGCACCGCGGTCCAACGGCCGGCGGCATGATCGCGCACGACGAAACCGACATGGCTATAGACCAGGCCCTGCGCCGACAAGTCGGTGCCGACGCGGGCGACCAGTGCGGCGGGTGCATCGCGTTGGTCGAGCGCGGTGGCGACAGTCAGCGCGGTTTGCGCCGCCGCGGCCAGTTTCTGTGGGGTGACGGTCTGGTTCTCGCAGCGAGTGCCTGCACGTCCCTGTGCAGGCAACACTCCCAGGACCACCACCGCCAACGCGACCATGAGCATCCTGCAGGTCGCGAATCCGGAATAAACAAACCGAGCGCGCGCCGCGCTCATGCGCCGATCCGCTCGCTGTGCATCAGCGAGCGGGCGCGTTCGTTGGGGATGAAGCAGAACGGGTCGCCATCCGCGCCGCTGAGCAGCCAACCGCCGGCGACCGCCGACACCGTCAAGGCCTGGCCGACCCTGAGGCCGAGCTGTTTGACCGCCTGAGCCGACAACACGACCGTGAACGAGGTGCCCAGGCCCACCGCCGAGACGGTCAGCGTTACGCCCTGGGCGCTGGCCTCGACCCCGGCGACCGAGAATTTCGCCCCGGCCGACAGCGCCCGCGCCGCAGCCACCGGCACTTCGACCGAGGCGTTGAGGCTGAGCTCGGACTGGCGGCTGAGGCCGTCGGACTGCGCCGCCGCAAAAGCCGGCGTCCCTGCCAGCAGGCCAGCGGCGGCCGAAACGGACAGGGCGAGGGAAAACATGCGGCTGGCAATCCTTGGCATCTCGCACCGTCTCGTGAAGGTCCGGGGCCACCCTCGGTGGGACGCGAGGCGAATGCAATAATCATCGACAAAGTGTCTCGGAATTCGCCAGCGGGTAGCGTATTTTGATACGCATGGCGATTTCCATTGAACTCATCGACGGCCTGAAGCGCTTTCTGCGCGCCCAGGACCTGACCTACCGCGACCTGGCCCTGCGCCTCAAGCTCAGCGAGGCGGCGGTCAAGCGGATGTTTTCGCGGCGGGCGATGAGCCTGCAGCGGCTGCAGCAGATCTGCGACGTGCTCGATATCGGCCTGGTCGAGTTGAGCGCCGAAGCCGGCCGCGGCCGCGCGCCGATGGCCATGCTCAGCGAAGAGCAGGAGCAGGCCCTGGTCGACGATCCGGCCCTGCTATTGGCCTTGTTCCTGACCTTGAACCGATGGAAACAGGCGGACGTGCAAGCGCATTTCACCTTCGACGACGTCAAGTGGACGGCGTTGCTGGTGCGGCTGGACCGGCTGGGCATCATCGAGTTGATGCCCGGCAACCGCGGCCGGCCGCTGACCGCGCGCAACTTCCGTTGGCGCGCCGACGGCCCGATGGAGCGGCATTTCCGCCTGCGCATGCTCGGCGACTATTTCGCCGACCCCTTCGACGGCGAACAGGACGTGTTGTTGCTGCTCAGCGGCGCGCTCAGCGTCGCCGGCATCCGTCAGCTCAAGCAGCGCCTGGGCGAGGTCGCGCGCGAGTTCGACGGCTTGTTGGCGCGCGATGCTGCGTTGAGCGCGCAAGAGCGGATCGGCGTGAGTCTGGTGTTGGCGCAGAAGCCGTGGCTGTTGCAGTTGTTTCACCCGTATCGGCGTTCGCAGGGATAAGGGAGAGGAGTGGCGGGCCTGACTTGCCCGGCTCCTTCTGCAACTGTCTTGCTGTCCTTAGGGTAGGAGCGGCGTCCTACTGGATTTCCTTCGGTCACAAGCCGCGACCGCGCAGCCAGCGGTTGCTGCGCTTCTTAACGCGGAGCAGTGAAACAACAATCACAGCAAAGCTTCCGTCCGCTGACGCGGCCGGGTTACTTTCTTTTGCTAAGCCCAAAAGAAAGGTAACCAAAGAAAAGGGCTCTCCTTGCAAGGGCACAAGCCACGAGTGCGGTGCGCGCGCCGGGATTTTCCGATAAGACGTCCCTGTCTTATCGGAAAACGCCGCACGTCCTGTGCGGCGCCCTCCGGGTCTCCAGGTGTTCTCGCAAAGTCGAAACTGCGCCAAGCTTTCACGGCAACGGCAACGGCAACGGCAACGGCAACGGCAACGGCAACGGCAACGGCAACGGCAACGGCAACGGTCACCGAGGTGGCTTGAAGGGTAGGAGCGGGCGTCCTACTGGATTTCCTTCGGTCACAAGCCGCGACCGCGATGCATCGACCTCGCGGCGTTACCGGCCGTTGTCCCCTTAGGGGCAGCGTTTTACAAGCTGCGGCCGCACTACCTGAAAGACGGCTCAGCCCTTCTTGCCAGCCCGAATCGGCTTCAACACACCGTATTTCTCTTTCGACGGCTTGCCCTTGAGCGGCGCGAATTCGAGTTCCGAATCCGGCAGTTGGGTGTCGGGCAGGCGCGACAGCAGGTCTTGGATCAGGGTCAGCCGGCCTTGGCGCTGGTCATTGAAATCGACCAGGGTCCAGGGGGCGTGCTCGCTGTGGGTGGCCTTGAGCATGGCCTCGCGGGCGCGGGTGTAGTCGTCGTAGTGCCTGCGCGCCTGCAGGTCGATCGGCGAGAGTTTCCAGCGCTTGAGCGGGTCTTCCAGGCGTTCGGCGAAGCGTTCTTCCTGCTGTTCCTGGTCGCAGCACAGCCAGTACTTGAACAGCAGGATGCCGTCGTCGGTCAGCAGTTTCTCGAACACCGGCGTCTGCTGCAGGAAGGCCTTCACCTGCGCGGGTTTGGCGAAGCCCATGACCTGCTCGACGCCGGCGCGGTTGTACCAACTGCGGTCGAACAGGCTGATTTCGCCCGCGCCCGGCAGATGCGGTACGTAGCGCTGGAAATACCATTGGCCGCTTTCGCGCTCGCTCGGCTTGGGCAGGGCGACGATGTGGCATTGGCGCGGATTGAGGTGGTCGGAGATGGCGCTGATCGCGCCGCCCTTGCCGGCGGTGTCGCGGCCTTCCAGCAGCACCACCACGCGGCGGCCGCTGTGCTGCAGCCAACGCGCCATCGCCACCAGCTCGACTTGCAGCGTTTCGAGTTGGGCCTCGTAGTCCTTGCGCTTGAGCTTGCTCATCGCTTGTTCTTCTTGGCCGCGGCCTTGCGCGGCGCCGCACTGCGCGGGGTGCCGGCCATGCTGGTGGCGACTTCGAGCAAGGCGCCCTGTTGGCGCGTGTTGAGCGCGCGATAGGCAGCGAGCAGGTCGTGTTCGCCCTGGGTGCGGGCCGGGTCGAGCGTGCTGGCGAGTTCCGACAGCAGCGCGCCCGCCGGCACGCCGAAGGCGCGTGCGAGCGCATCGAGCTGGTCCTTGCCGGGCAGCTTGTCGCCGCGCAGCCAGGCGCTGACCGTGGCGACGCCGGCGCGAGGAATCGCGGTGGCGATGTCGGTGGCGTTAAGGCCGCGGGCCTTGGCAAGCAGGCGCAGGGTGGTGTCGAGCGGCATGCCGATCACTCCTTGAGGCGGGGACGCAGGGTGGCGAGGTTGCACGGCCGGGTACGCGCGTCGAGCTGTGCGCTGACGATCTTTTCCCAGGCGGTGCGGCAGGCCGAGGTCGAGCCCGGCAGGCAGAACAAGAAGGTCGCGTTGGCCAGGCCGGCGAAGGCGCGCGATTGCAGGGTCGAAGTGCCGATTTCGCCGTAGCTGATCGCGCGGAACAGCTCGCCGAAGCCGGGCATTTCCTTGTCGAGCAAGGGCAGCAGGGCCTCGGGGGTGGAATCGCGGCCGGTGAAGCCGGTGCCGCCGGTGACGAGGATGCCGTCGATGCCGTCGTCGGCGATCCACTGCGATACCGCGGCGCGCAATTTATAGCGATCGTCGGGCAGCAGCTTGCGCTCGGCGAGGCGATGGCCGGCCTGGGTGAGGGATTGGACGAGATAGTCGCCGGAACTGTCGTCGGCCAGGGTGCGCGAGTCCGAAACGGTCAGCACGCACAGCGAGAGGGGGATGAAATCGCGTTCTGCGGTCATGGGCGCAGCCTAGCGCAAACCGGGTGGGGCGGATCAAGTCAGGCGGATCAACTCAGGATGTTCAATTCAGGCGGTTCAACCCGGGTCGATCCGATCGAGTGTGTCGGAACGGCTGCGCGCCGGCCCGCGCAGCGGCGTCGGCGCTTCGCCCTTGCGCTGCCTGCGCGCCATCGCCATGGTCATCGCCGCGAAATCGACGGCGAAGCCGTCCATGTCGAACAGGCCGCTGTCGTTGCGGCGCGCGGCAAGTTCGTTGCGCAAGGCCTGCAGCGCAGTGGGATCGTTGCCGAGCGCGACCGCACGGGCGACGAAGGCGTCGTCGTCGGCGACGTTCATCGACTCCAGGCCGAGGTGGTGGTTGAGGCTGCCGGCCACGCGCGCGGCGAAGGTCGCGCCGGGGCAGGTCAACACCGGGCAGCCGGCCCAGATCGCGTCCGAGGCGGTGGTGTGGGCGTTGTAGGGATCGGTGTCGAGGAACAGGTCGGCATGGCGCAGTCGCGCCAGGTAATCGGCATGCGGCTGTTTGCGCATGAACACCAGGCGCTCCGGCGCGATGCCCTGGCTGCTCGCGAAATCGCGCAGGCGCTGGTCGGCGCGGCCCGGGCCGGACAGCAGCCACAGCACGCTGCCGGGTACGCCGCGCAGCACCGCAAGTGCGCGCGCGACGCTGCGCGGATTGAGTTTGTAGCTGTTGTTGAAGCAGCAGAACACCACGCCCTGCTCGGGCAGGCCGCATTCGCCGCGGCTCGGCGGCGTGGCCGGTTCGCGGGTGGTGTCGGAGGGCTGGAAGCAGCGCGGCAGCCAAGCCACGGTTTCGCTGAAATCGGCGCTCAGCGCTTCCGGCAGGACGTAGCGGTCGGCCAGTACGTAGTCGATCCACGGTGCCGCCGAGGTGCCGGGATACGCCAGCCAGTTGACCTGCACCGGGGCCGGCCGCATCGCCAACACCTCCGGCGTACCGCCGCCGCCCCAGCCGCGCAGGTCGAACAGCACGTCGATGCCGGCGCGGCGGATCGCCGCGGCGACCTGGGCATGCGGTTGCATGGCGACGTCGTGCAAAGCGTTTGCGGCGGCATGCAGGCGACGCCGGATGGGGCTGTCGTCGTCGCGATTGAGCGCGAACAGGTGCAGGTCGAGGCCGCCGCGCCGACGCAGCGCTTCCAGCAGGGCGACGATCAGCAGCCCGGTCGGGTGGGCGCCGAAGCCGTTGGAGAGAAAGCCGACCCGGATCGATGCCGAGGCGTCCTTCTGCGGTGCAGCCGGTAACGGCCGCACGCTGCCGGCGATCACCGTCGCGCGCAAGGCCGCGCAGCGGCGTTGTTCGGCGGCGCTGGCGTCCTCGCTGAGGAAGGCGAAGGGTTCGACCGAGGCCTGCCCGCGTGCGACCGCGTCGCGGACCTGGCCGGCGAGGGCATCGAGATCGCGCCAGTCGCACAGCTTGCGCCGCCACGCCAGCAGATAGGCAGCCAACTGCGGTTCGCGCGGGGCCAAGGCATAGGCGTGGGCATAGGCGTCGAGCGCGCCCTCGGCATCGCCGACGTCTTCGAGCGCGTGCGCCAGCCACACCGCGATTCCCGGGTGCTGCGGCGCGTTATGCGCGGCTGCGCGCAGGCTGATCACCGCGTCGTCGCGGCGGCCTTGCATCCATTGCGCACGGCCCAGGCGCGCGAGCGCTTCGGGGTGGCCCGGCCGCAGGCTCAAGGCGCGTCGCGCCGCCGCTTCGCCGCCGCGCGCATCGCCGGCGTCGAGTTCGTGTTCGGCCAGCATGATCCAGGCCATGGCATCGCCGGGATTGCGCTGCAGCGCCTGGCGCAGTTCGAGGCGCGGGTCGTTCATGGCGCCGACCTCGCGAGGAGGGCGTTCGCGCTGGGTTCGAACATGCGGCCGTTGCGCATGGCGCGGTCAGGCCGCACTGAGCGGCAAGTGGTAGCGCTGGGTGCCGTCGTAGCGCTGCCAGCCTACGCCGTCGTACAAGGCCTGGGCGGTGACGTTGTCGTGGTCGGTTTCCAGTTCCAGCCGCGCCGCGCCGTCGGCGCGTGCGAAACCGGTGGCGGCGTCGAGCAAAGCCTGGGCGACGCCGCGCCGGCGTGCGGCCGGATCGACGAACAGATCGTTGAGCACCCACACGCGCGCGGCGCGGACCGAGGAGAAGGTCGGATACAACTGGGTGAAGCCGGCGCCGTCGACGCCGTCGAGCGTAGCGAGCAGCACGACCGAGTCGCCGCGGCTCAGGCGTTCGCCGATGAAGGCGCGCGAGACGCTTTCGTCGTGGCGTTGGGTATAGAAGTGCCGGTAGTGATCGAACAGCGGAGCCAGCAGATCGAGATCGTCGAGGTTTGCGCGGCGAACTGAGAGGCTCATGGCAGGCGATCCGGCGGGAGAGGGCGGATTATGGCCGTTGAACGCGCGCGGCGTCATGACTGTGCGGCGCGACTTCGACGAATCGCGCAGCGGCGCACAAGGCGCGGGCTTTGGCTCAGGCGCTGTGCGCTATATGGCTCCATTCGATCGAGGAGGATGCCGCCGCTTCAACCCGCCGACAGGCGCGCCAGTTCGTCGGCCTGGTGCTCGTGGATCAGGCGTCCGATCAATCCGTCGAGATCGCCGGCGACGATGTTGGGCAGGTCGTACAGGGTCAGGCCTTCGACGCGGTGGTCGGTGATGCGGCCTTGCGGGAAGTTGTAGGTGCGGATGCGCTGGCTGCGGTCGCCGCTGCCGACTTGCAGGCGCCGGTCCTGCGCCTGTGCGGCCGCGGCCTTGGCCGCCGCGGCGTCGGCGAGCATCGCCTGCAGGCGCTTGAGCGCCTTGTCGCGGTTGGCGTGCTGGCTGCGTTCGGTCTGGTTCTCAACCACCACGCCGCTCGGAATATGGGTGATGCGGATCGCCGATTCGGTCTTGTTGACGTGCTGGCCGCCCGCGCCCGAAGAACGAAAGGTGTCGACCTTCAAGTCGGCCGGGTTGATCTCGATGGGTTCGCCTTCCGGCTCGACCGCGATGATCGCCACCGTGGCCGCCGAGGTGTGGATGCGGCCCTGCGATTCGGTTTCCGGCACGCGCTGGACGCGGTGGGTGCCGGACTCGAACTTGAGCCTGGAATAAGCGCCGCGGCCTTCGACGCGGGCGATGATTTCCTTGTAGCCGCCGTGTTCGCCGGCATTGGACGATTCGATTTCGACCTTCCAGCCCTGGCGTTCGGCGTAGCGCGCATACATGCGGAACAGGTCGCCGGCGAAGATAGCCGCTTCGTCGCCGCCGGTGCCGGCGCGCACTTCCAGGTACAGGTCACCTTCGTCGCGCGCGTCCTTCGGGATCAGGTGCGCCAGCAGTTCGACGTCAAGCTGTTCCAGGCGTGCCTGCGCGGCGGCGATTTCCTCGTCGGCCAGTTCGCGCAGCTCAGGATCGTTGCGCATCGCCTCGGCGGCGGCGAGATCGGCCTTCGCGCGCGCTTCCTCGGCCAGCGCCACCGCGACCGGTTCGAGCTGGGCGAATTCGCGCGAGAGCTTGCGGAACCGGTCGTTGTCGCCGATCACGCCGGGGTCGGCGAGCAGGCGCTCGAGTTCTTCGCGGCGTTCGGCCAGGGCTTCGAGCTTGCGGCGCAGGGTGGGGGTCATTGGAGAGCCAGGATTGGGGAATCGGGAGTCGGGATTCGGAAAAGCACAAGCGTTTGCGATCAGGTCTGGTCGCTAACGATCGTCCGACGAATCCGCAGTTTCGATTCCCGATTCCTGATTCCCGATTCCCGGCCCCACCGCCGGAAACAACTTGTCGGCCGCACGCGCGAGCTCGGGGTTGCCGGTCAGCGCGGCTTCGCGCAGGGCCACGGTCGGGGCGTGCAGCAGGCGGTTGGTCAAAGTGTGGGCGAGGAAGTTCAGCACTTCCGCCGGGTCCTGCCCGGCGCCGAGTTGCTGGCGCGCTTTGGCCAGCACTTCTTCGCGCGCGGCCTCGCCGTGGTCGCGCAGGCGCTTGATCGGCGCGGTGCGGGTGCTCGCGGCCAGGGTCTCGACGAAGCGGGCGACCTGCAATTCGACGATGGCCTCGGCTTCGGTCGCGGCCTCGCGGCGGCTGCGGCGGTTGTCTTCGATCGCGCGTTCCAGATCGTCGACGGTGTAGAGGAACACGTCTTTCAAACTGGCCACGTCGGCGGCGATGTCGCGCGGCACGGCCAGATCGAGCAACAGCATGGGGCGGTGCTTGCGCGTGGCGAGCGCGGCGGCGACCTGGGCGCGATGCAGCACCGGTTCGCGGCTGGCGGTCGCCGACAGCACGATGTCGGCCTCGCCCAGATGGCGTTCGAGTTCGCTCAGCGGCAGGGCCACGCCGCCGTGGCGGGTGGCGAGGTCCTGCGCATGGGCGAGGGTGCGGTTGGCGATCAGCAGGCGCTTGGCCTTGGCCTGGACCAGATGCCGTGCGGCCAGTTCGATGGTTTCGCCGGCGCCGACCAGGAGCACGGTCGAGTCTTCCAGGCGCGCGAACGACTCCTGCGCAAGGCGCACCGCGGCCGAGGCGACCGACACCGGGTTGGCGCCGATGCGGGTGTCGGTGCGCGCGCGCTTGGCGGTCGAGAAAGCTTGCTGGAACAAACGGTCGAGTTGGCTGCCCAGGGTGCCGGCGGCGCGCGCGGTCGCCCAGGCGTCCTTGACCTGGCCGAGGATCTGCGGCTCGCCGAGCACCAGCGAGTCGAGCCCGGTCGCGACCCGGAACAGGTGGCGCACGGCATCGGCGTCGCGATGGCGGTAGAGGTAGGCGTGCAGATCGCCGACTTCGTCTGGGTGCGTGGCCAGCCAGTCGGCGAGGGCGCGGCCGTCGTCGTCGGCCACCGCATACAGCTCGGTGCGATTGCAGGTCGATAGCAACGCCACCTCGCGCACCGGCGCGAGCGCGCGCAGGGCGTCGAGCGCGGCGGTGACGGTGTCGCCGGAAAACGCCACGCGCTCGCGCAGGCTGACCGGCGCGGTCTGATGGTTGATGCCTAGGACGAACAGACTCATCGGTGGGTGCGCTTCGATCCCGGGCGGCGGACGCAGTAAACCGCCGTCGCGGCGACGCAAGAAAGTTTCATGAGGCGGCGTGCGTCGCGGGACATCGGTTCAGGTGCTTGCGATAAGCTGCGGGCTGCTGAAGGCCGCCATTCTACCGGCCCACTGGTCCCGACGTGGTTCTCTACGATTCGATTTGCTCGATCGGTCCAATAGATGGCAACGATGACGGCAGCGAGCACTCGGCCGAGGCTGCGCGGCTCGCCTGCGCCGGCCTCGGTTCGCGCCCGCCTGGCGCGCCGCAGCGGGGCGTGCGGATCGCGGTTTTGGCCCTGGCCCTGGCCCTGAGCGGCTGGCTCGGCAGTGCCGCCGCCGAGCCGTCGACGCCGGTGTCGGCCGCCGCCCTGGCCACGGCCAAGTCGACGATCCAGGCGCGCGCCGCCAAGGACCCGACAGGGGCCTCGCTGGAATCGCTGCTCAGCGGTGAATTCGCCCTCCAGTCCGGCAAGCTGAACGAAGCCGCCGAGGCCTATCTCAAGGCAGCGCGCGCCGCCAACGACGTCGGCCTGGCCGAGCGGGCGACCAGCATCGCCGTGGTCGCCAAGCAGGACGCGCTGGCCGCCGACGCCTTGGCGCTGTGGCGCAAGCTGGGCGGCAAGGGCACCTCGATCGGCGCCGCCGAAGCGACCCTGTCGCTGCGTCGCGGCGACGACCGCGCCGCGCTGCGTCAGCTCAACGCTCTGATGCAGAGCGATCCCGAGGCCGGCTGGCGCCAGGCCCTGATCGTGCTGACCACCGGTTCCAAGGACCCGAAGCAGGCCGCGCGCGTGCTCGAGAAGCTCGTCGACGGCGGCAAGATCCCGTCCGGCAACCTCATGGCCTGGGTCGCGTTCGGCGGCCTGTCGCAGCGCCTCGACCAACCCAAGCTCACCGAACGCATCGTCGCCGAAGTGGTCGACCGCTTCCCCGGCGAGCCGCGCGTGGCGCTGTTGCGGGTGAGCCAGTTGCGCGAGTCGGGCAAGGACGATGAGGCCCGGCAACTGCTGCAGAGCATCGTCGCGCTGGCCGATCGCGACACCAATCTGCGCGCGCTGATCGCCGAACAGTACGAAGCGCTCAACGATTTCCAGGCGGTCGCCGCGACCCTGGCGCGCGGCCCGCAGGACGAGCAGACCTATTCGCTGCGCGCGTCCTACCTGGCCCGCGCCGAAGACAAGCCGACTCTGACCAAGCTCTACGACGAACTGCGCGCCAACGCCGCCAAGCCGGACCCGGCGCGGCGCCTGCTGCTGGGCCAGTTGGCCGAGTTCCTCGAACGCTATGAGGAAGCCCTGGGCTGGTACCAGGGCGTTCCCGCCGGGCAGCCGCGTTCGATCGCGCGCCTGCGCAGCAGCAACGTCCTGCACAAGCTCAAGCGCAACGACGAGGCCTACGCCAATCTGCGCGCGATCCAGTCCGACGCTTCGACCGGCGACGACGCCCGCCGCGACGCTTATATCGTCGAGGCCAATCTGCGCGGCGAGGACAAGAACGACGCCGGCGAGAACGATGCGTTCGCGCGCGGTTTGGCGGCGTTTCCGGACGAGCCCGAGATCCTCTACGCCCGCGCCCTGAGCTGGGAGCGCCGCGACGACATCGCCCGCGCCGAGGCCGATTTCCGCCGTATCCTGGTCGCCGAGCCCGACAACATCGCGGCGCTCAACGCGCTCGGCTACACCTTGGCCGACCGCACCACGCGCTTCCAGGAAGCGTTGGAACTGATCGAGCGCGCGCGCAATGCCGAGCCCGACAACTACGCGATCGTCGACAGCTACGGTTGGGTGCTGTACCGCATCGGCCGCATCAAGGAAGCCGAAACCGAGCTGCGCCGCGCACTGACCATGCAGAAGGACGCCGAAATCGCCGCCCATCTCGGCGAGGTGTTGTGGCAGAGCGGCCAGCGCGACGAGGCCCGCAAATACTTCGAGCAGGCGCGCAAGATCGACCCCGACAACCGCTCGCTGTTGCGCGCATTGAAGAAGCTGGGCCTGTGAGCGCGCCGTCGTTCGTTTCGCGTCTTAAGGCGCACTCTATTTCGGCGCGCCTTGTTTCGCGCCCGGCGAAGACTGTCGCGGTCGCCGTATTGGTTCTATTGCTGAGCGCCTGCGCCGGGCAGGGCGTCAAGCGCGCGCCGCCCGAAGTATTGCCGACGGCGGTGGCCGCCGAGCGCGAAGCCGGGCGCATCGCCCGCGTCCGCGCCGACGGCGAGTGGTCGCTGACCGGCCGCATCGCCGTGTCCAATGCCGGCAAGGGCGGCAGCGGCCGCATCGAATGGAGTCAGCGCGGCGAGCGCTACGAAGTCGCCCTCAGCGCGCCGGTCACCCGGCAGAGCTGGCGTCTTGCCGGCGGCCCCGGCGAAGCGCGTCTGGACGGTCTCGAAGGCGGCCCGCGCGAAGGCGTCGACGCCGCGGCGGTGCTGCACGAAGCCACCGGCTGGGATATCCCGGTCGAGGCCCTGGCCGATTGGCTGCGCGCC
>NZ_CP013141.1:3809986-3886942 GCF_001442535.1 Lysobacter antibioticus | reverse complement strand
GCCCGCCGACGAACGCGCCGATGCATTGGCGCAAGCCATCGCCGACGACCAACAGCAGCGCTTCGAGCTGACCCGTGCGCCGCTGCTGCGCTTCGTGCTGGTGCGCGAGTCGGCGAGCCGCCATTACCTGTTGTTCACCAGCCACCACATCCTGCTCGACGGCTGGTCCTCGCCGATCCTGCTGCAAGAGCTGTTCGCGCTGTACCGCAACGGCGCCGACGCGCAGGCGCTGCCGCGGGTCACGCCCTATCGCGACTACATGCGCTGGCTGACCTCGCGCGACGCCGCCGCGGCGCGCAGCGCCTGGCGCGATGCCTTCGCCGGTTTCGAAGAACCGAGCCGGATCGCCCCGGCGACCACCTCGCCGGCGGTGCCGGATACCTTGCGCATCGACCTGCCCGACGCGCTGGTGCAATCGCTGACCCGGCTCACGCGCGGCCTCGGCGTGACCCTCAACACCGTCGTGCAGGCCGCGTGGGGGCTGTTGCTCGGTCGCCTGACCCATCGTCGCGACGTCGCCTTCGGCACCACCGTCTCGGGGCGCCCGCCGGAGCTGGCCGGCGTCGAGCAGATGGTCGGCTTGTTCATCAACACCTTGCCGCTGCGCCTGCAATGGCGGCCGGACGAATCGGTGCGCGAGCTGCTTGTACGCCTGCAGAGCGAGCAATCGGCGCTGCTCGATCACCAACACCTCGGCCTGACCGAGATCCAGCGCCTGGCCGGGCACGCCGAGTTGTTCGACACCCTGGTGGTGCTGGAGAACTTCCCGGTCGGCGACGATGCGGACGACGCGCCCGATGCGCTGCGCATCGCCCTGCACAGCCACCACGGCGGCGACACCTCGCATTACCCGGTCGGCCTGGCGCTGATCCCGGGCCAACCGTATCAGCTCAAGCTCAGCTACCGCCCCGACTTGTTCACGCGCGAGCAGGTGCTGCGCCTGGGCGGCCGTTATCAGCGTTTGCTGGAAGCCTTCGTCGCCGATGCGCAGCAGCCGGTCGGCCGCATCGAACTGCTCGACGCCGCCGAAGCGACGCAGGTGCTGCGCGACTGGAATGCGAGCGAACACGCGGTGCCCGCACAGACCTTGGCCGAGCTGGTGAGCGCGCAGGCGGCGCGCACGCCCGAGGCCGTCGCCGTCGTGTTCGAAGACGAGCGCCTCAGCTACGCCGAACTCGACGCGCGCGCCAATCGCCTCGCCCACCGACTGATCGCCGACGGCATCGGCCCGGAGGATCTGGTCGGCGTGGCCCTGCCGCGTTCGCTGGAACTGGTCGTCGCCCTGTGCGCGGTGCTCAAGAGCGGCGCGGCCTATCTGCCGCTCGACACCGATTACCCGAGCGACCGCCTCGCCCACATGATCGCCAACGCCGCGCCAGTGCGGGTGCTGACTCGCGGCGATGTGGTCGAACGGCTGCCTGCACACGAGGGCCTGCTATGCGTCGACGACGCCGGCTTCGTCGCCTCGCTGGACGGTTTCCCGAGCAGCGCGCCAACCGACGCCGAACGCACGCGCCCGCTGCACCTCGATCACCCGGCCTACGTCATCTACACCTCCGGCTCGACCGGCACGCCGAAAGGCGCGGTGATCCCGCACCGCGGCATCGTCAACCGCCTGGCCTGGATGCAGGGCGAGTACGGCCTGCAGGCCGACGACGCGGTGCTGCAGAAGACCCCGACCAGCTTCGACGTGTCGGTGTGGGAGTTGTTCTGGCCGCTGCTGCATGGCGCCCGTCTGGTCGTCGCGCGCCCCGACGGCCACCGCGACCCGGCCTATCTCGCTGACCTGATCCAACGCGAACAGGTCACGACCGTGCACTTCGTCGCCTCGATGCTGGAGATGTTCGTGCAGGAACCGAGCGCGGCCGCCTGCACCCGCCTGCGCCGCATCGTCTGCGGCGGCGAAGCGCTGTCGGCCGATCTGCATCGCCGCGTCGCCGCCCACATCGGCCGGCCGCTGCACCATTCCTACGGCCCGACCGAGGTCTCGATCGGCGTCACCGCCTGGCCCTGCCGCGAGGTCGAGGACGGGCCGATTCCGATCGGCGGGCCGATCTGGAACACGCGCTTGTACGTGCTCGACAACGCGCTGCGGCCGGTGCCGGCCGGCGTCACCGGCGAGCTGTACATCGCCGGACCGGGGCTGGCGCGCGGTTACCTGGGCCGCGCCGCGCTCAGCGCCGAACGCTTCGTCGCCGATCCTTTCGTCGCCGGCGAACGCATGTACCGCTCCGGCGACCTCGCCAGTTGGCGCGAGGACGGGGGCATCGTCCACCGCGGCCGCGTCGACCATCAGGTCAAGTTGCGCGGCTTCCGCATCGAACTCGGCGAGATCGAGGCCGAGCTCGCCCGCGCCGGCTACCCGCGCAACAGCGCGATCGTGCGCGAGGACCGGCCGGGGCAGAAGCAGATCGTCGCCTACGTGGTTTCCAGTTCAGAGGTGAATCGCGAAGCGCTGCGCGAGACCTTGGCCGCACGCCTGCCCGAGTACATGGTGCCCACGGCCATCGTGGTCCTCGACGCGCTGCCGCAATTGCCCAACGGCAAGCTCGACCGCAAGGCGCTGCCGGCGCCGGACTTCGTCCCGGCCAGCCAACGCGCCCCGCGCAATCCGCGCGAACAAACCCTGTGCGCGCTGTTCGCCGAAGTGCTCGGTCTGTCCGACGAGCACGCCGCCCAGCTCGGCATCGACGACAGCTTCTTCGTGCTCGGCGGCCACTCGCTGCTGGCGATCCGCCTGATCAGCCGCATCCGCGCCGAACTCGACGTCGAGCTGTCGATCCGCCGCTTGTTCGAGCACCCGACCGTCGCCGGCCTCGCCACCGCGCTCGATCCCGCCCAACACCGGCGCCTGGCCTTGCGGCCGATGCCGCGGCCGCAGACCCTGCCGCTGTCGTTCGCGCAACGCCGGCTGTGGTTCCTGCACCAGTTCGAGGGCCCCAGCGCCACCTACAACATGCCGCTGGCGTTGCGCCTGGATGGCGAGCTGAACGTGGACGCGCTGCGCGCCGCGCTGGCCGACCTGTGCGAGCGCCACGAAAGCTTGCGCATCGTGTTCCCGGCCGGCGAAGTACCCAGCCAACACGTGCTCGATCATGCAGCGCCGACCTTGGACCTGATCGACAGCGACGAAGCCGGCCTCGCCCACGCGCTGTCCACCGCCGCCGCCTACGCTTTCGACCTGCGCCACGAGATTCCGCTGCGCGCGACCCTGGTCCGGCTCGGCCCGCAACAACACGCCCTGCTGCTGTTGCTGCACCACATCGCCGGCGACGGCGCCTCGCTGGCGCCGCTCGCGCGCGATCTGGCCGAGGCCTATGCCGCGCGCCTCGACGGCGGCGCGCCGATCCGCGCCCCGCTGCCGGTGCAGTACGCCGACTACACCCTGTGGCAACAACAACTGCTCGGCAACGAAGCCGATCCCGACAGCCTGATCGCGGCGCAGATCGCCTATTGGCGCGACACCCTGGCCGGCCTGCCCGAGCAGATCGAACTGCCGAGCGACCGCCCGCGCCCGCCGCGCGCCAGTTACCGCGGCGGCCAGTGCGGCTTCGCCCTCGACGCCGACACCCATGCGCGTTTGCGCGCGATCGCGCGACGCCATCACGCGACCTTGTTCATGGTCCTGCAGGCCGCGCTCGCCGCGACCCTGACCCGGCTCGGCGCCGGCACCGACCTCGCCATCGGCACGCCGGTTGCCGGCCGCCAGGACGCGGCCCTGCACGAACTGGTCGGGCTGTTCCTCAACACCCTGGTGCTACGCACCGACACCAGCGGCAACCCGCGCTTCAGCGAGTTGCTGGCGCGGGTGCGCGCGACCGATCTGGCCGCGTTCGAGCACCAGGATCTGCCGTTCGAGCAACTGGTCGACACGCTCAAACCCGAGCGCTCCTTGAGCCATCACCCGCTGTTCCAGGTGCTGCTGGTGCTGCAGAACACCGAACAGGCCGAGCTGCAACTGCCCGGTTTGCACGCCCGCGCGGCCGAGTTCGCTCTCGATGTGGCCAAGTTCGATCTGAGCCTGGCCTTCTGCGAACGCTTCGACGACACCGGCCAGGCCGGTGGCCTCGACGGCGCGCTCGAATACGCCAGCGATCTGTTCGACCCCGCCACCGCCGAGGCGATCGCGCTGCGTTTGCAGCGCATGCTGCTCGCGGTCGCCGAAGACGACAGCCGGCCGATCGGTGCGGTCGAGCTGCTCGACGATGGCGAGCGGCAGCGTCTGCTGCGCGATGGCAACGACACCGCACACACCATCGAACTCGAATCGGTCGCGGCCGCATTCGAGCGCCAGGTCGCGTCGAACCCGCAGGCGATCGCGGTGGTCGGCGACGGTATCGAGTGGAGCTACGCCGAACTCGACCGCCGCGCCGAAGCGCTCGCCCACGAACTGCGCCGTCGCGGCGCCGCTGCCGAACGCGGCGTCGCCCTGCTGTTGCAACGCTCGCCCGACTTGGTCGTCGCGGTGCTGGCGGTGCTCAAGACCGGAGCCTATTACCTGCCGCTGCATGAACAGCACCCCGACGAACGCCTGAACCAGTTGCTGGCCGAAACCGATGCGGCGCTGCTGATCTCCGATGCCAGCCTGGACGGGCGTTCGATCGCACTGGCGGATCCGTTGCGCCTGGATGCGTTCGACTTCAGCCGCAACGAACCGCGCACCCGCCGAGCCACGATCCATCCCGAGCAGCTGGCCTACGTCATGTACACCTCCGGCTCGACCGGGGTGCCCAAGGGCGTGGCGGTGCGCCAGCGCGACGTGGTCGAGTTCGCCCGCGACCGCCGCTTCGCCAGCGGCCACGAAACCGTGCTGCTGCATTCGACTCACGCCTTCGACGCCTCGACTTACGAGCTGTGGGTGCCGCTGCTCAACGGTGGGCGCATCGTGGTCGCGCCTGTTGCCGCCAGCGACGGACGCGACTTCCAACGCCTGATCGAGGCCTACGGTGTGCGCAGCCTGTGGCTGACCGCCGGCTTGTTCCACGAGTTCGCCGAATCCGCGCCGGAGCTGTTCGCCGGTCTACGCCAGGTCCTGGCCGGCGGCGACGTGCTCTCGACCGAGGCCATCCGCCGCCTGCAGGCGCGGCATCCGCAGTTGCGCATCGTCAACGGTTACGGCCCCACCGAGACCACCACCTTCGCGCTGACTTGCGCGGTGCCGACCTTGCAGCCGCAGGCGCGTTCGGTACCGATCGGCGCACCGCTCGACAATATGCAGGTCTACGTGCTCGACGAGGCGCTGCAGCCGGTGCCGGTCGGCGTGCCCGGCGAGTTGTACATCGCCGGTGCCGGCCTGGCCCGCGGCTATCTGCGTCGCCCTGCGCTCAGCGCCGAACGTTTCATCGCTAATCCCTTCGCGATCGGCCAGCGCATGTACCGCTCCGGCGACCGCGTGCGCTGGCGCGGCGACGGTCAGATCGATTACCTCGGTCGCGCCGATCAGCAAGTCAAGCTGCGCGGTTTCCGCATCGAACTCGGCGAGATCGAGGCCGCACTGACTCAGGCCGGCTACGCCCAGAACGCGGTCATCGTGCGCGAAGACCGCCCCGGCCAAAAGCAACTCGTCGCCTATGTTGTCGGCGACGCTATCGACTCCGAAGCGCTGCACCATGCGCTGGCCGAGCGGCTGCCCGAGTACATGCTGCCGGCCGCCTTCATCGCACTGACCGCTTTGCCCTTGACCGCAAACGGCAAGCTCGACCGCAAGACGCTGCCGGCGCCGGATTTCGCTCCCGCCAGCATGCGCGAACCGCGCACCGCGACCGAAACCGCGCTGTGCGCGTTGTTCGCACAGGTGCTCGGGCTGGAAAGAGTCGGCATCGACGACAGTTTCTTCGCCCTGGGCGGCGACAGCATCGGTTCGATCCAACTGGTCGCCCGCGCCCGTCGCGCCGGCCTGCGTTTCAGCGCCCGCGACGTGTTCCAGCACGCCTCGGTGCAGGCCCTGGCCGAGGTCGCGACGACCCTGGCCGAGGCCGACGCGGTCGAAGTCGAAGCGCCGGTCGGGGTGTTGCCGGCGACGCCGATCATGCGCTGGCTGCTCGAACGCCGGGGGCCGCTCGACCGCTTCAGCCAATCGATGCTGCTACGGGTGCCGGCGCTGAAGCATGAGCCGCTGCAGGCCGCATTGCAGGACCTGATCGATCACCACCATGCGCTGCGCTTGCGTCTGGCCGGCGGCGACACGCTGGAGATTCTGCCGGTCGGCAGCGTCGATGCCGAAGCCTGTCTGCAGCGGATCGACCTCGCCGGCCTGAGCGGAGAAGCCCGCGAAGCGGCCATGCAGGCCGCCGCCGAAGCCGCGCAGCGCCGCCTCGCCCCGCGCGACGGCCGCCTGCTGCAGGCGGTCTGGTTCGACGACGGCGAGGACTCGCGGCTGTGGCTGGCGATCCACCATCTCGCCGTCGACGGCGTGTCCTGGCGCATCCTCGTGCCCGATCTGCAGGCGGCCTGGGAAACCCGCAGCGAGGCCCGCGTGCCCGCGCTCGAAGCGGTGCCGACCTCGTTGCGACATTGGGCGCTGGCGTTGCCGGCGCTGGCCGAAGCGCGCCGGCACGAGCTGCCGTTCTGGCAAGCCATGCAGGGCGGCCACGACCCGCGTCTGAGCGCGCGTGCGCTCGACCCGCAACGCGACACCAGCGCCACCCAACGCGGCCTGTGGCTGCGCCTGGAAGCCGAGACCACCCGGGTGCTGCTGACCCGCGCCACCGAACGCATCCATGGCCGCATCAACGACGTATTGCTGACCGCATTCGCGCTCGCGCTGGCCGACTGGCGCCGGCGTCGCGGCCTCGACGAGGCCGACACGGTCCGTTTCGACCTCGAAGGCCATGGCCGCGAAGCCATCCTCGACGGCGTCGACCTGTCGCGCACGGTCGGCTGGTTCACCAGCCTGTTCCCGTTGCAACTCAGCCTGCCGCGCGGCGAACGCGAAGCCGCCTTGCGCGGCGGCGCGCCGCTGGAACGCGCGCTCAAATCGGTCAAGGAACAACTGCGCCGTCTGCCCGACCACGGCATCGGCTACGGCCTGTTGCGCTACCTCAGCGACGCCGGCCGCGACGCCTTGCAATCGCTGCCGCCCTCGCAGATCGGCTTCAATTACCTCGGCCGCTTCAGCGTCGCAGGCAGCGGCGCACACGAGCCGCACTGGACCCTGGCCGACGAAGCCGCGCTCGGCGGCGACGGCGACGAGGCGCGTCCGCTCGCGCATGCGCTCGACCTCAACGCCAGCACCGAGGACGGCGCCGAAGGCCCGGTGCTCTGCGCCGGTTGGAGCTGGGCCGGCGAGCTGTTCGAGGAGGACGCGATACGCGACCTCGCCGAGACCTGGTTCGCGGTGCTGCGGCGCATCGCCGAGACCGTCGCCGACACCGAGCGGCATCTGCTGACGCCCTCGGACGTGCCGCTGACCGCGCTCGATCAGGCCCAGATCGAAACCATCGAAGCCGCCCAGCCGCCGCTGCTCGATCTGCTGCCGCTGTCGCCGCTGCAACACGGCTTCCTGTTCCACGCTGTCTACGACCAGGACGCGGGCACGCCTACCGCGGCAGCCAGCGACAGCTATGTCGTGCAGATGGCCTTCACCCTCGAAGGCGCGCTCGACGTCGCCGCCTTGCGCCGCGCCGCGCAGGCGCTGCTGCAACGCCATCCGAACCTGCGCGCGGCCTTCGTGCATCAGGACCTGGCCGCGCCGGTGCAGGCGATACCGCGCGATGCGGTGCTGCCGTGGCGTTCGATCGCCCTGGAAGGCAGCGCGGACAGCCGCGCCGCCGAACTGGAGGGACTGTTGCGCGAAGACCGCGCGCAAGGCTTCGACCTCGAACGCGGCCCGCTGCTGCGCTTCACCTTGGTGCGCGAACACGAACATCTGCACCGACTGGTGCTGACCAATCACCACATCGTGTTCGACGGCTGGTCGCTGCCGATCCTGCTGGAAGAGCTGTTCGCGCTGTACGCCAACGGCGGCGACATCGAGGCCTTGCCGCGAGTGGCGCCGTATCGCGACTACCTGGCCTGGTTGTCGAACCGCGATCGCGTCGCCGCGCAAGCGGCATGGCGCGACTACCTCGACGGCGTCGACGAAGCCACCCGCGTCGCCGGCAGCGCACACGCCGGCGCGGCCACCCAGGTGTTGACCGAGCATCTGCCCGAAGCGCTGAGCTGCCAACTCGGCCATCAGGCGCGCCGGCTCGGCCTGACCCTCAACACCCTGACCCAGGCCGCCTGGGCGCTGCTGCTCGGCCGCATCACCGGCCGCGACGACGTGGTGTTCGGCACCACCGTGTCCGGGCGCCCGCCGGAACTCGCTGGTATCGAACGCATGGTCGGCTTGTTCATCAACACCATGCCGGTGCGCGTACGCCTGCACCCCGGCCAGAGCCTGGAAAGCCTGTTGCAGTCGGTGCAGGCCGGACAGTCGGCGATGCTCGAACACCAGCACCTGAGCCTGCCGGAGGTGCAGAAACAGGCCGGGATCGGCGAGCTGTTCGACACCCTGACCGTGTTCGAGAACTACCCGATCGACGAGAACGCGTTCGGCGACGACGGCGCCAGCGTGGCGGGCGCCGCGCTGCGCATCGGCCGCCACAGCCAGCACGGCGGCGATGCCTCGCATTACCCGCTCGGCCTGGCGGTGATGCCGGGCGACACTCTGCGCCTGAGCCTGAGTTACCGCGACGACGCTTTCCATGCGGACCAAGCCTCGCAACTGCTCGGCGCCTATCTGCGCATCCTCGAAGCGATCGCCCACGACCCGGACCGCAGCGTCGGTCGGGTCGAACTGCTCGACCAAGCCGCACGCGAACGCCTGCTGCGGTCGTTCAACGCCACGGCCCGCGCAACCGCCAGCGCGACCACCGACGGTGGCGCCCTGCACGAGTTGTTCGAGGCCCAGGCCGCGCGCACGCCGAACGCGCCGGCCCTGATCGGCGCCGGCGACGAGCTCGATTACCTCGCCCTGGAACGCCGCGCCAATCGCCTCGCCCATATCCTGATCGCCCGCGGTCTGGGTGCGGAAGACCGCGTCGCGGTGGCGCTGCCGCGCTCGCCCGATGCCATCGTCGCCCTGCTCGCGGTGCTCAAGTCCGGAGCGGCCTACCTGCCGCTGGACCCCGAGCATCCGCTCGAACGCGTCGGCCATATCCTCGGCGATGCGCGCCCGGCGCTGCTGATCGGCGAGGCCGGTTTCGCCGCACGCCTGCGCACGCTCGAACACGCCGTGCCGATGCTCGCGATCAATGCGCCGGCGACGCGCGAGCTGATGCAACTCGCCAGCGAGCGCGCCCCACGCGACAGCGACCGCCGCTGCGTGCTGCGCGACCACCACAGCGCCTACGTGATCTACACGTCGGGTTCGACCGGACAGCCCAAGGGCGTCGCGGTCGAACACCGCCAGGCGGTGAATTCGATCCGCGCCCGCGCCGCGCGCTACGCGCCGCATCGCAGTGCGGTGTTATTGCCGTCGCTCGCCTTCGACGCTTCGCTCGCGGCGATCTTCGGCAGCCTCGCCATCGGCGCCAGCCTGGTGGTGCCGGCCAGCGGCCTCGAACACGATCCGCAGGCGCTCGCTGCGCTGGTGCAACGCCACCGGGTCGAGCAATGGATCAGCGGGCCTGGCCTGTATGCGGCGGCCTTGGAGCACGGCGACGCCCTCGCCTCGCTGCGCAGCGTGGTGCTCGGCGGCGAAGCGATCGCGCCGAGCGTGCGCCAGCGCCATGCCGAACGCGTTGCGCCGGCGCGGCTGTACAACGAGTACGGCCCGACCGAAGCGGCGATCTGGTGCGCCTCGGCCGACGTCGGCGCAGCCGAAGTAAGCGAGCTGGCCTGCATCGGCGGGCCGATCGCCAACACGGCTTTCTATGTGCTCGACGGCGCCCTGCAACCGGTGCCGGTCGGGATGGCCGGCGAGCTCTATATCGCCGGCGCCGGCATCGCCCGCGGCTACCTCGGCCGCGCGGCCCTCAGCGCCGAACGATTCGTCGCCAACCCGTTCGAGCCCGGGGCGCGGATGTACCGCTCCGGCGACCGGGTGCGTTGGCGCGACGACGGCCAGCTCGACTACCTCGGCCGCGTCGACCAACAGGTCAAGATCCGTGGCTACCGCATCGAACTCGGCGAGATCGAGGCGGCGCTGGCCCAAGCCGGCCATGCGCGCAACGCGGTGATCGTGCGCGAGGACCGGCCCGGACAGAAGCAGCTCGTCGCCTATCTGGTCGGCGGACACGCCGATGCCTCGGCACTACGCGAGACCCTCGCCCGACAATTGCCCGACTACATGGTGCCGGCCGCATTCGTCGCCCTCGATCGTCTGCCGGTGACGCCGAACGGCAAGCTCGACCGCAAGGCGCTGCCGGCGCCGGACTTCGCCACCGGCGCGCGCGAACCGCGCAACGCCGTCGAAACGCTGCTGTGCCAGTTGTTCGCGCAAGTGCTGGGATTGGAGCGGGTCGGCATCGACGACAGCTTCTTCGCCCTCGGCGGCGACAGCATCGGCTCGATCCAGCTGGTCAGCCGGGCACGCCGCGCCGGCCTGCGCTTCAGCGCCCGCGACGTGTTCCAGCAGCAATCGGTGCAGGCGCTCGCCCGCGTCGCCGCGGCGATCGACGGCGCGGTGGCGGCTCCGACGCAAGCGCCGGTCGGCGTGTTGCCGGCCACGCCGATCATGCGTTGGCTGCTCGAGCAGGACGGCTCGTTCGACCATTTCGCCCAATCGATGTTGCTACAGGTGCCGCTGCTGCAACGCGAGCCGCTGATCGCCGCGCTGCAGGACCTGATCGATCATCACGATGCCCTGCGTCTGCGCCTGAAGGCCGGCGACGTGCTGGAAATCGGTGCAGTGGGCAGCGTGGCCGCGATCAGTTGCCTCAACCATGTCGACCTGCACGGCCTCGATGCGCAGACCCGCGCCTGGACCATCGGCCGGCACGCCCAGGCCGCGCAGGAACGGCTGTCGCCGCGCGAAGGCCAGATGCTGCAAGCGGTGTGGTTCGACGACGGCGAGGATTCGCGCTTGTTCCTCGCCCTGCATCACCTCGTCGTCGACGGCGTGTCCTGGCGCATCCTGATCCCGGACCTGCAAGCGGCCTGGGAAGCGCGCAGCGCCGGCGGCGCCGCCGAACTGGAAGCGGTGCCGACTTCGCTACGTCATTGGGCGCTGGCCTTGCCCAAGGCCGCGGCCCAACGCAGCGGCGAATTGCCGTTCTGGCGCTCGATGCTCGAAGGCATCGACCCGCCGCTGGCTACCCGGACACTCGATCCGCAGAGCGACGCCGGCGCCGTCCGGCACAGCCTCGGCCTGCGCCTGCAGCCCGAGGTCACCCGGGTGCTGCTGACCCGCGCCACCGAACGCATCAACGGCCGCATCAACGACGTCCTGCTGTGCGCGTTCGCCCTGGCCGTGGCCGAATGGCGCCAGCGCTGCCTCGGCATCGACCTCGACACGGTCCGCTTCGAGCTCGAAGGTCACGGCCGCGAAGCCATCGTCGACGGCGCCGATCTGTCGCGCACGGTCGGCTGGTTCACCAGCCAGTTTCCGCTGCAGCTGTCGCTGGCCGAGATCGAACGCGACGCAGCCCTGTCCGGCGGCCCCGAGCTCGAACGCGCGCTCAAGTCGATCAAGGAACAACTGCGCCGCCTGCCCGACCAGGGCATCGGCTACGGTCTGCTGCGCTACCTCGACCCGGTCGCCGGCGCAGCTTTGTCGGCCTTGCCGTCGCCGCAGATCGGCTTCAATTACCTCGGCCGTTTCGCCATCGCCGGCACCACCGGGCAACAGCATTGGGCGCCGGCAACCGAGGTCCTGCTCGACGGCCCCAGCGACGCAGCGCGGGGGCTCGCGCACGCGCTCGACCTCAACGCCACCACCGAAGACGGCCCGCACGGGCCGGTGCTGTGCGCCGCCTGGAGCTGGGACGGCGCGCTGTTCGACGAGATCGCGGTGCGCGACCTCGCCGAGACCTGGTTCGCGGTGCTGCGCCGCATCGCCGCCACCGTCGCGGCCGGCGAGCATCGGCTGCTGACCCCGAGCGACCTGCCGTTGACCACGCTCGAGCAACGCCAGATCGAAACCATCGAGGCGACCCAACCGCGCTTGCTCGATGTGTTGCCGCTGTCGCCGCTGCAACACGGTTTCCTGTTTCACACCCTCTACGACGAGCAGGCGCAGGACCGCTACATCGTGCAGATGGCCTTCACCCTGAGCGGCCCGCTCGATGCGGCGCGTCTGCGCCGCGCCGCCCAGGCCCTGCTCGAACGTCATCCGAACCTGCGTGCGGCCTTTCTCCATCACGGCTTGCGCGAACCGGTGCAGGCGATCCCCTGCGAGGTCGAGCTGCCCTGGCAGGAGCACGCGCTCGACGGCGACGAGGCGAGCCGCGAGTCCGCTCTCGAAGTCTTGCTGGGCGAGGACCAGCGCCGCCGCTTCGAACTCGGGCGTGGACCGTTGCTGCGCTTCACGCTGATTCGCGACGGTTCCGATCGCGACGGCAACAGCGCGCGCCACCATCTGCTGTTCACCAGCCACCACATCCTGCTCGACGGCTGGTCCTCGCCGATGCTGTTGCAGGAGCTGTTCGCCCTGTACCGCAACGACGGCGACGCCACCGCCCTGCCGCAGGTCGCGCCGTATCGCGATTACCTGAGCTGGCTGTCGATGCGCGACCGCGAGCGTTCGGCCGCGGCCTGGCGCGAAGCCTTGGCCGGGCTCGCCGAACCGACCCGCCTGGTCGCCGCCTCGACCGCGGCAACCGTGCCGTCGGCGCTGTCGCTGCGCCTGCCGGCATCGCTCGGCGATGCGCTGGCGCTGCAGGCGCGGCGCCATCAGCTGACCCTCAACACCCTGGTCCAGGCCGCTTGGGCGATCGTGTTGGGGCATCTGACCCGCCGCGACGACGTGGTGTTCGGCGTGACCGTGTCGGGACGCCCGCCGGACGTCGCCGGCATCGAGCGCATGATCGGTTTGTTCATCAATACCGTGCCGCTGCGCCTGCAACTGCGGCCGCAGGAAAGCCTGCTCGAGTTGTTGCAGCGCTTGCAATTGCAGCAATCGGGCCTGCTCGAACACCAGCACCTCAGCCTGGCCGAGATCCAGCGCATCGGCGGGCTCGGCGAGCTGTTCGACAGCCTGCTGGTGTTCGAGAATTTCCCGGTCGAACCCTCGGCGGTCAGTCATGGCGGCGACCAACGCGACGACATCGAGATCGCGCTGCGCGGCAACCACGGCGCAGCGGCGACGCACTACCCGCTCGGCCTGTCGGTGACGCCGCCGGTACCGGGCCAGCCGCTGCATCTCGACCTGAGCTATCGCCCGGACCTGCTCGATGCCGCGCGTGTGCGAGGCATCGCCGGCCGTTTCGCGCGAGTCCTGGAAGCCATCGCTCAGGCGCCGGACACCCGGGTCGCCGCGCTCGATCTGCTCGACGACGACGAACGCGAGCAGGCCCGGCAACGCAACGACACCGCACGCGCGGTGCCGGACGCGAGCGCGATCGCGCTGTTCGAGGCCCAGGTCGCGCGCACGCCGGATGCGGTGGCGCTGATGTTCGGCGAACAGCGCATCGCCTATGCCGAACTCGACCGCCGCGCCGACCGTCTCGCTCGCCGCCTGCAGGCCGAGGGGATCGGCCCCGATAGCATCGTCGGCCTGTGCGTGGAGCGCTCGCCGGACGCGGTGGTCGGCCTGCTCGGCATTCTCAAGGCCGGCGGTGCCTACCTCGCGCTCGACCCGGACTACCCGTCGCAGCGTCTGGCCTACATGCTCGGCGACGCACGGCCGGTCGCCGTGGTCACCCAAGCGTCGCTGCGTTCGCGCCTGCCGGAATCGTCGGCGCGCCTGATCCTCATCGACAGCGAAGACGTCGTCCCGGATACCCCGGTGCGCGGCAGCCCGCTTCCCGAACACCTGGCCTATCTGCTGTACACCTCCGGCTCGACCGGCCGGCCGAAAGCAGTGATGGGTACGCACCGCAACGTCGCCTCGCGCCTGCATTGGGACATCGAGACGGACGGCGAAGTCGAAGAGATCTACGCGCAGAAGACCACGGTCAACTTCATCGACGTGCTGTGGGAACTGTTCATGCCGCTGATCCGCGGCCAGCGCGTGCTGGTGCTGACGCGCGAACAGGCCACCGAGCCCGAGCGCCTGATCGAGGCACTGGCCGAGGCCGGCGCGACCCGCATCGTGCTGGTGCCGTCGCTGTTGCGGGCCCTGCTCGACAGCGGCATCGACCTCGCCGCACGCTTGCCGAAGCTCTACTACTGGTCGTGCAGCGGCGAAGCACTAAGTTTCGAACTGGCGAACCGCTTCAAGGCGGCCTTGCCGAATGCGCGTCTGCTCAACATCTACGGCACCTCCGAATTCTGGGACGCGACCTGCTTCGAGGCCCGCGCCGAGGACAGCGGCGACCACGGCGTGCCCTTGGGGCGCATGATCGACAATATGCGCGCCTACGTGCTCGATCCGTTCCTGCGGCAGGTGCCGGTCGGTGCGCCCGGCGAGCTCTACGTCGCGGGTAACGGCCTCAGCCGCGGCTATCTGCGCCAGGCCGGGCTCAGCGCCGAGCGCTTCCTAGCCAATCCCTTCGAGCCGGGGGCGCGCATGTACCGCTCCGGCGACGTAGTGCGTTGGCGCGAGGACGGCGAACTGGAGTATCTGGGCCGCGCCGATCATCAGCTCAAGATCCGCGGTTTCCGCATCGAAGCCGGCGAGATCGAGGCCTTGCTCGCAGCCGACGACGCGGTCGCCCAGGCCACGGTCAGCGTGCGCGAGGACCGGCCCGGGCAGCGCCAATTGGTCGCCTATCTGGTGCCGGCCGCGGGCCGCCAGCCGGATACCCAGGCCTTGCGCGAGGCGCTGGCGGCGCAGTTGCCGAGCCATATGCTGCCTTCGGCCTGGGTGGCGATCGAACGCCTGCCGCTGCTGCCGAACGGGAAGATCGACCGCAAGGCGCTGCCGCCGGCGGATGCGCCGCAACGCCGCGCCTCCAGCACGCCGCAGCAGCAAGCGCTGTGCGCCTTGTTCGCCGAAGTGCTGGAACTCGACGAGGTCGGCATCGACGACGACTTCTTCGAGCTCGGCGGCCATTCGCTGCTCGCACCGCGTCTGATCGGCCGTATCCGCGGCACCCTCGGCGCCGAACTGTCGACCCGGGCGCTGTTCGAAACGCCGACCGTGGCTGCCTTGGCGCAACGCCTGGCCGAGCCGCTGCAGGCACTGTCTTCGCTGCAGCCGGTGTTGCCGATCCGGACCCAGGGCTCGTTGCCGCCGCTGTTCTGCCTGCATCCGGCCGGTGGCCTGGGCTGGTGGTATAGCGGCCTCGCACGTCATATCGATCCGCAGCGGCCGATCTACGCCCTGCAGGGGCGTGGGCTGGTCGACGGCGCGAGCGTGCCCGAACGCCTGGAAGACGTCGCCGAGGACTGCCTGGCGCAGATTCGCGCGCTCCAGCCGGAAGGGCCGTATCACCTGCTCGGGTGGTCCTACGGCGGCGTGCTCGCGTTCGAGATCGCCCAGCGCCTGCAGCAAGCCGGCGAACAGGTCGCTCTACTCGCCCTGCTCGACAGCTATCTGCTCACCGCCTTGCCGCAGTTCGATCCGGCGGCGAACGACAAACCGCGCGAGCGCATCCTGCACGAGTTCCTCGAACACAGCGGTTGCGACCTCGCCGGTTACGACGCGGCGACGCCCGACTACGCCCGCGCCGCGCAGTTGCTCGACGGCAGCATCTATTCGGGCTTCGAAGCCGGCCAACTGGAACGCTTCATCGCCGCCACCGCCAACGACGTCGCGATGCTCGGCCGCTACCTGCCGCGCCATCGGTTGCGGGGCGAGTTGGTCTATTTCAACGCCGCCGCCGGCAAGGGCGATGGCGACCCGGGCGTAGCCGAGTTCCAGGCCTGGGTCGACGGACGCGTGCAGGTCCACGACATCGCTTGCCGCCACGACGAGATGGCGCACCCGCAGCACCTGGCCCAGATCGGCCGCGTGCTGGCGCAGCGCTACCGGATCTGAGCGATGGCCACCCTTATCTCCGACTTTCCCTTTGACCTGATACGAGACAGCGCACCATGACGCGGTTCAATTTCAACGGTCGCAAGACCCTGCCCTCGCGCGGCCAGGCCTGGAGCGAGCTGCAGGAAGCCATGTCCGATCTGCGCAGCGGCGACGCCGACTGGCGCCACGGCCGCACGCCCCTGCACGTCTATTACGCCGGCGAGGACGTGCTCGACGTCGCCCGCCAGGCCTACGCGATGTTCATCAGCGAGAACGCCCTGGCGCCGGCGGCGTTCCCGAGCCTGAAGCGGATGCAGGACGACATCATCGACATCTCGCTGTCGCTGCTCGGCGGCAGCGACGATGCCGGCGGCACCATGACCTCGGGCGGTACCGAGAGCATCATGCTCGCGGTGCGCAGCGCTCATCGGGCGTTTCGCGAACGGCGTCCGCAGGCGCGTCCGCACCTGCTGCTGCCGACCAGCGCGCATCCGGCCTACGACAAGGCCGCCGACCTGATGGGCCTGGAGGTAGTGCGGGTGCCGATCGGCGCCGACTACCGCGCCTGCGCCGATATCCTCGCCCAGCACATCAACGAGGACACGATGATGATCGTGGCCTCGGCGCCGTCGCTGCCGTTCGGCACCATCGACCCGATCGCCGACATCGGCCGGCTCGCGCTCGAACGCGGCGTGTGGCTGCACGTCGACGCCTGCATCGGCGGTTTCCTCGCCCCGCATGTGGCCAAGTTCATGAGCGGCCTGCCGCGCTTCGACCTCAGCGTGCCCGGCGTGCGCTCGCTGTCGGCCGACCTGCACAAATTCGGCTACACCGCCAAGGGCGCTTCGGTAATCCTGTACGCCGATGCCGAAGACCAGGAGCACCAGTACTTCGAATACTTCGATTGGCCCAAGGGCATCTACCGCACCGAGACCTTGACCGGCACCCGCCCCGGCGGCGCCGTCGCCGCGGCCTGGGCGGTGATGCATTACCTCGGCGAAGCCGGCTATCGCGCGCTCGCCCAGCGCGTGATGCACATCCGCGACCGCTACATCGAAGGCATCGACCGGATCCCGGGTCTGCACTTACTCGGCAAGCCCGACCTCAGCGTGATCGCTTTCGCTTCCGACCGCTACGACATCCACGACGTCGGCGACGCCATGGAAGCGCGCGGCTGGTACATCAGCCGGCTGTCGAACCCGGCCGCATTGCATATGACCGTGACCCCGGGCCACGACCAGGGCGTCGACGACTATCTGAGCGACCTGGAACGTTCGATCCCGCAGTCGGACCGGCCCGCGTTGCGTTCGCAATCGCGGACCGTGGTCACGTACTGAGCGCAGCGCCGATCCGGATCATGCGCGATCGATCCGATCGGTAACCCAGGCACGACATCCTTCCACCCTCGGGACCGGCGAACACCGCACCGCTCGCCTTCCCCTTCATCGCAACCGCAAGCAGGAGCACGACATGAGCAATCCCTTCGACGATCCCAACGGCAGCTTCCTGGTCCTGGTCAACGACGAGAACCAGCATTCGCTTTGGCCCGAATTCGCCGAAGTCCCGGCCGGCTGGCGCAGCGTGCACGGCCCCGGCGCGCGCCAGGCCTGCCTGGACTACATCGAGACGAACTGGACCGACATGCGTCCGGCCAGCCTGATCAAGGCCCAGGAACAGCACGCGCATTGAATGGCCGGTACGGTCAGCACGAACAGAAGAGTCGCAGCCGCTGCGGCTCTTCTTCGTTTTAGGAGACAGCGGGCGAAAACATGGCCGCGACAACTTGCAAGAAACCGATCTCTTTGGAAAGGTAAGGATCGACATCAAACGAAGGAGTAACAGCCAATGGATTTGAAATCGATCAGCTCCCTGTTCGGAGATATTTCTTTCTGGGTGGCCCTGCTGTTCGCCACCGCAACAATTTACGTGTGCTTTCGTTCCGGGTCCAGCCACCTCATGATCTATCGCTTGTGGAGGTGGTTTACGGATAAACAGGAGATATCCGACCCGAAAGTCCGGGCGTTCATGAACGAACAGAACAGCCTGATGTCGTTCCGTTTCGTCACCGGCCTGCCTGCCAGCAGCATGACCCAGGCGCACCGCTTGATCCGGTCGATCAATGTTCTGGGGTTGGACGTCGCCGATGTGCGAAAAGCCCACGACGTAATCGACATCGGCGACGGAAACGTCGCGATCCGGAAGATTCCTTCGAAGGCTTGGCAGATAAGCATGGCGATCGCGACCGGATTGCTCCTGCTGGCGACCACCATGGCGGCATGCGGCGTGTTCTATAACCGTGCCATTCTTCAATTCAAGGAGACCCACACGTGGTTCCTGCTCAATGAGGAATTCGCTCGGGCGCCCTTCGATGGATCTAGGTCGATAAGTCTCGAGGATTGTCAGCCAACCCCGACCCCGGAACTAGACCACGGTTTCAACGTCAAAGAACTGAAGACTTTGTGCGACGGCTGGAGAGATCCCAAAACGAAGACGTTTATCGACAGAACGGTTTCGGAGCAACGCTGGAGCTTCGGGTGTCTGTTCCTAACCTTGCTGCTGTTGGTCTGGCATCCCTACCATTCCCTGAGGAGCGGAGCCGCGGTGCAGAGACTCAAGCGGCAGCTCGACAAGAAACCGGCTTGAACAAGGCGCTGTCGGTGGACAGCCAATACGTCAGATGTTGCAGCAATCAGCTGCGCAGCTTCAGCGCCCGGTTGACGCCGAGCGCGGCCAGGGTGCAGATCGCGCCCGACAGCAGGTACACGCCGACGAAGGCGAGGCCGAAGTGCGCGCACAGGCCCAGGGCCACCAGAGGCGCGAACGCGGCGCCGATCAGCCAGGCCAGGTCCGAGGTCAACGCCGCACCGGTGTAGCGGTACTTGGAGCCGAAGTTGGCCGTCACCGAACCGGCGGCCTGGCCGTAGGACAAGCCCAGCAGGATGAAGCCGATCAGGATGAACACGTCCTGGCCCACTTCGCCGGAGCCGAGCAGGGTCGGCGCGAAACCACTGAACATGGCGATCGCTGCGGCCAGCGCGGCCAGGGTGCGCGGACGGCCGTAGCGGTCGGCGATGACGCCCGACACCACCATCGAACCGCAGGCGAGCAGCGCGCCGACGATCTGCACGCCGAGGAACTGGCTCACCGACTGATCCGAGTACAGCAGGATCCACGACAGCGGGAAGATCGTGACGATGTGGAACAACGCATAGCTGGCCAGCGCGGCGAAGGCGCCGATCACGACGTGGCGGCCCTTCTCCTGGAACAGCTCCACCACGTCGGTGGGTTCGAGTTCGTGCTCGCCGAGTTCGCGTTCGTACTCGTGGGTCACCACCAGGCGCAGACGCGCGAACAAGGCGACGACGTTGATCGCGAACGCGGCAAAGAACGGATAGCGCCAGCCCCAGTCGAGGAAGTCGCTCGGCGCCAGGCTGGTGTTGAGGTAAGCGAACAGACCGGCGGCGATGATGAAGCCGGCCGGCGCGCCGAGCTGGCCCAGCATCGCGTACCAACCGCGGCGGTGCTTCGGCGCGTTGAGCGCGAGCAGCGACGGCAGACCGTCCCAGGAACCGCCCAGCGCGATGCCCTGGCCGACCCGGAACAAGGACAACAGCGCGATCGAGAGCACGCCGATCTTGCCGAAACCGGGCAGGAAGGCGATGCCGGCGGTGCAGGTGCCGAGCAGGAACAGCGCGACGGTGAGCTTGGTGCTGCGTCCCCAGCGACGCTGGATCCACATGAAGGCGACGGTGCCGATGGGGCGCGCGACGAAGGCCAGCGCGAAAATCGCGAACGACCACAGCGTGCCTTCCAGGCGGCCCAGGAACGGGAAGAATACCGTCGGAAACACCAGCGCCGAGGCGATGCCGTAAACGAAGAAGTCGAAGTACTCCGAAGCGCGGCCGATCACTACGCCGACCGCGATGTCGCCGGGCGCGACCTCGGCATGCGAACCGGTGTCGTGCACCGAGACGGTCATGGAGGAATCCGGGTTTGCGTGATTTGGCGTATGCATCGTCGATTCGGTGGTGGGCGCCGCGGCAAGGTCATGGCGACCGGGCCTGGACACTGTGCCTAAACAGGCGGGTACGTTCAGTTAAACCGCGTCAAACGGCGACGGAACCGGAAACGACGTCCCAGGCCGCTAAAGCGGCAAAGGACGAGCGCCCGGCTACCGGGACGACGCTAGCTTCCCACCACCGGCCCGGCGCTGCCATAGGACAAAACGTCCAATCGTCGTCACAGTCCTGCGCCTCTACAGTGCGCGCATCGCCGCGATTGCCGCGGCCTCGATCGTGCTGCTTGCTCCTTAGATGACCGCCATCGAACCCCTGCTCCGCCCTTCCCTGCTCCGCCGCCTGTCGATGGCGGCGGCGATCCTGCCGCTGGCCGGCTGCAACACGATCTTGCTGAACGCGCCCGGCGACGTCGCCGCGCAGCAAGGCGACCTGATCGTGGTGTCGACCGTGTTGATGCTGCTGATCATCGTGCCGGTGATCGCGCTGACCCTGTATTTCGCCTGGCGTTACCGCGCCTCCAACACCAAGGCCACCTACAAGCCGGACTGGGACCATTCCACCCAGCTCGAACTGCTGATCTGGGCCGCGCCGCTGCTGATCATCATCGCGCTCGGCGCGATCACCTGGATGAGCACGCACACGCTCGACCCTTACCGCCCGCTCGACCGCATCGCCAAGAACCGCCCGGTGCCGGCCGACGTCAAGCCGCTGGTGGTGGAAGTGGTGGCGCTGGACTGGAAGTGGCTGTTCCTTTATCCCGAGCAGAACATCGCCACGGTCAACGAACTCGCCGCACCGGTCGATCGCCCGATCCAGTTCAAGATCACCGCTTCCACGGTGATGAACTCGTTCTACATTCCGGCGTTGGCCGGACAGATCTACGCCATGCCCGGCATGGAAACCCAGTTGCACGCGGTGATGAACAAGCCGGGCGACTACGAAGGCTTCTCGGCCAACTACAGCGGCGCCGGTTTCTCGCACATGCGCTTTCGCTTCCACGGCCTCGACCAGGCCGGCTTCGACGCCTGGGTGGCGAAGAACCGCGCCAGCGGCGCGACCCTCGAGCGCGCCGGCTACCTGGAGCTGGAAAAGCCCAGCGAGAAGGAACCCGTGCGCCGCTACGGCGCGGTCGTTCCGGGCCTGTACCGCGCGATCCTCAACCGCTGCGTCGACAGCAGCAAGATGTGCATGGACGAGATGATGGCCATCGACGCCGGCGGCGGCCTCGGCCTCAACACCGATGCGCTCGCGCCGCGCCGCAAGGGCGATCTGCGCGGCGGCCCGGTGGTGACCTCGGCGATGTGCCTGACCGAACCCACGGCCGGCTCGACCCTGGGCGTGGCCACGCTCGCCCCCTGACCTGTTTCGTAAACGCATTCACCGGGCGCGCCGAACGCGCGCCGAGTCCGCCCGCGGACTTCTGGAGTCGAGATGTCTGACCAATCCAACCTCGCCACGCTGATCTTCGGCCGGCTCACCTGGGACTCGATCCCGCTGCACGAACCGATCCTGATCGCGACCTTCGCCATGGTCGTGCTGGGCGGCCTCGCCGTGGTCGCCGCGATCACCCGCTACAAGCTCTGGGGCTATCTCTGGAACGAGTGGTTCACCAGCATCGATCACAAGAAGATCGGCATCATGTACATCGTGCTGGGCCTGATCATGCTGATGCGCGGCTTCGCCGACGCGATCATGATGCGCCTGCAGCAGGCGATGGCGTTCGGCGACAACGTCGGCTATCTGCCGCCCGAGCACTACGACCAGGTCTTCACCGCTCACGGCGTGATCATGATCTTCTTCGTGGCCATGCCGCTGGTCACCGGCTTCATGAACTACGTGGTGCCGCTGCAGATCGGCGCGCGCGACGTCGCGTTTCCGTTCCTCAACAACTTCAGCTTCTGGATGACCGCCTGCGGCGCGGCCCTGGTGATGGTCTCGCTGTTCGTCGGCGAGTTCGCCAAGACCGGCTGGCTGGCGTATCCGCCGCTGTCGGGCATCGCCTACAGCCCCGGGGTCGGCGTCGACTACTACATATGGGCGCTGCAGATAGCGGGCGTCGGCACCTTGCTATCGGGCATCAACCTGATCGCGACCATCGTCAAGATGCGCGCGCCGGGCATGAGCATGATGAAGATGCCGGTGTTCACCTGGACCTCGCTGTGCACCAACGTGCTGATCGTGGCGGCGTTCCCGGTGCTGACCGCGGTGCTGTTGCTGCTCTCGCTCGATCGCTACGCCGGCACCAACTTCTTCACGAACGATCTGGGCGGCAACCCCATGATGTACGTGAACCTGATCTGGATCTGGGGCCACCCGGAGGTCTACATCCTGATCCTGCCGTGCTTCGGCATCTTCTCCGAGATCGTCTCGACCTACAGCGGCAAGCGGCTGTTCGGCTACGCCTCGATGGTCTATGCGACGGTGGTCATCACCATCCTGTCCTACCTGGTGTGGCTGCACCACTTCTTCACCATGGGCTCTGGCGCCAGCGTCAACTCGTTCTTCGGCATCACCACGATGATCATCTCGATCCCGACGGGCGCGAAGATCTTCAACTGGCTGTTCACCATGTACCGCGGCCGCATCCGTTTCGAGGTGCCGATGCTGTGGACGATCGGTTTCATGGTCACCTTCACCATCGGCGGCATGACCGGCGTGTTGCTGGCGGTGCCGCCGGCCGACTTCGTCCTGCACAACAGCCTGTTCCTGATCGCCCACTTCCATAACGTGATCATCGGCGGCGTGCTGTTCGGCCTGTTCGCCGGCATCAACTTCTGGTGGCCCAAGGCCTTCGGCTTCAAGCTCGACCCGTTCTGGGGCAAGTGCTCGTTCTGGTTCTGGATCACCGGCTTCTTCTTCGCCTTCATGCCGCTGTACGTGCTCGGCCTGATGGGCGTGACCCGGCGCATGAGCCACTTCGAGGACCAATCGCTGCAGATCTGGTTCGTCATCGCCGCCTTCGGCGCGGTGCTGATCGCCATCGGCATCGCCTGCATGTTGATCCAGTTCGCGGTCAGCATCCGCCGCCGCCACGAGCTGCGCGACGAGACCGGCGACCCGTGGCAGGGCCGCACCCTGGAGTGGTCGACCTCCTCGCCGCCGCCGGACTACAACTTCGCCTTCACCCCGGTGGTGCACGACAACGACGCCTGGCACGACATGAAGCAGCGCGGGTACCAGCGTCCGACCTCGGGCTTCCTGGCCATCCACATGCCCAAGAACACCGCCGCGGGCGTGGTCATCGCCGGCCTCAGCACCTTGTGCGCGTTCGCCCTGATCTGGCAGATGTGGCTGGTCGCCGGCGTCTCCTTCGCCGCAATGCTGATCGCCGCCATCGTCCACACCTTCAACTACAAGCGCGACTACTACATCCCGGCCGAGCAAGTCACCGCCACCGAAGCCAAGCGCACGCAACAACTGGCCGCCGCCCATGTCTGACGCACACGCCATCGCCACCCACACGCCCGACGGGCGCCCGGTCTTCTTCGACCTCAAGGGCAAGCACCATCCGCAGAACGGCACCCTGCTCGGGTTCTGGCTCTATCTGATGAGCGACTGCCTGGTGTTCGCCTGCCTGTTCGCGGTCTACGGCGTGCTGGGACGCAGCTACGCCGCCGGCCCGTCCGGCGCCGACCTGTTCGACCTGCAACTGGTCGCGATCAACACCTCTATGCTGTTGCTGTCGTCGATCACCTACGGCTTCGCGATGATCGCGATGCAGAAGCGCAAGATCGCCGCGGTGCAGGGCTGGCTGGCTATCACCGGCCTGTTCGGCCTGGCCTTCATCGGCCTGGAACTGTACGAGTTCGCCCACCTGATCCATGAAGGCGCCGGCCCGCAGCGCAGCGCGTTCCTGTCGTCGTTCTTCGCCCTGGTCGGCACTCACGGCCTGCACGTCACCTTCGGTATCGTCTGGCTGGCGACCCTGATGGTGCAGGTCGGCAAGCATGGCCTGACCGCCGAGAACCGCCGCCGCCTGCTGTGCCTGTCGATGTTCTGGCATTTCCTCGACGTCGTCTGGATCGGCGTCTTCACCTTCGTTTACCTGATGGGAGTGCTGCCGTGACCGAGCCCACCACGCACGCCGCACACGATCATGGCCACGGCCATGACGACCACGACGACGGCGCCCATGGCAGCGTCGGCAGCTACACCATCGGCTTCCTGCTGTCGGTGGTGCTGACCGCGATTCCGTTCTGGCTGATCATGGCCAAGGTGATCCCGAACTCCGGCACCGCCGCGTTCGTGGTGCTGGCCTTCGCCGTGGTCCAGATCGTCGTGCACATGGTGTATTTCCTGCACATGAACACGAAGTCGGAGGGCGGCTGGAACATGCTCGCGCTGATCTTCACCCTGGTGCTGGTGGTGATTCTGCTGGCCGGTTCCTTGTGGGTCATGCACCACCTCAACGTCAACATGATGCCGATGGCCCCGCACGACATGCGCAACATGCCTTGATTCGGGATTCGGGATTCGGGATTCGGTATTCGGTATTCGGGATTCGGGATTCGGGAATCGGGAATCGGGAATCGGGAATCGGGAATCGGGAATCGGGAATCGGGAACAGCGTAACCATCACCCGTCGTTCCCGCGAAGACGGGAACCCAACGGATTTTCGTGCGAGAACGCCTGAAGTCTCTTCATCCCGGCCAGGACGCATAGCGCCCTGGCGTTCATGGATGCGCGAGCCAGGGCTCGCCAGCGCCTCCACTCACCCCCGCCTTCGCGGGGATGACGGATCAGGAGTAGCGTGAGCAATTGCGCGAGCTTGAGATCCAGCAGCACCGAGCGCCCTACCGGCGATGCATGAAGAGGCCACGACCATGACCGCGAACACCGCCAAGCGCCCGCGCAGCCGTTTCGCCCTGGCGGTCCTGTCGTCGGTCTTCCTCGCCGCCTTCCTCGGCCTGATCGCCCTCGGCAGCTGGCAGGTGCAGCGCCGCGCTTGGAAGCTCGACCTGATCCAGCGCGTCGAAGCCCGCGTGCATGCGCCGCCGGGCGCCGCGCCCGGGCCGGCCGATTGGGCCCGGGTGAGCGCCGCCCGCGACGAGTACCGCCACGTGCGGCTCGACGGCCATTACCTGCGCGGAAAAGACAGCCTGGTCCAGGCCGTGACCGCGATCGGCCCCGGCTTCTGGCTGCTGAGCCCGTTCCAGACCGGCGACGGCCCCATCGTGCTGGTCAACCGCGGCTTCGTCCCGGGCAAGCGCGAAGCCGTCGCCGCAGCCGATTCGTTGTCCGACACCCAGGTCACCGGCCTGCTGCGCCTGAGCGAGCCCGGCGGCGGCTTCCTGCGCAAGAACGCACCACAACAAGACCGCTGGTACTCGCGCGACGTGGCCGCCATCGCCGCCGCCCGCGGCCTGCAGCGCGTCGCGCCCTACTTCGTCGACGCCGACCGCCGCGACGATAGCCCGGTCGCAGCCAACGCCGAGCCGGCCTGGCCGGTCGGCGGACTGACGGTGATAAAGTTTCCCAACAACCATCTGGTCTATGCGCTGACCTGGTTCGGGCTGGCCCTGATGGTCGCCGCCGCCGCATGGCGGGTGGCGCTGGAAGAACGCCGGCGCCGCCGCGCCACCGCGTCGCTCGACGACATTCGCTGAGGGCCGCCGATGCAGGATTTGCCGCTACCGCGCACGCTCGACGCCGAAGCGCCCGCCTCGAGCGCCTCGCGCGACAGCGCCGGGGTCAAGAACATGCACCAGCTGATCCAGTTGCGCTGGATCGCGGTGATCGGCCAGGTCGCGACCATCGTCTTCGTCCACTTCGCCTTCGGCATCGCCCTGCCGCTGGCGCCGATGGCGATCGTGCTGGCCTGCCTGGCCGCGTTCAACCTGGTCAGCCTGCTGCGCTGGCGCCACCGCGAGAAAGTCACCAACGGCGCCCTGTTCCTGGCCTTGCTGGTCGACGTGGTCACCCTGACCGCGCAGCTGTATCTCAGCGGCGGCGCCGCCAATCCCTTCGTATTCCTGTACCTGCTGCAAGTCGCGCTGGCCGCGGTATTGCTGCGCTCGTGGGCGAGTTGGGCGGTGGTGTTCGCGACCAGCGCCTGCTTCATCGCCCTGACCATGTTCGCAGGACCGGTGGTGATTCCGGCCGACCCGACCCGCGGCCTCGCCGACCCCTACGTCCAGGGCATGCTGCTGTGCTTCATCCTCAACGCGACCTTGCTGGTGGTGTTCATCACCCGCATCGGCCGCATCCTGCGCGCCCGCGACGCGCGCCTGGCCGACCTGCGCCAACGCGCGGCCGAGGAAGAACACATCGTGCGCATGGGCCTGCTGGCTTCGGGCGCCGCGCACGAACTCGGCACGCCGCTGGCAACGCTCTCGGTGATCCTCGGCGACTGGCGGCGCATGCCGCCGTTCACCGAACAACCCGAGCTGCTGCAGGAGCTCGACGAGATGCAGACCCAGCTGCATCGCTGCAAGACCATCGTCACCGGCATCCTGCTCTCGGCCGGCGAAACCCGCGGCGAAGCCCCGGCCGAAACCACGGTCGGCGCATTCCTCGACGAGTTGGTCGACGAGTGGCGGACAACCCGCCCGGTGCGCGGATTCGATTACGCCAACGCTTTCGGCGAAGATCTGCCGATCGTCTCCGACTCGGGCCTCAAGCAGATGATCTGCAACGTGCTCGACAACGCCCTGGAAGCCTCGCCCGACTGGATCGGCCTGGAAGCCTCGCGCGACGACGACCGCCTGGTGCTGAAGGTCAGCGACATCGGCCCCGGCTTCGCCCCGGCCATACTCTCGCACTTCGGCAAGCCCTATCAGTCGAGCAAGGGCCGCCCCGGCGGCGGCCTGGGCCTGTTCCTGGCCCTCAACGTCGCCCGCACCCTCGGCGGCCGCATCACCGCGCACAACCGCAGCCCGCGCGGCGCCGTCGTCGCGATGACCCTGCCGCTGTCGGCGCTGACCCTGGTCGAGGCCGCCGATGAGCCCTGATCCCACCGCTCAAGGTCTCGGCCCGGCCCAAGAGCCTGCGCCCCGCGAACTGCTGATCGTCGAAGACGATGCGGCCTTCGCCCGCACCCTGACCCGCTCGTTCGAGCGCCGCGGCTACCTCGTGCGCAATGCGACCGACCTCGGCGAAGTCGACGCCCTGCTGCGCGAACACTCGCCCGGCTTTGCGGTGGTCGACCTCAAACTGGCCGGCGGCGACTCCGGCCTGGCCTGCGTGCAGGCCCTGCACGCCCACGACCCCGACATGCTGATCGTGGTCCTGACCGGCTATGCCAGCATCGCCACCGCGGTCGAAGCGATCAAACTCGGCGCCTGCCACTACCTGGCCAAACCCTCCAACACCGACGACATCGAAGCCGCCTTCGGCCGCGCCGGCGGCGACGCCACGGTCGAGCTGACCGAACGCCAGACCTCGATCAAGACCCTGGAGTGGGAGCGCATCCACGAGATGCTCGCCGAAACCGACTTCAACATCTCCGAGACCGCCAGGCGGCTGGGGATGCATAGAAGGACGCTGGCCCGGAAGCTGGGGAAGCATCGGGTGAAGTAGTCGAGTACGGAACTCGGTAACGAGCTCGGCCAATTATTCAATCGTTATCAATACCTTGAAGCGATAATTTCGCCTTTGCGTCAGTGGGCCCGGGATCCTCTCCTGGCTCGGTGTGAGGCGCTACCGCCGGTCGGATTCCCGCCGATGTTACGTAAACGAACACCCCGACCGTGACCGGCACGGGGATGGCGCCGCGTTGATCGTCCTGCAGCAACTCGAAAAACCTCCGGCTTGGCTTGGCGCCCCACGGCGCCGCGCCGCGGTCGGTTGCGCGGGTATCTGGCGGACTGTCCCGGTCATGGAGGCGTGCGATGGAAGTCCCCCGATGGGCCGTGGTTCCGCTCGGAAGCGCGCCTGCAGAGGTGCGCGAGGTGCTCGCGGCGTTATCGTGCTGCGCCTCGGTCGAGCTGTCGCCATCGGGTTATCTGCAGGCGGCGATCCAAAGCGCGGATGGCATCGTCCTGGTCCCAGGCCTCGATGGACTGCCGACGATTCCCGAGTCGATCGCGGCGATACGGCACGAGCGCCCGCAATTGGCGATCGTGGTGGCGACCCGCGATGCCGGCGACAGCGAACTCGATGCCCTGATCCTGGCCGGCGCCTCCGACTTCGTGTCCCTGCCCGCATCCGTGTCGGAATGGCGCGTGCGGCTGCATCGTGCACTGCATACAGCGGCAGCCCCCTGCCGCAGCGAGCCTGTGCCGGAGGAGGAACCGCGGATTCGCGGCTTCGTCCACGGCAGCAAGGCCTGCGCAGCAATCGCGGCGCGCCTGCCGACCCTGGCCCGCTGCGACGCCAGCGTGTTGATCACCGGCGAGACCGGCACCGGCAAGGAGGTCTGCGCACAGGCCATCCATTACCTGTCGATGCGCGCCGACCGCCCCTGGGTCGCGGTCAACTGCGGCGCGATACCGGTCGAGCTGGTCGAGAACGAATTGTTCGGCCACGTCAAAGGCGCCTATACCCATGCGCATAGCGCCTGCCCGGGCTTGGTGCGCGAAGCCGAGGGCGGCACGCTGTTCCTCGACGACGTCGACTGCCTGCCGCTGTCGGCGCAGGCGAAGCTGCTGCGCTTCCTGCAGGAACGCGAGTACCGGCCGGTCGGCTCCAACACCGTCCATCACGCCGACCTGCGGGTGATCGCCGCCAGCAACTGCAATCTGTGCACGCTCGCGCAGAGCGGCGGCTTCCGCCAGGACCTGTACTACCGCCTCAACGTTCTCAACATCACCCTGCCGCCGTTGCGGCAACGGCCGGAGGACGTGCCGATCCTGGCGCGGCACTTCGCCGCCCACTTCGCCCGCGAGTTCGGCCGCGCCCCGGCCAGCTTCGCCTACGGCGCGCTCGAACGGCTGCTGCGCCACGATTGGCCCGGCAACGTGCGCGAGCTCAAGCACGTGATCGAGCGCGCGGTGCTGTTGTCGAGCGGTCAGGTGCTGGTGGCAGAAGACATCGAGATCGAACCGGCCTCGCCCGACCTGCCCCTGCCACGCTCGTTCGACCTGGCCGCCGATTCGTTCCGGGCGGCCAAACAACGCGTGGTCGAAGATTTCGAGCGCGGCTATGTCGAGCACCTGCTCGCCGCGCACGCCGGCAACGTCACCCACGCCGCCATGGCGGCCAAGAAGGACCGCCGAGCCTTCTTCGAGCTGATGCGCAAGCACCGCATCGAACCCAAGCGCTTCCGCGCGTTCGAGTCGCAGCTCACCTGATCGCAGCGCTATCCACGACGGGGACGGTAACCGCCGTGCCCGCGGCATCGTCGTGCCTGCATGTACGACCGAACGGGTCTCCCTAATATCCGTCGTCCGACGATGCGATCGGCTTGTCCGTTCGCTCACAGGACAAAGCCATGCACCGCGCGGACAAAAACATCCTGGCTGCGCAGGCTTGAAAGCACTGCGTTTGCGGCCGGCAATGTGACGGCCGTCGGGTTCGCGCCCGGATCAAAACATCCGCCCTCGCACGCCATGCCGCATCGACAACGCCCGCTGCGCAAGCGTTTGCCTCGTCGATCGCGGTTGGCATCGCTCTTGCATTGATCTGATGCGCAGAGGGTCGATCGCGATGGACGAAAGCTCCGCGGTATCGGCATGTGTCAAGGCATTGGCCAGCTATATGCGAGCCAATCCGCACGCGTGCGATACCGCCGAAGGCATCCATCGCTGGTGGTTCGGAAGCGAGCACGAGGTCGCCATGGACGAATTGCAGGAGGCGCTGGACTGGATGAAACGCTGCGGCGTGATCGAGGAAACCGTGGCGGCCGACGGCCGCAGGCGCTACCGGCGGCTCGCCGGCGATGCGCTGCTCGGCGCCTTGCTGACGCAACGGCGCGGAGACTGAGCCCATGGCGAACTACCGCGCCATCGCCGCCACCAGTACCGCACTGGCCGGCCTGCTGCGCGATCGCTACCCGCGCGACGAATTCGGCGCCGGCCTCGACATCAGCCTGTACCAGGCGCGCGACTTCGAGTCGCCGATGCAGGACGGGTTCTCGATCTACCTGTTCCGCGTCGCGGTCAACGGCGCCATGCGCAACCTCACCCTGCGCCGTTCGCCCGACGGCCGCCGCTATCGGCCGTCGCTGCCGCTCGACCTGCACTACATGATCACCCCCTGGGCGCAGGACAGCGAACGCCAGCAGCGCATGCTCGGCTGGGTGATGCGCCTGATGGAAGACACCAGCGTGCTCAGCGCCGGCCATCTCAATCATTACATGCCCGAGACCGACACCTTCGGCGCGCAGGAAGGCATCGAGGTGGTCTGCGACCCGCTCTCGCTCAACGACTACCTGACCTTGTGGGATCGCCTGCGGCGCCTGCCGTCCTCGGCGACCTATGCCCTGCGCATGGTGTTGATCGATTCCGACGTCAGCGTCGACGACGGCACCGCAGTGCAGAGCCGCCGCTTCGAAGTGCACGAGGCGCTCACGTGAGCGCGCTCCTGTTCGAGCTCGAAGTGCTGCAGCGCAATGCCGCGCTCGGCCTGCGCTTCTGGGACATGGCGACGGCGAGCTCGGTCATCGACGGCCTGGTGGTCGAGGTCTACCCGCGCAACGCCCCGAACGCGCGCAAACGCGCCCTGCCCAATCCCAGCGGCATCTACGTGGCCCATCGGGTCAGCGGCCTGATCGATTTCGAGTTCGACGACCGCGAACCGGTCGAACAACCCTGGATCGATGCGCTGGATGCATCGCCGCCGCCATCGGGCTGCCGCATCGAAGTCAGCGATCCGTTCGGGCGCTTTCTGCCGTTGGCCTTCGACGCCGGATTGCCGGCACGCGGGCTGTTCACCTGGCTGGCGCCGTGGATCTCGCCGCCGCAACCGATCGTTCTGCCGGGCTCGCCGTCCTCGCCACCGCAGTTGCTGATCGAACGCATTCCGCTGTTCTCGGCGCCGAGCCGGCCCCTGCCGCAACCGCTCGCCGTGACCTATGCGCAGTTGCGCGAGGCCGGCACCCAGCGCGTGCCGGCCTGGAGCCTGCTCGCGGTCGACATCGACGGCGCGCCGCGCGGCATCGGCATGGCCGACCGCGACGGCCGGGTGGCGGTGATCTATCCCTACCCCGAGCCGCCGCGCACGCCACTGTCGTCGCCCCCGGAAGCGCGCAGCGATTTCCGCTGGACGGTCGAGCTCAGCGCGTTCTGGTCGCCGGCCTCGCCGCCGATCGAAGCGCCCGCCGTACCCGATCTCGCCGACGTGCTGGCGCAACTGGCCACGCCGTGCACGGTGATCGATTCGCTGTCGTCGCCGGCGCCGCCCCGGCGCCTGGAGTATCGCCGGCCGATGACGGCCAGAACCGAAGGGCAGCCGGCGGCGGACGCTTCCTGGCTGTTGGTATCCACCGCATGACCGCGCCGCGCCACTACGCCGACACGCGCGCCAAGACATGCGCCGTCTTAGGCAAGGAGAACTGCTATGTCTGAGTACCTGGCTCCCGGTGTCTTCGTCGAGGAAGTCTCCTTCCGCGCGAAATCGATCGAGGGCGTGAGCACCACCACCACCGGCTTCGTCGGTCCCGCCCGCTACGGCCCGCTCGACATCGAGCCGGAAATCGTCACCAGCCTGGTCGAGTTCGAACGCACCTACGGCGGCCGCGACAAGCTGGTGTTCCAGGACGCCGGCGAGGTCGACAACTACCTCTGGAACGGTGTGCGCGCGTTCTTCGAGGAAGGCGGCAAGCGCCTCTACGTCAGCCGCGTATTCACTCCCATCGACGCCACCGACGAACGCCCCGGCTGCGCCCGCGGCGGTCTGCCCGGCAGCCCCTCCTCGATGATGGTGTACGCGCGCTTCCCGGGCCGCGCCGGCAACGCGCGGGTCGGCTTCACCTTCAACGTCGGCCAGAGCCTGCTCTCCGATGTCGACGGCGTCACCTTCGCCAACTCCCTGCAATCGCGCGACGTGGTATGGATCCGGCCGCGCGCCGGCGCCCCGTCGCCGGCGGTCGAGGACGGCTATTACCTGGCCCTGTGGGATGCGGCCAACGAAAGTTGGGCCTTCGTCTCCAGCGGCGACGACATCGGCACCGCCGAAGCCACGCTGACCGACCTCAGCGCCGCCAACTACGAGCTGCGCGTGATCAGCGTGACCGTGGTCGTGCAGCCGCTCGGCGGCGGCGACGCCTTCGTCGCGCCGGATCTGCCGCTGGACCCGCTGCACCAGCGCGCCGGCTCGCCGGATTCGCTGTTCGCCTATTTCGCCGAGTTCCCGGCCAGCCTCAGCCGCGCCCGCACCCTGCCGATCGTGATCCGCGCCGAAGACGTCGCCGCCATCGGCACCGGCACCGAATTGCTCGGCGCCTTCTTCGATGCCGACCCGAACGCCTCCGTGTCGCCGCCGGCGGGTTTGCGCGCTGCCATGCAGAACTCGCAGAGCACGCCTGCCGAACGCAGCCTGGCGATCCTGATCGACGACGGCAACGACGGCCTGCGCCCGTTCGCGTCCGCCTACGAAGGCGAGGTCGACAGCGCCGATCGCAAGACCGGCCTGCGCCAGTTCGAGGACCTGGAAGACATCTCGATCGTCGCCGCGCCGGGCTCGACCTTCGGCTACGAATCGGGCTATGCGACCCATGCGCCGTCGATCGTGCGCGCCCTGATCCGCCACGCCGAACGCATGAAGTACTGCATCGCCGTGCTCGACAGCGGCGACAACCAGGCGATCAGCGAAGTGCGGGCGATGCGCGCCCAGCTCGATTCCAAGCACGCCGCGCTGTACTACCCCTGGGTGCGGGTGCTCGATCCGCTGACCCAGCGCGAAACCCACATGCCACCGTCGGGCTTCGTCGCCGGCATCTACGCCCGCAACGACGTCAACCGTGCGGTCTACAAGGCGCCGGCCAACGAGGTCGTCAACCTGGCCCTGGGCTTCGAACGCTTCCTCAACAAGGCGCAACAGGAAGTGCTGAACCCGGAAGGGATCAACTGCTTCCGTTATTTCGAAGGCCGCGGCATGCGCCTGTGGGGCGCACGCACGATCAGCTCCGACCCGGAATGGAAGTACGTCAACCTGCGGCGCTACTTCGCCTATTTGGAACGCTCGATCGACAAGGGCACGCAGTGGGCGGTGTTCGAGCCGAACGGCGAACAGTTGTGGGCCAACGTGCGGCGCACCATCGAGGACTTTCTCCTCAACGAATGGCAAAGCGGCGCCCTGCTCGGCGACAAGCCGGAGAAGTCGTATTTCGTCAAATGCGACCGCTCGACCATGTCGCAGAACGATCTCGACAACGGCCGCCTGATCTGCCTCATCGGCGTGGCGCCGCTGCGGCCCGCCGAGTTCGTCATCTTCCGCATCGGCCAGTGGACGGCCGACCGCAAAGTCTGATCGGAGAGCAACGTCATGGCCACCCTTCGCGACCGCCCGTACGTGCAATTCAATTTCCTCGTCGACCTGGGCGACGGGGTCACCGACGGGCCGCAGGCCGGGTTCCAGGAGCTCAGCGGCATCGGCATGGAAGTCACCGTGTCCGAGTACCGCACCGGCAACGCCAAAGAAAACAGCGTGATGAAGATCACCGGCATGAACAAATCCACCGACGTGACGATGAAACGCGGCGTGATCGGTTCGCTCAACCTGTACCAGTGGCTCGACCAGATCCGCAACGGCGACCAGAAGGCCATGCGCACGGTGACGATCCACCTGCAGAACGAGGACCACACCCAGATCGTGCAGACCTGGAAATTGCTGCGGGCGCGGATCATCAAACACACCAGCGGGCCGTTCAACGCCAAGGGCACCGATGTGGCGTTGGAAGAGCTGACCCTGTCCTACGAACGGCTCGAGATGGAGTGAGAACCGTGGCGAACGCGCGCCGGCTGCCCGGCATCCAGGTCGACGTGGCTCCGCCGCTCGCGGCGGAGGCGCTGCCGCGCCTGGACGTGGCGGTGTTCGTCGGCTTCGCCTCGACCGGCCCCTTGCACCTGCCGGTCGCGGTCGAAAGCGCGGCGCAGTACGCGACCGTGTTCGGCGCCGACGCAGCGCTGGCCTGGGACGAACGCCGCGGCGAACGCGTGCACGCGCATCTCGGCCCTTCGGTGCGCGCCTTCTTCGCCAACGGCGGCCGCCGCTGCTGGGTCATACGGGTGGCGCGCAGCGCCGAGATGGAACGCGTGCGCGCCGAGGTCGACGCCGATGCCGATCCTTCGCTCGCGGTCGCGGTCGACAACCGCTTTGCCCTATCCGGAATGCTCTCGATCGCCGCGGCAGGTGGCGAGGCCGAACCGGCCATCGTCGCCACGCGCTGCGAAGGTTCCTGGTCGGATCCCTTGCGCGTCAGCGTGTCGGTGCAATCGCGCGGTTTTGCCCTCGACGCCTGGTCCGGCGTCGACTCCCCTGCTTCGGGCCACTACGAATTCCTGACCCGACAACCGCTGCGCGGCGGCGACCTGCTGCAGTTCGGCCGCGCCACCGGCGATTGCGCCTATGCCCAAGTCGAAACGGTCGCCGCGGGCGCGACTCCGGCAGCGCCGTACCGGGTCTCGGTGCGCATGCTCGCCGCGTTCGAACGCATCCTCACCGAGGCCTCGCCGCCGAACGAGCTTGCCGGTGTCGCCCACCTCGCCGGTTTGGAGCTGCCGCTGGCGGCGACTCTACTGGCGCCGCCGAGCTTCGACAGCGATCCGGATTCGGCCGCCGAACCCGCGCCGCTTGCCTTGCGCTTCGACGAGCCGCTGCCCGAATCCGCCTTCGAGATCGGCGCCTGGGTGCGTTTCGATGCCGCCGGCGCCGTTCACTGGTTACGCATCGACGAAGCCGACCGCGCGCCCGACCTGTCGGCGACGACCCTGCAAGTGCTCGCGACCGTGCATGGGCCGGCCTGGCGCGGCGTCGACCTCGCCGCCGCGCCGCTCGGCACGGTGGCCTCGGCGCAAGTGCTGGAAATCGAACTGCGTGCGATCTCGGAGAACGGCCCGCAAGCGCGGCTGCGCCAGTTGGCGTTGACGCCGAACCGGCCGGGCAACTTCTGGGAACTGCAACGCGACAGCGAGTTCTATCGCGTGCACGACGATCTCGCCGCGGCGGCGCCGGCGCAATTGCAACGTTTTCCGCTGGCGCCCGAGGACGCGCCGTTACCCCTCGCCTGGCTGCCGCTCGGTGCGAGCGGGCTGTTCGGCGCGGCGGTCGGCCCGCTGCACCGCGACGAGACCGCGCTCGAACGCGATGGCCTGGCATCGTTCGACAGCGGATTGTTCCTCGACCCGGAACTCGCCGACGACGGCGTCGACGCCCTGCAGGGGCATGCCGACGACATTCGTCTGATCCGCGCGCAGACGCGGCCCCTGTACGGACTGCACGCCGTGTTCGGCATCGGTGCCGGCGGCTTGTTCAACGAGGCCAGCCTGATCGCCGTGCCCGACGCCATCCACTGCGGCTGGCAACGGCGCGACGCGGACGACCCGGAACCCGCGCAAGCACCGCCCGTCGCGACGCCGGCGCATTGGCGCGCGCATCGCGGTGCCTGCCTGGCGACGGTGGCGTCCGACTCCGCTTTGGCGACACCCGATTTCGGCCGTTTCCTCGATTGCAGCACGCGTCTGATCGAAGCGCCGCTGCTCGACGGCCCCGACGCGCCAGTGCCTCCCGGCACCTATCGCTTGAGCTGGACCGAGAGCGAGCCCGGCGCGGTCTATGCCCTGTTCGAGGCCGGCAGCGCCGACTTCAGCGACGAGCGCGAGATCTACCGCGGTGCCGACGGCGAGTACGTGGCGATGAGCCAACGCGACGGCCTGTATCACTATCGCGTGTTCGCCTGGGTCGGCGACGAGAGCAGCCAGGGCTCCAACCCGGTCACCGTGCGCGTACGCGCCGACGACTGGGAACAGGTCGCGCCCGAGTGGGCCGGCGACCTGCACGAAGCCGACTGGCTCGACGTACAACGGGCGCTGCTGCGTCTGGCCGCAGCCTGTGGCGACCTGTTCGCGGTGCTGTCGATGCCGCGCCATTTCCGCACCGCCCAGGCCCTGCGCTACACCCAGCGCCTGCGTGCCGTACGCACGCCCACCGATCCAGCCGGGCCGAGCGATCCGCAAGCCTTCGGCTTCGAGGAGGCGCGCGCGCTCAGCTACGGCGCCCTGTATTTCCCTTGGTTGCAGTCGGACGCGCGCGCGGGCGGCGCCGACAGCGCCGGTCAACACCCCTTGCGAGTGGTGCCGCCGGACGGCGTCGCGGTCGGCGTGTTGTCGAAACGGGCCTCCCTGCGCGGCGCCTGGATCGCCGCTGCCAACGAGCCGATGAAGGATGTGGTGGCGCTGACGCCGCCGATCGCCGACGGCGACCGCCAGGCCCTGCAGGACGCGCAGATCAACCTGTTGCGTAACGACCCGCGCGGCTTCTTCGCCTTGTCCGCCGACACCCTGGCGCTGGACGAGGCGCTGCGGCCGATCAACGTGCGCCGCCTGTTGATCCTGCTGCGGCGCATGGCGCTGCGCCACGGTACCCGTTACGTATTCGAGCCTAACGGCCCGGTGCTGTGGCGTTCGGTGCAGCGCGGCTTCGACCTGCTGCTGACCGATCTGTTCCAACGCGGCGCCTTCGCCGGCGCCACCGCCGCGCAATCGTTCCGCGTGGTCACCGACGAGGGGGTCAACACGCCGCAGTCGGTCGACGCCGGGCGCTTCGTGGTCGAACTGCGGGTGGCGCCGTCGCTGCCGATGCGTTTCATCGCCGTGCGCCTGGCCCAGAACGGCGAGCGCCTGGCCGTGATCGAGGAGCTCTGAGCATGGCCGCCCAGCCCTACCCGTTCACCAATTTCAACTTCGCCGTCGAGATCAACCGCGGCGACGACGCAAAGCCGCTGGTCAACGCCGCGTTCGCCGAATGCGACGGCCTGGAAATGAACATGGAGGTCAAGACCATCCGCGAAGGCGGCGCCAACGACCGGCAGATCCGCCTCAACGGCATGGTCAGTTACGGCCAGCTCACCCTCAAGCGCGGCATGACCGAGAACTTCGACCTGTGGCGCTGGTTCAAGGACAGCGTCGCCAATCCGCGCCTGCGCGCCAATGCCGAGGTGGTGCTGTTCGCCGCCGACGGCAGCACCGTGCGCGCACGCTTCCAGCTCTCGCGCTGCGTCCCGGTCAAGCTCAAGGCACCGGCGCTGAACGCGCGCGACGGCCAGGTGGCGATCGAGGAACTGCAGGTGGCCTACGAGACCCTGGCCCTCAAGGAGCTCGACGCATGAACCGCGCGGAGGCCACGTCATGAGCCTGGAAAAAGCCCAGCTGATCGAACTCGACCAGAGCTTCGCCAACGAGAAGTCCGGCGGGCGCAAGGTCGCGGTGCAGTTCAATCCGGAAACGCTGAAGGTCACCTTCGCCAACCAGATCGTGCAGCCGCAGGGCGGCGACCAGGCCGCCGGCAATGCCGGCCGCCAGTTCGTCGGCGCCGGCACCACCAAGCTCGCGTTGCAACTGTGGTTCGACGTCACCGCGATGGAGAAGGATGCGGTCGACGACGTCCGCCGCCTGACCCAGGACGTGGTCTATTTCATGACCCCGCAGAAGTCCGAGGAAGACCCGAAGAAGCTGTCGCCGCCGGGACTGCGCTTCCACTGGGGCACCTTCCTGTTCGACGGCATGGTCGAGAGCATGGAAGAAACCCTGGAGTTCTTCTCGCCCGACGGCAAGCCGCTGCGCTCCAGCATCACCATGACCCTGTCGCAGCAGAAGATCCTCGAAGCCAAGTTCGAGGGCGAAGGCAAGGTACCGAACCAGCCCGGCCAAGCGCCGCTGAAGAGTGCCAACGAGGGCGACTCGCTGCAGTCGATGGCCGGCAAGAGCGGCAAACCCGATTGGCAGGGCATCGCCTCGGCCAACGGCATCGAAGACCCGCTGCGCATGTCGCCGGGTCAGTTGGTCGATCTCAATCTTTCTGCCGGCGCTTCGATAGGCGGCGGTGCCGGGATCGGCGTCGGGGTCGGGGTCGGGGTCGGGGTCGGGGTCGGCATAGGCGTCGACGCGGGCATCGGCGCCAGCGCCTCGGTCGGCGCAGGTTTCGGCGCCGGCATCGGCGGCAGCGCCGGCATCGACGCCGGTGCCAGCGCCAGCGTCGGCATCAACGCGTCCCTCGGCGGCAGCGCCGGCGGCTCGATCTCGTTCGGATAAGGAACCCGGCCATGGCGGTAGTCATCAACGAATTCGAAGTGTTGGCCGAGCCGCGACCGGCGGCGAAGTCGGACGCGAACGCCGGCGCCAAGTCCGAGGGCGAGGCGCCGGAGAAGCTCGAACCGCGCGACGTGCAGGCGGCGTTGCGCCAGATCGACCAGCAGTGCCTGCGCGTCTGGGCGCATTGACGGAGCCATAGCGAGTCCATGGGCGATACCGCGACATTGCCGATCAAAGCTTCGCGTCCGTCGGTGGAAATCGACGGCAAGCGCGAGGCCACGCTGACCAGCTCGCTGATGTCGCTCGACATCGTCGAGTCCGAGGCCGGCCTGGCCCGTTGCGAGCTGGTGTTCGGCAACTGGGGCGGCCCGGACAAAGGCGGCTTCCAACACTTCGGCCGCGACCTGCTCGAGTTCGGCAAACCGCTGACCATCAAACTCGGCGACGGCAAGTTGTTCGAGGGCCGGATCAGCGCGCTGTCGGCGAAGTTCCCCGACGGCGGCACGCCGCAGATCGGCGTCTGCGCCGAGGATCGATTGCAGGACCTGCGCATGACCCGACGCACCCGCGCCTTCGCCGACGCCAGCCTCGCCGACATTCTGCGCAGCATCGCCGGCGACCACGGCCTGCAGGCGCAGGTCGACGTGCAAGGCGAAACCTACAAATTGCTGGCCCAGGTCAACCAGAGCGACCTGGCCTTCCTGCGCGACCTGGCCCGGCGCGAAGACGCGCAGATCTGGGTCGAGGGCAGCCAGCTCAAGGCGGCGCAACGCGCACAGCGCAACGGCCAATCCCTGGAGCTGTCCTGGGCTGGGCCCTTGCGCGAATTCGAAGTCTGCGCCGATCTCGCCCATCAACGCACGCGTCTGGTCGGTGCCGGCTGGAGCGTCGCCGACAAGCGCGTGGCCAAGCACGAGGCCGACGAAGCCGCGATCCGCGCCGAACTCAACGGCGGCCCCAGCGGCGCCGAGACCTTGCAACAGGCCTTCGGCGCACGCGTCGATGCGCTCGCCCACGGCCTGCCGAGTTCCGACGGCGAAGCGCGCGCCTTGGCCGAAGCCAGCTTCCGCCACATGGCGCGGCGCTTCATCACCGGTCACGGCGTGGCCGAGACCAAGGACGCGCTGCGGGTCGGCACCAAGCTGACCATCAAGGGCGTGGGGCCGCTGTTCGAAGGCGACTACACCGTGACCGAAGTGCAGATCCGCTTCGATCCCAAACTGGGCGTGCGCACCGAGTTCTGGTGCGACCGGCCCGCGATCGGACGGGGCTGAGCCATGCGCATCGTCGAGCTGCCGCCGTTCGAACAACTGCTGAGCGAACGCCTGCCGAGCGGCTGGGGCGGACGCTGGTACGGCGTGCTGGTGGCGCTGGTGACCGACATCAAGGACCCCGACAACCAGGGCCGCGTGCAGATCACCCTGCCCTGGTCGCCCGACGCCAGCGGTCAGCGCTACGAAGGGTGGGCGCGGCTGGCGACGATGTTCGGCGGCAACAACCGCGGCAGTTGGTTCGTGCCCGACGTCGACGACGAAGTGCTGGTCTGTTTCGAACACGGCGACCCGCGCCGCCCCTACGTGATCGGCGGCCTGTGGAACGGCCGCGACCAGCCGCCGGAGTCGATGGACGGCGCCGGCAACAACTACAAGAAGGTGCTGCGCTCGCGCAACGGCGTGAAGATCACCCTCGACGACCAGGACGGCCGCGAACAGCTGCTGCTGGAAACGCCGGGCGGACAGAGCTTCACCCTCAAGGACGGCCCCGGCGCGGTCGAGATCGAAGACAGCAATGGCAACTCGGTGAAGCTGGAAATGTCCGGCATCACCGTCACCGCCGCGGCCAAGGTCACCGTCAACGCCAGCCAGGTCGCGGTCAGCGCCGGCATGGTCACGGTCGACTCGGCGATGTCGCGCTTCTCAGGCGTCGTGCAAGCGGACACGGTGATCTGCAACAGCATCATCAGCGCCTCCTACACCCCGGGCGCGGGGAACATCTGGTGAAGCCGATGACCGCCACGCGCCGAGATCGCCCTGCCATTGCGCGGAGGACGCCATGAACGCCCATCCCTTGCGTTGGCAGGCACCGCAACCGCTGTGGTCGCGCTTCGGCGACACCGCCGGCGCCGCGGCCACTGCGGAGCAGGCGCGCCCGGCGATCCTGCGCTTCGCCAGCGACGACTTCATGGAGCAGTTGCTCGGCACCCTGGCGCGCGACCCGACCCGCATCGACAAACTCGTCGCGCGTTACGAGACCTGGCGCAAGCCGATGGTCGACCCGCCGGACCTGGTCGAACGCGCGCCGATGCCGCAATTGGTGCAGGCGTCCGGCCGCATCGCCGCAGCCAAGCGGCCGAAGCCGCGTGTCGCGCCGGCCGACGCCGAAGCGCCGCCGCTCAAGTTGTACCAACCCGCGCATCAACGCCATTACGTGGCCACCGCGAGCCTGGTCTGCGGCATCCAGGGCCTGCCCGAGCATGCGCTGGTGCGCGGCGGCGGCGAAGAAGTGAGCATGGTGCTGCGACGGCTGATGCCGGTGCCCGGCGACGCCAGCGGAACGCTGCACGAATTCGCTTATCTGAAGGACCTGCAGGGCGCGCGTTGGCAGCGTTGCAACGACAACAACGACTTCGTGCCCGGAGAAGACCGCCTGCCGACATTCGCCCTGAGCTTTCTCGACGACGGCCAGCATCGCCGTGCGCTGTGGGCCGGCAGCGTCCCGGTCGGCCGCCGCGAGGAATACCTCGGCTGCCGCGTCGACACCGCGCCCTCGCCTGCTTACGCGACCGCCCAGCGCGAGCAACTGTCGCCGAGCGTTCCGGCCCCGGCGAACTCCAAGCTCGCGCGCACCTCGCAGTTCCAGATCGACGTCAGCGAGCCGTGGAAGACGATGATCCGCTCGGCCTTCAAGCTCGCCACCGCGCCGGCCTCGACGCCGACCATCGGCGACGAAGCCGAACCGCCCGGCGATCGCGTTACCCGCGCCTTCAATTTCAACCTGCAGCAACAGAGCGCGTCGTGGCTGGTCCTGCTGGACTGCGCCGACCATCTGCAGACCTATCTGCCCGACGTCTGGAACGCGATCGACAACAACGGCGCCGGCTATGCCGCGCTGTCGAGCAACCGTCGCGCCCTCTACGACTGGCTCGGCACGGTGGTCATGAGCGCCCCGCTGATCGCCGCGCTGCAACCGACCGTGCAATACCCGGTCGCCGCCTCGATGCGCGCCGCGCTCAAGGCCATCCGCGCGCCCGGCGTGCGCGAGAAGCTCGAAGCGAGCACCGCGACCTTCGCCGCCACGCCCGACACCCGCGGCCTGCCGGACTGGCCGCGCTTCAGTTTCTGCCTGGCCGGGGTCGAGCAAAGCCTCGCCGCGACCGGCCCCTACACCGCGCTCGACAGCCTCGGCGACGACGCCTCGATCGACCCCGACCCGGTCGCCGGCAACGTGCCGGGCCAGGACGTCGCACGCAAGGTCGACCGTTTCACCGCGCTGTACGCGCGCGCACTCGAAGCCACCACCGAAACCGACGCGCCGCCGGTGCCGTTCGCGTTGCAGGTCAAGAACGCGCTCGGCAACAACCTCGGCGCCAACCTCGGCGACGGCGGCTGGTTCGTGCTGCGCTTCGTCCACGGCCGCCGCGATTGCGGCCCGCTGCACCCGCCGCTGTTGTCGGCGCCGAGCGAACGTTTCCGCCTGGCCAGCTTCTTCGATTCCGATGCGCCGGCGCGGCCGATCCGCATCTCGCTGCCGGCCGACACCAGCCCGGCCGGCCTGCGCAAGTATCAGAAGAACACCGCCTTCGTGCTCTCGGACATGCTCTGCGGCCAGGTGCAACGCGCCAAGGGCATGGGCCTGGTCGATCTGGTGCTGTCGGTGCTGCCGTGGCCGTTCCACAAGGACCTGCCCGCCGGCGACGGCGCGCCCTGCCAGAGCGGCGGCATCAACATCGGCATGATCTGCTCGCTGTCGATTCCGATCATCACCATCTGCGCGCTGATCCTGCTGATCATCATCGTCATCCTGTTCGACCTGATCTTCCGCTGGCTGCCCTACTTCGTGATCTGTTTCCCGGTGCCCGGGCTCAAGGGCAAGAAGGACTCGTCATGAGCAGCATCTTCGGCACAAGTTTGTCGTTTCCGCCGCGGGTCGGCGTCGACGGTCGCTTCGTCTGGTCCTCGGGCGAAGACAACATCCGCGAATCGATCGCGGTCATCCTCAAGACCGAACCCGGCGAACGCGTCGGCGTGCCCGAATTCGGCGCCGGCCTGGCCCGGTTCCTGTTCGAACCCAACAACCCGGCCACCCATGCGCGCATGCGCGATGCGGTGCAGCGCGCCCTGGCCCGCTGGGAGCGGCGCATCGAAGTCGAAGCGGTCGAGGTGGCCGCGCACGCCACCGAAGCCGAGACCGCGGTGGCCACGATTACCTACCGGCTGGTCGCGACCGCCTCGCGCGAACGCATCAGCCTCGCCATTCCGCTGGCCGTGATCTGAGGCCCGCACCCATGCCGCTGACGCCCCCGCCCATCGACGATCGCCGCTTCGCCCAGCTGGTGGAAGACACGCTGGCGCGGGCGAGCGTGCACACGCCGGAGTGGACCAACTTCAACCAGAGCGACCCGGGCGTGACCCTGGTGCAGCTGTTCTCCTTCCTCACCGAGAACCTGCTGTACCGCGCCAACCTGACCCCGGAGCGCAACCGCCTCAAGTTCCTGCAGATGCTGCGCATTCCCCTGGCCAGCGCGAGCGCCGCGCAAGGCCTGGTGGCGATCGCCAACGAGCGCGGCCTGCCCAAGGTCGAAACCTTGCCGGCCGACCTGGAAGTGCGCGCCGGCTCAGTGCCGTTCCGCACCCAACTCGGGCTGGATGTGTTGCCGGTCGAGGCGCGGGTGTACTTCAAGCGCCGCCTCGACGATCCCTCGCAGGAACTGCTGGATTACTACCGGCTGCTGTACGCGTCCTATCAACTGCCATTCCCGTCCGAGGTGCAGCTGTACAAGACCCTGGCGCTGGATCGCAAGGTCGTCGACAGCGTCGACCTCAATGCCGACACCGTCGACCGCTCGCTGTGGATCGCCCTGCTGGCGCGCAAGACCGATGCGCCCGGCGAGCCCGACGACCCGTGGAAGTCGGTGCGCGATGCGCTCGGCGGCCGCACCCTGACCCTTGGTCTGGTGCCGGCGCTGGATGCAGTCGGCGCGCAACTGTTGCCGGCCGGCAACGCCCAAAGCCGGCAACTGCTGCGCTTCGAATTGCCGAGCGTGCCGGCCGACGGCCGCGTGCCGCGCGACGCCGGCGACCGTCCTGCGCCGAGCTATCGCCAACTCGAACCGCGCACCGAAGTCGATCTGCTGTCGGTGCCGGGCGTAGTGCAGCTCGCACTGCCGCCGGCCGCGCAACTGAAGGTCTGGCAGGATATCGACCCGCTCGAAGGCGGCGTCGGCGACATGCCGCCGACCCTCGACGACGCGGCCCTGGCCGGGCGCGTGATCACCTGGCTGCGCGTGCGCGCCGACGGCGCGGCGCAGGCGCGGATGCGCTGGGCCGGCATCAACGCCACGCCGGTGCGGCAGATCCAGCGCATCGCCGCCGAACCGCTCGCCGACGGCGACGGCCGGCCCGATCAAGTGCGGCGACTGTCGCGTCGGCCGGTGCTGCGCCATTCGGTCAGCGTATCGACCCGGGTCGGTGCAGCCGCACCGAGACGTTGGAGCGAGATCGACGACCTGGCCGCGGCCGCGCCGGAAGTGCCGGTATCCGATCCGCGTTCGAGCGCGCGCGAGCTGGCTTGCATCGACACCGGTCCCACCGAGGTGTTCGAACTCGATCCGGAAGCCGGCGAACTACGCTTCGGCGACGGCCTGCGCGGGCGCCGCCTGCCGCTCGGTGCGCGCGTGTTCGCCGCGTATGAATTCTGTCTCGGCGCGCAGGGCAACGTCGCCGAAGGCAAGATCGACAACGCCCCGCAACTGCCGTCCGGCTTCGCCGTGCTCAACCCGGTGCAGACCTGGGGCGGCGCCGACGCCGAATCGGTCGACACCGGCGAGAAACAAGTGCGCCGGCATCTGCAGCATCGCGACCGCATGGTCAGCATCGACGACTTCGAGTCGGTCGCCTACCGCGCGCCCGGCGTGCAGATCGGCCGCATCGAGGTGTTGCCGGCCTTCCATCCGGACCTGTCGCCGAACGAACCCGGCTCGGCGCCCGGCGTGGTCACGCTGATGGCGATCCCGCGCTCCGACCCGACCCAACCCGATGCGCCGCGCGCCGACCGTTTGTTCCTCAACGCGCTGTGCCGCCATCTCGACCCGCGCCGCCTGGTCACCACCGAACTGGTCGTCCGCGGCGCCGACTACAAAGGCATCTGGATCTCGGTCGGCATCGAGGCCGCCGCCGGTTATGCCATCGCCCAGGTCGTCGACGACGTCAAGCGCCGCCTGCGCGAAGTACTGGCGCCGATCGGCCCGGCCGGCACGATGCCGCGCAACGCCGCCTTGTTCACCCCGCGCGGCGCCGACCCGGCACGCGGCTGGCCGCTGCGCACCGCCGTCGCCAGCCGCGTGTTGCTGGCCGAAGTCGCGCGCGTGGCCGGCGTGACCTCGGTCGCCGACGTGTTGCTCGCCGAGGGCGAGCTCAGCGCCAGCGACGTGGTCGAGATGAGCGGGCTGGAGCTGCCGCGCATCCTCGGCATTTCGGTCGTCGCCGGCGAAGCCATGTCGCTGGATGCCCTGCGCGGTGGCGGCGGCAACGCCAGCGGCGGCGGTTCGACGGGCTCGACCACGCCGCTGTTGCCGGTGCCGGTCGTGCCGGAGACCTGCTGATGAACGTCAACGGCGCCCGCTTCCAGATGCTGTACGGACGCGACGACTGGGCGCGTTGCACGACCGCCGACTTTAACGAGTCCGGCTTCAACGACGCCGCCGTCGCGCAGCCGCTGGCGTTCTGGTGGGAGGTGTTCGCCAGCCCGATGCCGATCCCGCCGGCGACCCTGCCCGGATGGGACCCGTCGCGTAGCGAAATCACCCTGCAGCCGCAAGCGATCGAACTGCCGGCGACGCTCGGCGAAACGCCGCTGAGCCTGGACGCACGCCGCCCGGCCGCCGCCGATCGCCACGGCAACGTCTATCGCGTGGCCGACGATGCTGCGTCCCTGCGGGTGGCCTCGACCGAAGGCGGCAGCGAAGCGCCGTTCTGGCCGGCCGACCCGGCCGACTGCGCGCAGACCCGCAGCGAGCGACGTCTCGCCTTCGAGACCCATCAGGCCGCGCAGGCGCGCGCCGCCGACCGCTACCTCGCCGTGGTCGTCACCGAAGACGACTACCTCGTCGCGGCGTTCGCGCGCGGCGACCTGCGCGGCCTGATGAGTTTCGACCTGATCTCCGGCGGTCCGCCGCTGGAAACCGGCTGGCCGGCAGCGGTGCCGTTCGAGCCCTTCGACCTGTGCCCGCGCCATGGCGGCGGCGCTTGGGTGCTGGATCGCCTGCATCGGCGCTTGTGGGAACTCGATTGCACCCTGGCCGTGGTCAACCGCGGACAGACCGCGCTGCCGTTGAGCGCAGCGGTCGTCGACGACTTCCAACCGCATTCCGGGCCGCTGCGCGAGCAAGCGGCGGTGCAGTTCCCGGCCGGCCTCGACCTGGCGGCGCTGAGCGCGCCCTTGCTCGATCCGATCGCGATCGAATCCACCGGCGCGGCCACCGTGCTGGTGCTCGACAGCGACGCGCCGCTGCAACGCTCGCGCGTGGTGCGGCTGCGCCGCGAGGGTTCGGCCTGGTCGGCCGATGCCTCGCAATGGCTCGATGCCCTGCCCGCGCTCGCCCACGACATGGTCTATGCCAGCGGCCTCGGTCATGCCTCCGCCGCGGCCTCCGAGCCGGCGCCAGCGCGCTTGTTCATCGCCAGCGAAGTCGGCAACCAGGTCCACGCCTTCGAAGTGGTCGACAGCGACGGGCAGTTCGCCTTGCGCGCGCCGGCCGAGCTGTACCCGCTGCGCCGCTATGGCGGCCGCGCCCTGATCTCGGTCGCGGGCAAGGCCCACTACGACTGCGGCCTGAGCCTGCCGCGCTGGACCCCGGTAGTGCAGCAGCACCGGCAACGCTATGCGGCGCAGGCGGTATTCGTGACGCCGGTGTTCGACAGCAACGAGCTCGGCACGGTCTGGGACAAGCTGCTGCTCGATGCGGCGATACCGCCGGACACCGCGATCACCATCGAAAGCCGCGCCGGCGACGAACTCAGCGGTTGGTTCGACGGCGAAGCGCAACCGGCGGCGGATGCGCAAGTCATCGGCAGCTGGCTGCGCGAACCGGTGCCGCGCCTGCGCGCGAGCGGCCCGGAACTGCCCTGGCTGCGTCGCGAAGCCGCACGCACGACCCGCCGCGAAGCCGGCGCCGGCACCTGGGAATTGCTGCTGCAGCAAGCGCACGGCCGCTATCTGCAACTGCGCGTGACCCTGGTCGGCCGCAACGGCACCGCCACGCCGCGCCTGCGCGCCCTGCGCGTGTGGTCGCCGCGCTTCTCCTATCCGCAGCGTTTCCTGCCGGCGTTGTATCGCGAAGACAGCGCCAACGGCGATTTCCTCGAACGCTGGCTGGCCAATTGCGAAAGCACCCTGACCCAGATCGAGGACCGCGTCGCCAACGTGCAGTCCTTGTTCGATGCACGCACGGTGCCGCAGGACGCGCTGGCCTGGCTCGCCGGCTGGTTCGACCTGGCCCTGGACCCGTCCTGGGACGAACGCCGTCATCGCTTGCTGGTCCGCCACGCCATGGATTTCTTCCGCTGGCGCGGCACCGTGCACGGCCTGCGCGTCGCCCTGACCCTGGCCTTCGAGCCCGGCTTCGATGCGGCCATGTTCGACGGCCCCGATCCGGACGACGAAGGCGCGGGTCGTATCCGTATCGTCGAGTCCTATCAAACGCGCCTGGTCGAGACTCTGGTCGCCGATGCCGCGCTCGGCAGCGCTGCCTCGGAAGACGGCCTGCGCAACGTGGTGTTGCAGAGTCTGTGGACGCCGGCCGAGGGCAATGCCGGCCTGGTCGATCGCTACGCCGCCTGGCTGCAAGGCACGGCATCGGCGGTGCAGCAGATGACGCCGTTCTCGCTGGCGCCGCCGCCGAACACCGCCGCGCATTCCGATGCGGCGCAGGAATGGAGCGCGTTCTGTTCGGCCCATCTGGGTTTCGTGCCCAGCGTCGGCGCCGCCGACCGCGTTCGTTGGCAGGGCTTCCTGCTGTCGCGTTACGGCAGTCTGCCAGCCTTGAATCTCGCGCACGCCAGCGCCTACGCGCAGGTCGCACAGATCCTGCTGCCGAGCGCGCCGTCCGCACGCGAAGCCGCCAACCAGGATTGGCAGGAGTTCTGCGCGCGCGCCGACGGTGCCCGCGAACGCAAGCTGTGGCACGACTTCCTGGCCCGGCGCTATCGCCGCATCGAACGCCTGCGCAGTGCGCACCTGAGCGCCTGGCCCGAGTTCGAACAGGTGCCGTTGCCCGACCGTCTGCCGGCGAGCCCCGCCGCGCAGACCGACTGGCTGCAGTTCGAGCGCCAGTTGCTGGCGATGCACCGCACCGCGCACCGCTTCTCGGTGTTGCTGCCGGTGGCGAGCGTGATCGCCGATCCCTACCGCCTCGACGAATGCCTCGGACTCGCGCGGCGCATCGTCGAACTGGAAAAACCCGCGCACACCGTGTTCGACGTGCGCTTCTACTGGGCCTTCAACCGCGTCGGCGAGGCGCGGCTCGGGCTCGATACACAGTTGGGTGCCGGCAGCCGCGCAAGCGAGCTGATCCCCGATGCCGTGGTGGGCCGCGCCTACCTCGGAGCCAGCTTCGTCGGCGGTGCGCCGCGCCATCAAGGGCGCGACCGGCTGTCGCTCGAATGCTGAGCCGCCAAGTCTCCAGGAGCGAATCATGGGCTGCTGCAACGAACCGGTGACCACGCTGACGGGCCTGCCCGCAGACCCTACGCAGCATGTCAATTACGAGCGCGGCATGGTGCTCGGCGTAGACGACTTCACCCAGGAGTTCGCCTACCTGGCCGGACGCGACCAATGGCTGGCGCGCGACGCGGTCGGCTACGGCACGCTGAGCGGGCTGCGCATCCAATTCGAGAACGACGGCAGCGAGGGGCCGCGCCTGCACGTCGCCGCCGGTTCGGCGCTGGTGCCCAGCGGCAAGCTGGTGTGCGTGGCGGCCGACCAGTGCGCGGTGCTGAACCGCTGGCTGGCCAAACCCGACAACGCCGCGCTGGTGAACCGGATGCTCGACCCCGGCTCGCCGCCGTTGTCGCCACCGCTGTCGCCGCCGCTGTCCCCGCCCGCGGTGGGCTCGGGCGAGATCTCGTTGTACCTGACCCTGTGCTACGCCGACTGCAAGACCCGGCCCGTGCCGATTCCCGGCGAGCCGTGCCGGTCCGAAGACGAGTTGATGAAACCCTCGCGCGTCGCCGACGACTTCCGTCTGGAACTGCGCCAGCACGCGCCGGCCCAGGTCGAAGAAGACGCGCTGCGCGATTTCGTGCGCTGGCTGCGCCGCAACGTCAGCGTGCTGGACGCCAGCCCGCCGCAGATCGCCGATCCCGACGCTTGGCTCGAGGCGATGCGCGGCGCCGTGCAGCCCTGGCTCGATGCTCAGACCATGTCGCCGCCACTGTCGCCGCCGGCCTCGTTCGCGACCCTCGGCGATTATCTGTTCGATCTCGGTTCGCCGCGGCTGAGCCTCGCGCGCGAACAACAATGCGAGTTCCTGCGCACCGCCTTCCGCTTCTGGGTTACCGAGCTGCGGCCGCTGTGGATGGCCATGCGCTGCCATCGCCCGCAATACCCGGACGGCGATTGCATGCTGCTGGCGCGGATCAGTTTCGAAGTGGTCTGGGTCGGGGGTTCGCCGAGCGGCGCCTGGCAGGTCGACGGCAGTCCGGCCAGTCTGCGCATCGACGAAAGCGCCAGGCCCTTCCTCGCCCATCTGCGCCTGCTGCAGGAATGGGCGCTGTGCGGTTGCGATTGCGCCGGCACTGGCGACGACGCAGGAGCCGCGTTCGGCGGGCCGATGCCGCTGGAGTTCGACGCGCCGATGGCGATCTCGCCGATGCAGGTGCCGATCCAATTCTCCGAGCAGGACATGACGCTCGACGACAGCCAGTACCTGGTGATCGGCCGCACCGCCGCCAAGCTCGCCCTGACCTTGCCGGCCTCGGTGCCGATGATCGCGGGGCGCACCTACGTGATCAAGAACCTCGACGTCGGCGCGCTGACCGTGTTCGCCGACACCCTGGTCGGCGACGGCATCGACGGCCTGCCCGAGTTCTCGGTCAAGAAGAAAAAGGCCGTCACCCTGGTCGCCGACGGCGCCGGGCAATGGCATTCGATCGGGACCGCATGAGGCCGCCATGAGCACTCTCGACAACGTCCTGCAGCTGCAACAACCCGTCAAAGAAGGCGGTATCCGCAGCGTCAACTTCTTCAACGGGCGCCTGCTCACCAGCAAGGACCTGAGCCGCGAGCAGGTCGCTCGCCGCGAGGCCGACGCACGGCTCGGGCTGGCGCTCGGCGACGGCGTCGCCTTCGGCCTGGAAGCCGCACGCGACGCCGACCTCGACCAGGTCAACGCACCGGTGTTGCGGGTGCGCGCCGGGCTGGCGGTCAATCGCGCCGGCCAGACCCTGTGCCTGACCGCCGACACCAGCGTCGCCCTCACCCGGCGTTTCGATGCCGGCGAGGCCGCGGCCTGCGACTGCGTGTTCGCCAACTGCAATCCGCTCGCCGACGGCGTCTACGTCGCCGGCGCCGGCGTCTACGTGCTGACCATCGCACCGGCGCAAACCAGTGAAGGCCGCGCCCCGACTAACGGTTTGGACCCGAGCAACGTGCGCTGCAACACCGACGCCACCGTCGACGGCGTGCAGTTCCGTCTGCTTGCGCTGAATCCACTGCGCTTCGCCGACCTCGACCCGTCCTCGTCGCAATTCCGCAACCGCCTGGCGTATCGCTGCTTCGGCATCGAGGCCCGCGACAGCAACACGCTCGATCCTTGGCAGAACGACCCGCCGAACTACGGTCTGATCGACGAACTGCGCGACAGCGCGCTCAGCGACTGCGACGTGCCGCTCGCACTGGTCTACTGGACCAGCGCCGGCTTGAACTTCGTCGATACCTGGGCGGTGCGGCGGCGCCTGCTCGAACCCGATGCCTTGTCGGGCTATGCCTTCCAGCGCAACCCGCTCGATCCGGCCGAACTGTCCTCGTTCGCATTCCAGGCGCGCGCCCACCGCCTGGTCGAGACGCATGCGATGTGCGCGCAGTTCCAGCAGCACCTGGCCGATCTGCTCGCCGCGTCGGCGGCGCCCTCGGCCTTGATAGCGACCCAGTACTTCCGCTACCTGCCGCCGTTCGGGATCGTGCCGCTGCACAGTCTGTCGCTGCGCGGTTTTTCCGACACCACCTTCTTCACCGGCATCGTGCGCCGGCCCGCGCCGGGTTCCGGGCAGAGCACGCCTTTCATCGACGCGCGCTTGCTCGGCGCCCTGCAGGCGCAGGCCCTGGCCTCGACGCCGACCGACGTGAACCAGAAAGAGTTCGTCTGGGTGTATCGGCCCTGGCAGAACGTCAAAGCCTCGCGCGAAGGCGAACCGGTGCAAACGATGCTGGTCTTCGCAAGCGGACAACTCCCCGACATCGCGGTCGCGCGGTTCGACATGGCGCGCCTGGACTACAGCAACCTGGCCGGCTGCTGCGGCGCCCCATAGACAGCACTCAGGAGAACTTCCATGGCACTTCCCTCACAGGTACAGCCCGGCGATGTGATGTCATCGGACCTGATCAACGCGATCCTGGATGCGCTCGCGCAATTGCAGGGCGGCGGCCCCGGAGGCGGTACGCAAACGGTGCCGAACCTGTTCGGCTCGCTGTTGAGCGAGGCCCGCGCGATCCTGCTGCAACCCGGGCGCCAGCTCACCCTCGGCTTTACCCTCGATGTCGCCGGCGCCGCGGTCGACCCGCTCGCCGCCGCCAACGCCAACCTGGTGGTGCTCAACCAGAGCCCGCCGGCGCAGATGCGCGTGGCGCCGGGCACGCCGATCAACCTGGTGGTGTCGCGCGCCGCCGGCAGCGTGCCGAATCCGGGCAATCAGCCGCCGACCATCTCGCGCACCGAAACCGTCAGCGGCGTGGCCTCGACCAGCTTCGCGGTGAACACGCCGCTGGCGATCGTCGGCACCAATTTCAGCGCCACCGCGGCGCAGAACACGGTGACCTTCAACAACGTGCCGGCGGCCTCGGTGAATCCCGACCCGGTCGATCCGACCCGGCGCCTGCTCGTGGTCGTGCCGGCCGGCATTCCCGGCGCGCCCGCGACCGGCGGCGCACCGCCCCTGGCCGGCGTCACCATCCGCATCGTGACGCCGAACGGCACGCCGGCGACGACCCAGATCACCGTCACCGCACCGGTGGCGGCGCAGCCCACGATCACCAACGTCACGCCGGCCGCCCAGCTCGAAGGCAACAACATCACCATCACCGGCACCAATTTCACCGCGGCCGCGCAAGTGCGCATACGCGGCACCACCGCGGCGATCGTCAGCGCCAACGCGACCACCATCGTCGCCACCGTGCCCAACTTCCCCGACATACCGCAAGGCCCCGTGGTTGCGGCGACCGTGATCGTTTCGGTCCCCGGCTTCAGCGACATCGCATACACCGGCACCTTCAACGTAGTGGGCGCCTGAACCAGGAGAGTTCCATGACACGCATGACACGTCCTATGCGTTTTCCCCGCGCCGCGTCTTGGTTGCTCGGCGGACTGCTGGCGATCGGCTCGTCCGCCGCGTGGGCCCAGACCCTGACCTTGCAGGTGCCTTCGCGCGGGCCCAGCCCGCCGACCATGCAGACCGCCATGTCGGCGATCGAGTTCGATGCCGCCTCGATCGGCGGCGGATCGACGATCTCCGTCGACGGCACCAGCATCGCGGTCGCCGACGCCGGTTGCGCCGGCGTCGCCTGCAAGGCGGTCGGGGTCAGCCCGACCGGCGACATCGCCACGGTGACGCGCATCAGCGGCACTCAGCGCGCCCGCCTCGACATCACCTACAAGAGCGTGTTCCCGGGTAATTTCTGCGCGCCGACCATCACCCCGGCCGGCTTGTCGATCACCCTGGAACTGACCGGTTTTACCTTCGGCGCCGGCAGGGGCTATCGCATCACCAGCTTCATGGCGCCGTCGGATGCGTCCTGCGACGTGGCCTATGTGCGGGTGCCGACCAGCCGGCCCTCGATTTCCGGCGGCGGCGTCGCCTATCTCGGCCGCCTGCCGCTCAATATCGTGCTGGTGCTCGACAAGTCGCCGAGCATGGACTGGGTCATTCCCGGTTCGCCGGACAAGCGCTGGGACCGCTTGAAGTCCTCGGTGCAGTTGTTCGCCTCGGTCTGGGACGCGGTCGGCGCGCCACCGCCGCCGGCGACGATCTCCTCCGAAGGCCATGCCGACGATAGGCTCGGCATGGTCCTGTTCGGCGGCACCGCGGTCGAATCGCCGCTCGACGGCCTCAACTTCTTCAAGCAACGCGGCGCCATCGCCGCGCCCTGGGCCGCGCCGGTCGCGGCCGGCCTGGTCGACAACACCTACATCGGCGGCACCTCGATCGGTGCCGGCACCACCATGGGACGCGCGCGTCTGGCACCGGTCGAACAACTGGTCGGCGATACCGCCGTCGTGCTGTTCACCGACGGCGAGCAGAACAACCCACCGTGCATCTCGCGCCAGGGCGAGGTGTTGGCGCCGGTCGAAAAGCCCTATCCGGGCAAGCCGCCGGGCACCACTTATCTCGACAAATGCGCGGTCGCCGCCGCAATGCCGAGCAGCGCGCTGCTGACCTTGAACGGCGGCATCCTCGCTCGCGATGTGCTGCCGCGCGGCCCGATCTTCACCATCGGCCTCGGCGAAGGCGGCATGGCCGCGAGCGCCGAACTGCTCGACGAAATCTCCGGCGAAACCGCCGGCCGTTCGGCGTTCCCGAACAACGGCGTGGCGATGGACAACAGCTTCGTCGACAACCTGGTGACTCACCTCAAGGGCGGTACGGTGTCGCTGCTGGATCGCACGCTCGGCGATCTGGCCGCCGGCACGCCGGCGTCGACGCCGTTCGACTTCATCGTCGACCCCTCGCTGACCCGCGTCACTTTCGTGCTGAGCTGGGAGGGCAGCGCCCGTGAAGCGGGGCTGGAGATCCGCCGCCCCGACGGCAACATGACCACCGCCATTCAGAACGCCAGCGGACCGAACTTCCGCGTCGCCACCGTCAACATTCCCCAGGCCGGTCCGGCCGGCGACTGGAAGGTGACCGTGCGGCAATTCGGCACCGCCGGCCTGAAGTACCAGTTGTCGGCCTACGGCGTGGAAAGCCGCCTGGGCGCGCGCGTCACCGAAACCCCGCGCCTCGGCACCGCCAGCCCGATCGGCGTCGTCGCCGAAATCGGCTGGGAGCACGGCCCGCTCGCCGACCTGCCGGCCGGCGCCGTGCGCGCGATCATCGAACGCCCCGGCGCCAACCTTGGCACCCTGCTGCACGACGCCGGCGCCAAGCCGATCGACGGCGAGGTCCGCAACGACACCTCGCCGCTGTCGATGAAGCTCGACCAGCTGATCCGCACCGCCGGCCTGCTGGATAAAATCGAACCCAAGCCGGTCGGCGATGCGATCGAACTCAAGCATGTCGGCAATGGCCGCTACGAAGGCAAGTTCGACGCCACCAACGTCGGCGGCCGTTACCGCATCCGCATCGAGTACGACTGGAACGACCCGCGCACCGGTACGATCCGCCGCCGCGACCTCGCCGAGCGCCAGGTGCCGGTGATCCCGACCGCGAAGGATTCGGCGGTGCGCGTGCAGCGCGAACCACGCAGCGCCAATGCGGTGATCGTGATTACCCCGCGCGACAAGTTCGGCAACTACGTCGGCCCCGGCCATGAAGGCGGCTTCAACGTCAAGATCGATGCCGGCACGATCGCCGGCGCGCCGACCGACAACGGCCTTACCGGCGAGTACACGATCAAGGTGGGCGGACTCGCCCCCGGCGACGACCCCAAGGTCAGCATCGTATTCGCCGACCAGGTCCTGCGCGACGGCCCGCTGTCGAGCCTGAGCACCGGCACCGAACCGCCCACGCACGAGCCGTGGTGGAAGCGCTGGTGGTGGCTGATCCTGATTCTGTTGTTGCTGGTGCTGTTCTTGTTGTTGCGGCGCAAGTAGACGCCGCGACCCGCCGAGGCCCGCATGCTCCGAATCGACTCGCGATGCGATTCGAACCAACTGCGCAGCGTCAGGCTGCGCAGTGCGGAGCGCGACACGCTGCGGGCCCGGCAGGGCCTGGAGCGGGCTTTGGCCGCGGTCGATTGGAGCCTGAGCGAGCTGCCGCCGAACGCACTGTTGCTGGTGCGCAAGCTGCAGACCGGGCCTCATTCCATGGCCGCCTTCGGCCCGCGCGTGGCGCAAGCCCTGCGCGAGCAGCAACGCTACGCGAAACGCCCTTGGCGCGACGACGGCGCGGCAAGCGCCGACGCGGTCTGGTTCGACGAAGGCGAACTGGCCGCCTGCCTGATCCGGGACTGGTTGCGCGGCCACGTCTCGCAGCGTTGGTGGTGGCGCACCGTGCTGGGCCGAGCCGCGGTCGACGAGTGGCTGCGCGAGCAGTTACTCGGCCACGGCCAACAGGTGGCGACCACGCTGAATCTGCTGGCACCCAACGGCGACGCCGCGGCCTGGCTGTCGCGCTTGCACGACGGCGATGCGAGGCGCGCCCTGACGGCGCTGGCACGGGATTACGACGCACCGCTCGCCCTGGCGTTCGCTGCCACCCCCGAGTCTGCGAAGGCCGCAGCCGTCCTGACGAGCGTCGCTTCGGATCCGTCCGAGGCATCGCATCGTCCGCCCGGGGCCGATGCAGGCGTTCGGTCCGAGCCAGACGCAAGCAGCCGCACGCCGGCATCGCGTCGCGACGACACCCGCCTGCTCGCCGCGCTACCCGAACTGCGCAACGCAGCACTGCGGCCGACCACACTGCGCCTGCTCGCCTTCGCCCTGGCCGCGCTGCGCGAACCGGGCTGGCTGCGCAGCGCGTCCTTCGCCGATGCGGTAACGAGGTGGACGCAATCGCGCACGGCGGCGGCGCCGATGAAGTCGCTGTTGCCGGCGCCGCACTCAACAGCCGCGTCGAACTCGCAACCCGGCGCCACGACCCCGCTCGCTGCACCGACGGCTACGGGCGCAACGATCGCATCGTCCGTGCGCGCCATCCCAGCCGCGACCGCGGACGCCGCGCGCATCGTATCGGATGCACCGACGCCGCCCATGTGCGATTCATCGACGCCGCCGAACAACGAACCGGCAGCCGAGCGCGGCAAACGCAAGCTGTCGCCAGCGCTGGTTGCAGCGCAATCCGTGGCCGGTACCGACCACACGGCCTTCGTGATCGCGAATGCGGCGGCCGCGAGCGAAACGCTCGCACCTGCGACCGCCACGGAGCCTGCTCGACTCGAGGCCGCCAGCGACGTCGAACCGGCACCGCCCGGGACCACGCCGCAGACGACCTTCAACACTGGCGGCATGCAGGTCGACAGCGACTACGGCGGTCTGCTGTACCTGCTCAACGCCGCCTTGGCGCTGGAGTTGTACGGCGATTTCAGCATGCCGCGTGCGCGCGGCCTGGCCTTGTCGCCATGGAACTGGCTGGCGCTGATCGGCGAGGCCTGGTTCGGCGCGGAATTTCGCCGCGACCCGCTGTGGCGGCTGTTGGCCGACCTGGCCGGCCGCGAACCGCAGCAAGCGCCCGCATACGACTTCGTCGCACCGCTCGACTGGACCATCGACGAGGCGTGGCTGCAGCCTTGGGATGCGGTCGACACGGTCGCCTACCACGCCGGTACGCGACGCTTGCGGCTGTGGCACCCGCAGGGCTTCGTGCTCGCCGATTTGCCGCGTCGCACCGCATCGACTCCGGCCGCGCAGGCCGCCGACTGGTGCGCGGAATGCGCTGGGCTGGAGGCGGCCAGGCTCGTTCGCATGCCGGACCTGCCGCCGCCCTCGCCGCGCCAACGCAACCGCCGCTGGCTGCATTACCTGCTCAGCTACCTGGAAGCGCGCCTGGCGCGCGCGCTCGCCGTCGACCACGGCGATATCCCCACCCTCGTCTGTCGTCATCGAGCGCAACTGCATTGCAACCTGGTCGACGTCGAGGTGCGCCTGTCGCTGGATACGCTGCCCTTATGTCTGCGCCTGGCCGGGCTCGACCGCGATCCCGGCTGGATTCCGGCCGCCGGCCGCAGCGTCCGGTTCCGATTCGTCTGAGGGCCGCGCATGAACGCCTTCCTCGCTCCGAGCGCCATCGCCTTCGCCGAAACGCCGTTCACCGCGCCGGCACACCTCAAGCTGGCGCTGTACGGGGTGATCGCGAGCATCGCCGAGGCTTGCACCGACGGCGACATCGACGACGCCGTGCAGGCCTACCCCTTCCTCGCCGATTACCTCGAAGAGATCGAGCGCGAAATCGCCGCCGGCCCGTCCTTGTCGAACCGCTGGAAAGCCGCCTTGAGCGAATGGGAAGGCCGCGCCGAAGCGCAGGCGCAGCGCTTGCCGTTGTTGGCCCTGCGCCGCGCCGGCTTGAACCCGCTCGACGTCGAGCTGCTGCTGGCGGTCGGCCTGATCGAGGAAGACCCGCGTTTCGGCCTGGTGTTCGAGCAGGCGCAGCGGCGCGACAACCGGCCGAGCTTCGGCCTGCTGATGGCCTGGTGGCGCGACCGCGGCGACGGCGACGACCGCATCGACCAAGTGCGCAAGTCGCTGCAAAGTCTGATCGAACACGGCCTGGTGCAGTTGTCCAATCCGGAAGCGCCGCGTCCGGACTGGACCCCGAGCGTGACCCTGGCGGTGTGGGACGGCCTGCGCGGCGAACTCAGTTCGACGCGCTGGCTGCGCCATGTCGCCCACGCGCAACTGCCGCAGTTGAGCGACTACATCGCCCCGGTCGCCACCCTCGACGGCCAGGCCATCCTCGACGCCCTGCGCACCGGCGCGAGCGCACCGGCGCTGTTGATCCGCGGCCCGATCCACAACGGCCGCAAGACCCTCGCCGGCGCACTCGCCCACGCCCTCGACAAAGACCTGCTGATCGCCAGCGAAGCGGTGTTCGAAGACGAAACGCGCTGGCGTCTGTTCGGCACCCTGGCGGCGATGCTCGACGCGCTGCCGGTCGTCGAAGCCGATTCCTCGCCCGGCGAAACCCGGCGCCTGGCACCGCTGCCGCTGGTCGACACGCCCTTGTTCGTGGTCACCGGCCGTCACGGCGCGTGGGCCTGCGAAGACCGCCGGCCGATGCTCGACATCGAACTGCCGCTGCCCGGCCCGGCGCAACGGCAACGCCATTGGTCGTGCTGCCTGCCCGAGCAATCGGTCGAGACCCTGGCCGACCTGTCCGGGCGCATGCGCCTGTCCAGCGGCCACGTGCGCCAGGTCGCGGCGGCGGCGAACGCGTTCGCACGCCTCGCCCAGCGCGAGCGTCCGCAACACGACGACCTGCGCCGCGCCTGCCGCAGCCTGCAGACCGCGCGCCTGGAAACTCTGGCCACGCGCCTGCAAGCGGCCGGCTCGCTCGACGACCTGATCGTCGACGACGCCACCCGCGAAGAGATCGACGCACTGGCGACGCGCTGCCGTTGGCGCGAACCGCTCGCAAGCGGGTCGGCCGAGGTGGCGATGCACGGGGTCGGCGTGCGCGCCCTGTTCGCCGGCGCCAGCGGCACCGGCAAGACCCTGGCCGCGCGCCTGCTGGCGGCCGAGCTCGGCAAGGACGTCTATCGCATCGACCTGTCGGCCACGGTCAACAAATACCTTGGCGAAACCGAGAAGAACCTCGACCATGCCTTGAGCGCGGCGGAAGAACTCGACGTGGTGCTGCTGCTCGACGAAGGCGATGCGCTGATGGCCAACCGCACCGAGGTCGGCTCCTCGCACGACCGCTACGCCAACCTCGAGACCAATTTCCTGCTGCAGCGCATCGAGTCCTTCGAAGGCATCCTGCTGGTCACCAGCAATGCCGCCGACCGCATCGACCGCGCCTTCGCACGGCGCATGGACGTGGTGGTGAACTTCCGCGCCCCGGATGCCTGGCGACGCTACGAGATCCTGCGCTTGCACCTGGGCAGCGACGCCTGCGACGAAAGCTGGTTGCAGGACGCCGCCAGCCGCTGCGCGCTAAGCGGCGGCCAGTGGCGCAACGTGGTCATGCACGCGCGCCTGCTCGCCCTGCAGAGCGGCAACGCCATCGCCGCGGTGCACCTGCAGGCGGCGCTGACCCGCGAATACCGCAAGATCGGCGCGAACTGCCCGATGCGCGCGCTCGATCCGCCGCGCGGCGGTCCCGGACACTGACCATGGCCGTCGCGCGCGTCGCCAAACGGGCCAACCCGCGCAACGACCCGCGCTACAAGCGCGTGGTCGACAAACTCAACGCCGACAGCCGCAAGCTCAAGCAACATCCGCCGCCGTCGCGCAAGTCCGACGAATCCGGCAAGGCCGCCAAGGGCCCGGCCAACGAGAAGGCCGCGGGCGCGCGCGCCAAGCAGGTCGACCAGCTCGAAGAGGCCGAGACGCCGAAACCGGAGACCGCGAGTTTCCTGTCGATCCTGCGCGCCGAAATCGCCAAGGTCATGCCCAAGACGCTCGGCGACACCGAGAAGTTCATGAAGGGCGGCACGGGCAACGAGATCAAAGGCTCGCTCAAGGGCGAAGTCGGCAACCAGAAACAGGCCGCCACCGGCGACCTGCAGCAGACCTCGAACGCGCCGCCGTCGGAAGCCGGCGTCCCGGCCAAGCCGGTCACGCCGATTCCGCCCGAGCCCGGCGTGCCGCCGCCGCAGGTCGACGCCGCCGCGGCGATGCCGGCGCCGAAACCCGCCGCCGAAATCTCGCTGGAAGAAGGCAAGACCGAAGTCGCCGATGCCAAGAAGGCCACCAAGCAGACCGACACCCGCCTGAAGAACGCAAGCGACCCGCGCTTTTCGGCGGTGATGACCGCCGAGAAAGCGGTGCAGAAGGATTCCGATGCCGGGCCCGGCAGGTACCGAGGCAAGGAAGGCGCGACCCTGGCCAAGGCCACCGGCCAGGCCAAGGCGGTCGCCGGCAAGGGCGTCAGCAGCCTGCTCTCGGTCAAGGGCGGCAGCAAGACCAAGGTGCTGTCGAAGCAGGAACAGCAGAAGGCGCGCGAAGAGCTGGAACTGAGCAAGTTCAGCAATTTCGTCGTCGCCACCTTCAACACCGCCAAGGCCGCGGTCGACAAGCGTCTGGAGAACCTGGAGACCTCGGTCAACACGATCTTCGACCAGGGCACCGACGCCGCCCTGGCGCGCATGAAGAGTTATGTCGAAGACGCACTGTTCGATTACAAACTCAAACGCTATCTGCTGATGCCCGGCGGCTCGCTGCTGTGGATCAAGGACCAGATTCTCGACCTGCCGCCGGAGGTCAACCGCTTCTACGAGGCCGGGCGCAATCTGTTCACCGCGGCGATGGACGCGCTGGCGGTCAAGGTCGCCAACCTGGTCGAACGCGAGCTGGCTGCGGCCAAGAACGACGTCGCCCAGGCCCAGGCCAAGATCGCCACCGCGCAGGCGGCGCTGTCGCCGGGCGTGCGCGCTCGCGGCGCCCAGCTCACCGCCGAGTACGCCGACAAGTTCAACGAACTCAAGTCCGGCATCGAGGACAAGAAGCAGGCGCTGGCCGAAGGCCTGGCGCAGAAGTACAAGGAAGCCTTCGACAAGGCCGACGAAGCGCTCAAGGCGATCCAGGATTCCAACAAGGGCCTGGTCACTCAGGCCAAGGAGAAGATCGCCGAGGTCGCCAAGGCGCTGATGGAATTCAAGGACAAGCTCATGGCCATCCTGCGCAAGGGCGCGGACACCATCGACCTGATCCTCGACAACCCGGGCGGCTTCCTGTCCAACCTGATTTCGGCGGTCAAGGGCGGCTTCTCGGCCTTCGCCGGCAATATCCTCGGCCACCTCAAGCGCGGTTTCATCAAGTGGCTGTTCGGCGCGTTGGCCGGCACCGGCATCGAGATACCGAGCGACCTGACGGTAGTGTCGATCCTGAAGATGGTGCTTGGCGTGCTGGGCATCACCTACGACCGCATGCGAGCCAAGGCGGTCAAGCTGCTCGGCCCGACCGCGGTGGCGGTGATCGAGAAGCTGGTGAGCTATCTGCAGACCCTGATCGGCGGCGGCCCGGCCGCGCTGTGGGAGCAGATCAAGGGCGACCTGTCCAACCTCAAGGACATGGTGATCGGCGCGATCCAGGACTGGATCGTCACCACCATCGTCAAGAAGGCGGTGGCCAAGGTCGTGTCGATGTTCAACCCGGCCGGCGCGATCATCCAGGCGATCATGATGATCGTCAACGTGGTGATGTTCGTGGTCGAGCGCGCCGCGCAGATCATGGAATTCGTCGAGTCGGTCATCAACTCGATCCACGCCATCGCCACCGGCTCGATCGGCGGCGCGATCAGCAAGGTCGAACAAGCCCTCGGCAACGCCGTGCCGATCCTGATCGGCTTCCTCGCCGCGTTGATCGGCCTGGGCGGCATCAGCGCCAAGATCAAGGGCTTCATCACCAAGGTCCAGACCAAGGTCGACCAGGCCATCGACAAGGCGATCAAGAAGGCGGTCGCCTACATCAAGAAGCTGTTCGGGAAGCTGACCGGGAAGAAGGGCGAACCCCCGGCCGAAGGCAGCGAGGAGCACAAGAAGGCCGTCGCCGCCGCGCTCAAGATGCTCACCAGCGAGACCCAGGCACGCAGCAAGAAACAGCGTATCGAAGAGAAGGACGCCAAGGCCGTCGCCGCCAAGGTCAAGGGGGCGCACAAGATCCTCAAATCCCTGACCGTAGTGGACGACAAGGAAAACTGGAACTATGCCTATGTCGCGAGCCCGAAGCGGGAGCACAAGGGCGCTCACAAGGGATCGGGCGTTCTCAAGATCGTCAAGGTCAACGTCAAGGATCCGAACGTCAAGGGACTCCTAAGCCGCGCCAAAACGGCCGCCGTGGACAGAGGCAAGAAATGGGCAGCCGCGGCGAAGAAATTCGTCGACAAACTGATGTTGATCAAGATCGAGAAGCGCGTCGGCGCGGTCATCGTGCCCAAGGATCAGTTCAGCAAGATGTCGTCTGCTCAATATGAAGCACGTTTGAACTACGAAAAGAATCTGGTCGCTGGGGAGCCCTTCGACAACCGACCCGATGCGACCGCAGAAATTTTGACCCCGCCGGGAACACCGAAGGCGGTGGCCCAAGTCATCTTGTTCGAATTCACCGTAGTCGAGGACTTCCACAAGACCGACGCGACCGGCAAGCCCGACAAGTTCGCGATGCACAAGATCGACCAGTACTTCAAGACGGTGACCAATCTGCTCGCCAAGTACGGACCCGATACGCCCATCACTTACTACTTCATCGCTCCGCGCGAACCGACCGACGACACCAAGGACTATCTGGTCGGCGTGCTGCGCGACAAGGGCGCCAAGAACGTCACCGTCGTGTGGGTGGTGGCCGGATGAAGCCCCTTGCCGCCAAAGCCTGCATAGGCGTCCGTCTCGATGCCTACCGTTCGCGCCACGACGGCGCCGACATCGTCGTCTGCGGCTGCGGCCCCTCTCTGCTGCACCTGCCGCAGCCGCAGCGCTTCGTCAGCATCGGCGTCAACGACGTCGGCCGGCTGTTCGACCCGACCTATCTGGTCGTGCTCAATCCGCGCCAACAGTTCAAGCACGACCGCTTCGGCTACGTCGAGCAGTCCAATGCGCAGGCGCTATTCACCCAGCTCGAACTCGGGCGGGTGCGGCCGCCGGTGGTGCGGTTCCGGCTCGGCCAGTACGCCGGCACCGAGACCGGCGCCGACGATGCGCTGCATTACACCCAGAACTCGCCCTATGTCGCGGTCTGCCTGGCCGCCTACATGGGGGCGCGGCGGATCGGCCTGATCGGCGTGGACTTCACCGACGATCATTTCTTCGCCGCGACCGGCCGTCATGCCCTCGCCGCCCGGCTCAAGGAAATCGACGGCCAGTACGGCAAATTGGCCGCGGCGCTCGGGCGGCGCGGCATCGAACTGCTCAATCTCAGCTCGATCAGCCGGCTGAACTCGTTGCCGCGAGCGCAGATCGACGCGCAGGGCGAGTGGAGCCGCGATCCCGCCACCCTGCACCGTCTGCCCGCACCGACCACGACACCGATCCCGCGGCCGACATCCGCCAGACCCCGCGCGCCCGCAAGGAACCCCGCCATGAAAGTCGCGATCGAAAGACGCACCGCCGGCCTGGTCGGCGATCTGTTCGAGACCCTCGCCGTTTCGGTCGCCGCGCTCGGCCATACCGTCAGCCGCGATCCGCGTGCGACCGCGCGCAATCCGCGCGTGCTGTCGATCGTCTGGAACGGACGCGGCCACAGCCTGTTGGGCCCGGCCTTGTTCTGCGAGCACGGTTGGCTGCCGCGCGCCGACTACCAGATCAGTCCGCGCGGCATCAATGCCGATTCGCATGCCGCGCCCTTCGTCTGGGATGGGCAGCCCTTGAGCGCCGAGCAGGACGCCGCACTCGAGCAACGGCTCGCGGCGATCAAGTCGACCGGTTTCAGCGGCTATTACCAGTACATGCAGGCCAACCGCGAACACCGCATCGACCTGCCACCGCAGTTCCTGCTGGTGCCGCTGCAGATCGAGTCGGACACCAACATCATCCGTCATGCGCCTTCGTCGCTGCGGACCATGCAGGCCCTGATCGATCACGTCAGCCGGCTCGACCCACCGTGGCCGGTGATCTTCAAGCAACACCCGGCCGACGCGCGCACCCGCAATCGTCATCTGCGCCTGCAACTGCGCCGCAAGCACGACCTGTTGTGGCCGCAGACCCGCGGCAACATCCACGAGATGCTGCGCAGCGGCGCCTGCTGTGGCATCCTCACCCTCAACAGCAACGTCGCCCACGACGGCCTGCTCTGGAACGTGCCGGCGATCGTGCTGGGCCGCAACGTCTGGCCGCGCAGCGGCGCGATCAAACCCTTCCTCACCGAAGCGCCGCGCGATTGGGCGCTGCTCGCCGAAAGCGCGGCCAGCGCCGACGGCATCGCCTGTCGCCGCGCCTATGCGCAGCATCTGATCGCGCACCAATGCAGCCTGGGCGAAGCCGCCGACCCGCAGCGCGTCGCCGGTCTGCTCGAACTGGCCCTGCGCGAACGGCCGCTGGCGCCGACCGGCACGGTGATTCCGCGCGTCCTGCCCCGCTCCGCCGCTCGCAAAGCCGCGCCGATGCCGGCACCCTCGTTGCCGACCCTCAACGTCGTCGCCGAGAACAAGGGCTGGCTGTTCGAGCATTGGAAGCAAGCTCTCGCCGCGGCCGCGCCGCCCGGCTATCGCGTCGCCGCCACACAAAAGCCCTTGCCCCAGGCCGAGGCCTGGATATTCCTGCGCGCCCGCGAAGCCGCGCGCAGCCCCGACCCGATGCGCAGCGTGGTGCAGTTGCACGACATGAGCGGCGCCGAGGCTTATCGGCGCGGCGGCGCGCGTGCCGAGGTCGCCCGCTGCGGCGGCCTCGTGCTTGCCCATCCCGATCAGCAGGCGATCCTGGCCGCGAGCGGCATCGATCTGTCGAAGCGACAGTGGATCGTGCGGCCGGTCGGCTGGAGCGAGGCCGCGCCGGCGCCGCCGAACGAGGACGCCGTGCCGGTACTGGCCTGGGTCGGCCGGCCGGCGAACCAACAAGGTCGCGACATCAGCGGTTTGACCGAATTCATCGCCGCGGTGCAACGAGCGACGTCGCCGGTGCGCATCAAGCTGGTCGGCGAACGTCTCGATGCCGCCGCCGCGAGCCTGCGCCGCGCCGGCATCGACTGCACTGTCATGGGCCTATCGCAATGCCCCCTGTCGCGCTGCGCCGAATGGATCGGCCGCTTCGATGGCGTGGTCGTCACCAGTGCCAGCGACTGCGGTCCCTGGCCCTTGTTCGATGCGGTGCGCGCCGGCGTGCCGGTGGTCGCCACCCGGGTCGGCTGGGCCGAGCAATTGCTCGGCGACGGTCGCTGCGGCCACCTCGTCGACGACATCGACACGATGGCCACGGCAATCGACGCGGTGCTCGCGCAACGCAGTCGTTGGCGAGCGCGGCGCCTGGTCTTGCCGCCGCAATGCCCGGAGTTCGGCATGGCGGCCTGGGTGGAAGCCAATCTGCAGTTGGCGGTCGCGCTGGCGACCGGCGGCGAGCGAGCCGTGGCATGAAGACGCATCCGCTCCGCGCCGTCGTCGCGCCGCCGAAACCGAAGCCGAAGCCGCAGCCGAAACCGACCCCACTGGCCCGCGCCAAGCCGCGCAAGGCCGGCAAGAAGAAAGGGCCTCCGCCGCCGTGGCTGGGCGACCAGGCCCTGACCCTGCTGCTGGCGCAGTACGAGTTCGACAGCGTGCTCGATGTCGGCTGCGGCGACGGCCTGCAGGCGCGTCACCTCGCCAGGCACGGCAAGCGCGTCACCACGATCTCGTTCGAGTCCTACGGCGCCTACCGCCCGGACTTCGTCGGCGATTTCGAGGACTTCGCCAGCGACGAGCGCTACGACCTGGTCTGGTGCTCGCATGCGCTCGAACATCAAGCCAACGTCGGCCAGTTCCTGCAGCGGCTGGTGAGCTTCGTCGCCCCCGGCGGCTTGCTCGCGATCACCGTACCGCCGGCACGGCCCTACATCGTCGGCGGCCATCTGACGGTGTGGAACGCCGGGCTTTTGCTGTACAACCTGATCGTCGCCGGCATCGATTGCCGCGAGGCGCGCCTCAAGGTCTACGGCTACAACATCTCGTTGATCGTGCGGGTGCGCAAGGCCGAACTGCCCGCGCTGCGCCATGATATCGGCGACATCGAACGCCTCGCAGCGTTTTTTCCGTTGCCGGTGCAACAGGGGTTCGACGGCCGCATCGAAGAGATCAACTGGGAGCGACCGCGCAGCGCCGACATTGCCAGCCTCGATCGTGGCGCGCATGCGGCGCCGAAGGCCGCTCCGGCGATCGCGGCGGCGGCGCCGATCGTCGACGCCGGCGCCGCGCTCGACATCGCCGCGTTTCGCGCCTTGCCGGTACCGCACAAGACCGACCTCGACAGTCTGCTCGCAGTGACCAGGGCGCACTGCCCGAGCGGTCATGTGATGGAGTTCGGCGTGTTCCGCGGGCGTTCGCTCAGCGCCCTGGCCAAGGCCCTGCCCGAACGCAGCGTGCACGGCTTCGACACCTTCAGCGGCTTGCCGATTCCCTGGCAACGCAGCGCCGACAGCGTCTATCCCGCCGGCCATTTCGATACCGGCGCCCTGCCCGACGTGCCGGCGAATGCGCGGTTGTGGCGCGGCGAATTCGGCGCCAGCCTGCCGGCCTGGCTGGCCGCGCATCCCGGCCCCGCGGCGCTGCTGCACATCGACTGCGATCTGTACGAGTCCACGGTCACCGTGCTGACCTTGATGGACGAACGCATCGTGCCCGGCACGGTGTTGGTGTTCGACGAGTTGTGCGACTGGAACGAATCCGGCGTATACCCGGCCTGGCGCGAAGGCGAATGGCGGGCGTTGCGCGAATGGCTGCAGCGCTGTCCGCGCCGGCTGCGGTTGTTGGCGCGCGGGCCGAAATTCTCCGCCGCGATCCAAATACTCGCCGCGTCCCCCCAAACATCCCCCCAAACATCCCCCTAAACATCCTCCTGAACATCGCCGCGAGCCGCGCCGGCGATCACGGAACGCGGCAATGAATACGATTGCAGCCGTTCCGGAGCAGCGCAGCATCGGCCTTAGAGTGGCTCGGCGCGCGTAGTCCGCGCGCCTTCCGACTCGACAGGAGTGCGTGGCGATGCGCGATCAGACGCGGTGGTGGAACGGCATGGCGAGTGTGGTGCTGGCGACAATGCTCGGCCTGTTGTTCATGGGCGAGGCACGCGCCGCCATCGATACCCAGCAACTGGGCGCGCGCTACGACGCCAGCCAGAGCAATCTGAACTTCCGCGTGTATTCCTCGCGCGCCACCCGCATCGAAGTGTGGTTGTACAAGACTGCCTCCGGCGCACAGGAAGTCGCGCGCCTGAGCATGACCAAGGACGCGGCGACCCAGGTCTGGTCGAAGTCGGTCGCGACCAGCACCATCAAGACCAGCTATGGCATTACCGGCACGGTCTATTACGGTTATCGCGCCTGGGGCCCCAACTGGCCCTACGACGCCGCCTGGAGCAAGGGCAGCGGCACCGGCTTCGTCAGCGACGTCGACAACGCCGGCAATCGCTTCAATCCGAACAAGCTGTTGATCGACCCCTACGCGCGCGAGCTCAGCCAGGACCCGAACACCGCCGCCTGCGCCGACGGCACGATCTACGCCAGCGGCACCAGCCATCGCAACAAGGACAGCGGCGCCTGCGCCAGCAAGAGCGTCGCCCTGCCCTCCGATACCTCCTCGATCGGCAGCAAGCCGACACGTGCGCTCAAGGACGAGGTGATCTACGAAGTGCACGTGCGCGGCCTGACCCGCAACGACGCCAGCGTGCCCTCCGCCGAACGCGGCACCTACGCCGGTGCGGCGCGTAAAGCCACCTATCTGGCCGGCCTCGGCGTCACCGCGGTCGAATTCCTGCCGGTGCAGGAGGCGCAAAACGACCAGAACGACGTCGACCCTGCCTCGACGGCGAACGACAACTACTGGGGTTACATGACCCTGAACTATTTCGCCCCGGATCGCCGCTATGCCGCCGACAAGAGCGCCGGCGGGCCGACCCGCGAATGGAAAGCGATGGTCAAGGCCTTCCACGACGCCGGCATCAAGGTCTACATCGACGTGGTCTATAACCACACCGGCGAAGGCGGCCCCTGGGGCGGCAGCGACGGACTCAGCGTCTACAACCTGCTGTCCTGGCGCGGCCTCGACAATCCGGCCTATTACTCGCTGACCGCCGACCTCAAATACCCCTGGGACAACACCGGCGTCGGCGGCAACTACAACACCCGCAACGCGGTGGCCCAGAACCTGATCGTCGACTCGCTGGCGTACTGGCGCGATACGCTCGGTGTCGACGGCTTCCGCTTCGACCTGGCCTCGGTGCTCGGCAACAGCTGCCAACACGGCTGCTTCAACTTCGACAAGAGCGACGCCGGCAATGCGCTCAACCGCATCGTCGCCGAACTGCCGCCGCGACCGGCCGCCGGCGGCGCCGGCCTCGACCTGATCGCCGAGCCCTGGGCGATCGGCGGCAACTCCTACCAGGTCGGCAACTTCCCCGCCGGCTGGGCGGAATGGAACGGCCTGTATCGCGATGCGTTGCGCAAGAAGCAGAACAAGCTCGGCGTCGAGGTGGTCACTCCGGGCACCCTGGCCTCGCGCTTCGCCGGTTCCAGCGACCTCTACGGCGACGACGGCCGCAAGCCCTGGCATTCGATCAATTTCATGGTCGCCCACGACGGCTTCACCCTCAACGACCTCTACGCCTACAACGACAAGCAAAACAACCAACCCTGGCCATACGGACCTTCCGACGGCGGCGAAGACCACAACCTGAGCTGGGACCAGGCCGGCGTGGTCCTCGAGCAACGCAAGGCGGCGCGCACGGGCTTGGCTTTCATGATGCTCAGCGCCGGCGTGCCGATGATCACCGGCGGCGATGAAGTGCTGCGCACCCAGTTCGGCAACAACAACACCTATAACCTGGATTCGGCGGCGAACTGGCTGTACTGGACCCGCGACAGCATCGAGGCCGACCACGAGACCTACAGCAAGCGCCTGATCGCCTTCCGCAAGGCGCACCCGGCGCTGCGTCCGGCCAATTTCTACAGCGGCACGGACGGCAACGGCAACGTCATGGAGCAGTTGCGCTGGTTCAAGCCCGACGGCGCCCAGGCCGATGCGGCCTACTTCAACGGCAGCGGCAATCACGCCCTCGCCTGGCGCGTCGACGGCAGCGAGTTCGCCGATCCGGCCAGCGCGATCTACGTCGCCTACAACGGCTGGTCGGGGCCGGTGAACTTCGTCCTGCCCTGGCCCGGCAACGGCAAACAGTGGTACCGCGTCACCGACACCGCCACCTGGAACGAAGGCCCGAACACAGTCGCGCCGCCGGGCTCGGAAACCCTGATAGGCGGCGAGAACGCGACCTATGGATTGCAGGCGCGTTCGCTGCTGCTATTGATCGCGAAGTGATCGCGAGTGCCGCGCCTTGGGCGTGGCCGTGATCGCCGTGCCGTCGCGTTGTATGGGCTGATCCGCGACGTGAAAACGTAGAGCGACGCGTGTCGCCCGTCACGCTCCGCATCGCGGCCGAGTCGGTTCCGAGACGCCGGGAGGCCCGCATGTGGCAGTTCCAGACCATCCGCAATCCAAGCGAAGCCTCGCTGTGGTTCAGCGACGGCTTGCCGATCGACAGCTGGCGCGGCGGCAAGGGCGTGTCGAGCCGCCTGATCGTCGACGGCGAAGGCTTCCTCGATGTCACCGATTTCCAGAACGGCTTTCCGTTCGGTCCGGTGATGGATTTCATCGACTTCAACGGCGCCGATTTCGACTACACGCCGAACCCGAGCGCCAGCTTCGAGCTGTACCTCCCGGGCGACGGTAGCTTCACGGCGACCGCGGCGGCGACCGGGATCAGCCGATCCGGGCAGCTCAAGCCCTTGCCGGTGGTCGCGGCCGCCGATGCGGCCTATCTCGACCGGATGATCGCCGACAAGTACGTGCCCTACCAGGACATCCCCGACGCGCCGGGCAAGAGTTTCGCCCAGATCGCCGCGCTCGGCGCGCAGTTGTTTCCGTTCTCGCCGTACAGCTTCCAACTGGCGATGTCGATCTACGACTGGACCACCGCCTCGTTCACCCGCTTGGTGTTCATGAAGATCTTCGAATACACCGGCATGAGCCAGTCGCCGTTGCCGCTGGACCAGGACAGCATCGCCACGGCGATCTGGGAATCGAACTGGAACACCTACAACCCGGGCAACGCCGACTATATGAACTCTTTCATGATGACGCCGGCCTCGTCCCTGGCCGACGTGCAGTCGCAACTGGCTGCGGTGGCGACGCAGTTGCAGCAGTTCAGCGACGTCGAGAACCGCCTGCTCGCCGCCGCCTACCAGTCGATGCCGCGCACCAGCATCGTCGACCAGCCGCAGCTCTTCAGCGGGCAGATGGACATCTACCAGCTCGGCATGCAGCACTTCGGCATCGAGTTCCTGCAGTGTCCGCTCAATGCCGGCCCCGACACGGTGCCGCTGCAGATCGACTTCAACCAGGCCATCGCCGACTACATCCGGCCCGGCGACACCATCACCACCAAGATGGTCTGGAGTTTCGGCAGCAGCATGAGCGAGGCGATGCAGTACCAGAACGGCATCGTCCTGGTCGCCAACCCGCCCGACGGCGCCTGGGTCTGGGATGCCGCCAGCTACATCACGCCGCTGTCGGACGACCCGGACAAGATCGAATACACCTTCGCCCCGGGAACCTCGTTCCTGGTCCAGTCGGTCGAACAGACCCAGAACAACGGCGTCGACGTCTGGGTCATCACCTTGCTGGTGTCCGGCGCTTGAGCGTCGCCGGCGCACTCAGCGCAGCGGCGGCGCGCGCAGCCGCTTGCGGTAATCGCTCGGCGCGCTGCCGAACAGACGCCTTCAGCCGCGGCTGAAGGCCGGCTCGGAGCCGTAACCGACCTGGGCGGCGATCCGCGAGTTCGCGCTGATCGTGGTTTCGGGAAGCGGGACGCTTGCGTCCCGCTTCGCCGGAGCCGCGTCGTCAGCACGACGCTTCGCAGCTTCTGGGTAGGAGCGGCGCATGCCGCGACCGCACAATCACGGAATCGACGTCGGTATCGGACAAAGGCCTGGCAACGAAAGCCGACCGAACCGTCCGGCCACACGCCGGACATCGTTCCAAAGCCGGACATCGAATGACGCGGGCGTTTGCGGATCACGGTCGCGGCTTGCGCCGCTCCTACCCTTGCTGGCTCAAGCGCTCTCGCGCGCAGGCCCATGCGACATCGCCAGATACCGGCTCGGCGGCATCCCGATCAGACGCTTGAACATGGTCGTGAACGCCGAAGCGCTTTCGTAGCCCAGGTCCAACGCCAAGGTCGTGATCGGCTCGCCTGCGGCCAGCCGCGGCAAGGCGGCGAAGATCGCCGCCTGCCGGCACCACTGCGCAAAACTGCTGCCGGTTTCGCTACGGAAACGCCGGGTGAAGGTGCGCCGGCTCATCGCCAGGTCGCGGCACCAATCGTCGATGGTGTCGTGCGGCGAGGGGCGCGCGAGATAGGTGCGGCAACGCTTGGCCAGGCGCGGATCGGCCGGGAACGGAATGTCCAAGGGCAACACCGGCGCGCGTTCGATCTCCTGCACGATCAGCGAATAGATCAGGTCCGGGCGCGAGCCGCTTTCGGCCTGCAGCGGCAGGTCGCGGGTTTCCAGCAGCAACTGCCGCATCAGCGGCGATACCCCGATCACCCGGCAGTCCTGCGGCAAGGCCGCGTTGACCTCGGGTTCGACATACACGCTGCGGGTGCTGATCGCGGCCAGGACGTGTACGTCGTGGGCCATGCCCGAGGGAATCCAGGCGGCCCGCTCGGGCGGCACGATCCAGCGCCCGGTCTCGGTGCCGACCACCATGATCCCGTGCGCGGCATACAGCAGTTGCGAGCGGCGATGGCGATGGCGGGCGATGCGGTGGTGGGTCGGATAGTCGTTCGAGGTAGCGACGATCCAGCCCGGCAAGGCGTCGACCTGGTTCGCAAGCACGTTGCGCATTGGCCCGATCTCGAAGATTGTTGACCTGAACAATAATGCGGGCATGCGCACGGCGGCGTCTACTGGTCGCCATGACCACGCTCGATACCCAGAACGCCTCGAACGATGCGTCGATCGATACTCCCGCGACCGCCTCGCTGCCCGCTTTCGAAGCGGATCAGAAACCTGCCGAAGCCACCGGCCGGATCGCTTTGCCGATCCTGGCGATGCTCAGCGTCTGCCACCTGCTCAACGACATGATCCAGTCGCTGCTGCCGGCGATCTACCCGCTGCTGAAGGACGCGTTCAAGCTCGATTTCGGCCAGATCGGCCTGATCACCCTGACCTTCCAGGTCACCGCCTCGCTGTTGCAGCCGCTGGTCGGCATCTACACCGACAAACGGCCGATGCCCTATTCGCTCGCCATCGGCATGGGCTTCACCCTGGTCGGCCTGTTGCTGCTGTCGCGCGCCTCGAGCTTCCCTATGCTACTGCTCGCCGCGGCCCTGGTCGGCTCGGGTTCGTCGGTGTTCCATCCGGAATCCTCTCGGGTGGCGAGCATGGCCTCGGGCGGCCGTCACGGCCTGGCCCAGTCGCTGTTCCAGGTCGGCGGCAACGTCGGTTCCGCGCTCGGCCCGCTGCTCGCCGCCTTCGTGGTGATGCCGCGAGGCCAGGGCAGCGTCGGCTGGTTCGCGTTCGCCGCGTTGACCGCGATCGTGATCCTCGGCCGCATCGGCGTGTGGTACCGCGAGCAGATCCCGGGGATGCGCAAGAAGCAGGCGAGCGCCGCGCGCGCCACCCTGCCGCGCAAGACCATCGCCCGCAGCATGGCCGTGCTCGCGGTGCTGATCTTCTCCAAGTATTTCTACATGGCCAGCCTGTCGAGCTATTACACCTTCTACCTGATGGAGAAATTCCAGCTCGGGGCGCAGGACGCGCAGCTGCATCTGTTCGTCTTCCTCGGCGCGGTCGCCGCCGGCACCCTGCTCGGCGGGCCGATCGGCGACCGCATCGGCCGCCGCTACGTGATCTGGTTTTCGATCCTCGGCGTGCTGCCCTTCACCCTGTTGCTCCCGCACGCCAACCTGTTCTGGACCACGGCGCTGACGGTGGTGATCGGCCTGGTCCTGGCCTCGGCGTTCTCGGCGATCCTGGTCTATGCGCAAGAACTGGTACCGGGCCGCACCGGCGTCATCGCCGGCCTGTTCTTCGGCTTCGCTTTCGGCATGGGCGGCCTCGGCGCCGCGGCCCTGGGCCAACTCGCCGATCGCATCGGTATCGAAGCGGTGTACGCCCTTTGCGCCTACCTGCCGGCGATCGGCCTGCTAGCCTGGTTCCTGCCGAAACTGGAGAAGCCGGCGGCGGCCGTCTGACTGCGAGGCGATCGCGCCGGTCTCGCAGCTTGAGAACGTTTCGTCGCATCATGCGCCATGCACCAGCATTCGTTGTTCGACGCCGACCCGCAGCAACCGATCCGCGACGCCGAAGGCGGCGTGCGCTATTTGCCCGGCGTGTTCGATGGCGAGTGGTCGATGCGCTTGTTCTCGGCTCTGCTCGAACACGCCGCGTGGACCTCGCAACAACGCATGATGTACGAGCGGCTGATCGAGGTGCCGCGGCGCATGGCGATGTATCGCCTCGATCGCGACACCCTGCCGCCGATGCTCGCCGACACCGCAGAGCGCATCGGAGAATTATTGAGAGCCCCGTTCAACAGCGTCGGCCTCAACCTGTATCGCGACGGCCGCGACAGCGTCGCTCTGCACAACGACAAGCTGCACAACCTCGCACAGGGCCGGCCGATCGCGGTGCTCTCGCTCGGCGCGACCCGGCGCATGACCGTGCGGGCCAAGCGCGCGCCGCACGCGACCTGGCAGCTGCAGCTCGAATCCGGCAGCCTGGTGGTCATGAGCCACTCCTCGCAGCAGCATTACGACCATGGCATCCCCAAGGCGCCCGGGGTGGTCGACCCACGCATCAGCCTGGCGTTCCGGGTGCGCACCGATTGAGCGCGGCTGCAACCCGGCCGCGCATCAGCCCATGGTCGAAGCGTCGCGGGTCGAAGCCTGCAGGGCCGCCGCCAGCGCCGCGTCGCCGGACACCAGGTCGTTCCAGCTCAGGGCGATGCCCTTGCGCCGGCCTTTCTCGGACAGTTTGAGGCCATCGGGATCGACCGTCAGTGTGTACAGCTTGCCGTCGATCTCCACTTCGCGTCGCAGCGGCTTGTCGAGTCGGGTCATGGTCGTGTCGCTCCTGTGTGCGGACGGATACCGAAGCCTTGCTTGCCGATCTACACCGTTCGAGCACGGGCGCGGCGCGAACTCTCAGTCTCTCCAACCGCTCGCTCGATACCACGCCAGCAAGGCCTCGGGCAGGCGCGGTTCCAACTCGACGCCCAAGGCCGCATGCGCATCGAGTGAGTCCAACAATTTGCGCCGCAATGTTCGCAACCCGGGTTGGTCGAGCAGCGAGGCATCGCCTTGCAGTTGCGTCATCAGAGCGGCGCTACGGTCGTACAAGTCATCGCCCTGCGCGGCGAGTTGCCGTCCCAGCCAGGCGCGCAGCGGGCGATGCACGGTGTGGCCGACGGCTTGCAGGCGCACCGCCTCCTCGGCGAGCGCCCGATAGGCACCGCGATACCACTCGCTGTGGCCGCCGGCCTGTGCGTTCACGGTCAACGGCGCCGGTGCGTTGTAGTCGCTCAAGCGATGACGCAGGTCCAATTCCAGCTTGCGCGCGTCGCCGACGGTCTCGGTCTCGACCAGGAAGGCCAGGTCGAGATCGAAGAACTCGAAGAACCGCGCCTGCAGCGCCTGGATGCGCCCCAGCGGCCCGCGCGAGAAGCCCAGTTTGAGCAGGTCTTCGTAAGCGCAAGGCAGCACGTACAGATAGCACAGGCCCTCGCTCGCGCTGCGAAGGACCCCGGGATCGGAAGAGCGGATGGCGCGCATGCCTCTAGCATCGCCGATCGCCGCCGACGCGGGAAGCAGCATCGACGAGCGTCCCACCCAGCCCGGCGACGGCCCACGCAGGCGCCGGGGCTCGCGATCCGTTGAATCGCCATCCGCTCGGATTCGCCACAGATGCAGACTCATGCGCGGTCCGCGACCCCGCTGACGCCGGCGCTGCGGGCGCAATGCACGCAGCAGTAGAAAGTGCCGTCGTCCTCGATGCCGTGCCCGACGATGCGGCAGTCGCAATGCGCGCAGCGCGGCGCCATCGCGTGGATCGCGCACTCGAACGAATCGAAGGTGCCGCTGCGCGTCCCCATCGAAACGGTGAAAGTCTTGTCGTACTGGTTTCCGCAAACCTCGCAAACGGCCATGACGGGCTCCTGTTGTGTCGCGGCGCGGCGTGCGGCGAGATCGGCCTCGCCAGCCGGCGCCGGCTAGTTGCCCGTCGGTTTTCGGCGGGCCGATGGACGAACGAATTCGCGCTCGTCGGACTGCAGCGGACACACTTTCAGGATCTCGTCGAGCCACAGATAGGCGACGCGGTCGCCGCCGCGTATGTCTTCCAGGCGCAGTACCGCATTGGCGCCCTCGTTGCCCTGCGCGTCGAGAAAGGTCTGCAGACTCGGCCGGGTCGCGACGACCCCGACCTGCCGACTGCCATCGACCAGAACGATATCGACCAAGCCTTCGTCGGGAAGCCGCTCGATCAAGAGGCTCAATCGGCGGATCTCGGCGGGATCGGTGTGAACACGGTCGGCTAGCTGGGTCATCGCTCTGTCCTATGCGAATCGGCAGGCCGGGGAATGCCCGCCGTCGCTTATTTGCCGTGGGCGCTCTTGGCCGAGACCAGCGCGGTGCTGTCGACCTTCTTGACGCCGTCGATCTTGCGCGCGATCTCGACGGCCTTGTCGGCCTCGGTCTTGCCGTCCACATGACCGGACAGTTTGACCACACCGTTGACGGTCTCGACGCTGATATCAGTGCCGGTCACGCCCTTGGCGGCCAACAACTCGGCCTTGACCTTGGTGGTGATCCAGGTATCGCTGACCGGTTGCGCCGACTCGTTGCCGGTGCCCGTGCCCGGATCGTTGCCGGTGGGGCTGCCGGCGGACTGCGGCGCCGCCAGGGCGGTGCCGGAGACGGCCAGGGTCAGGGTGAGAATCGCGAGACGCATGGATTTCATGATGGAGTCCTCATATACGGGATCGAGACATGCGGACCGAGCTCTGAGCCCGATCATAAAGCCGCGGCCATGGTCGGAACGCTTGTTTCGTACGGCACGGGCCTGTTCGATGTCTTCGAATGATGAAACTCGGATGGAGCTCAGTGATGGTCTTTTCGGCCCGAACCGGATTTCTTGCCGCCGCCATCCTGCTTGTTGACGGTGGCCCAGGCGCGTTCTTCGGCTTCCTTCTGCGATACGCCATCTTTCCTGTACTGCTGCTCGATATGCTCGGCCTGGCGTTTCTGCTTGTCGGTGTACGACGATTTATCTCCACGAGTCATGACCGGTCTCCTGATCGGAATCGCTGGGATCACGATGCCGACGCTAACCGCCGGAGAGTTAAGGCCGGGACAGTGCGTCGTTAGCGCGGGGTGTGCGGTTCATCTGCGCGCCGTCACGACGGCCGGCGGTCACCGACGCCTCACACGGCCCCGGCTATCAAGAACGCTTACCCAGCCGGAGCGCATTCATGGAGATGCTGAGTCAGCTGTGGGTCGTCGGCGGCACCGCCTACGCGATGGTGCTCGGCGGCACGATCGGCCTGGAACGCGAACTGAAGAATAGACCGGCGGGATTCCGCACCCACATGCTGGTCGCGGGCGCCTCTTCGCTGCTGGTCGGCGTGGGCCAGTTGGCGATCATGGACCCGCGTTTCCGCATCCCCTTCCTGGTCAACATCGATCCCTTGCGCCTGGTCGAGGCGGTCGTCGCCGGCGTTTCGTTCATCGGCGCCGGCACGATATTCGCCCAGCGCGGCGGCCAGGCGGTGTCCGGCATCACCACCGCGGCCTCGCTGTTGATGGTCGCGGTGATCGGCGCCAGCACCGGCCTGCGTTATCACCTGCTCGCCTTCGCCGCGACCGTGCTGACCTTGCTGGTCCTGTTCCTGCTCAATTTCGCCGAGCGCAAGGCCGGCATGAAGCCGCCTGACGAGTCGTCCTGAGGTTTCATATCGTCGGCAAGCGTTGTCGGCTCTCGGCGAAACCTTCCCAGGGATCGCTGCGCAGGCGCGCGGCGCGACGTAATGCCTTGGCCAGATCGAAGTCGGTCGAAGAACGCGCACGCGAGAACTCGTCCCAGCGCAACGGCATCGCCACCGGCGCGCCTTCGCGCGCGCGCAGCGACCAACTCGCCACGCTGGTGGCGCCGCGCGCATTGCGCAGCCAGTCGATGAAGATGCGCCCCTTGCGGGCGACCTTGGATGCCGTCGCGACATAGCGCAGCGGCGATTGCGCGACCATGGCGTCGGCGAAGGCCTCGCTGAAGGCCTTGGCCTCGGCCCAGCCCGGGCCTGGCCGGATCGGCACCACCACGTGCATGCCCTTGCCGCCGGACAGGCGCGGCCAGCTGTCGAGCCCGATTTCGGCGAGCCGGTCGCGCACTTCGCGCCCGGCCCGCTTGAGTTCGCTCCAGGCGATGTCCTCGGCCGGGTCCAGGTCGAACACCAACCGATCCGGCCGGTCCGGCGCCTGCCGTTTCGCGCCCCAGGGATGGAACTCCAGGGTGTTCATCTGCACCAGCGCCGACACGCCTTCGATGTCGCGCACGTAGACGTAGTCGGCCTGGCCGGCGGACTCGCGCAGGCGGACCGGGTGCACGCCCTCGCCCAGGCTGTCGGCATGGTGTTTCTGGAAGAAACACGCCGATGCGATGCCGTCCGGGCAGCGCAGCAAGGACAGCGGACGTTCGACCAGTTCCGGCAGCAGCCAGGCCTCGACCGCGCGGTAATAATCGGCGACCTCGCCTTTGCTGATCTTCGCGACGGGATAGACGATGCGTTCGGGATGGCTGAGCCGGGTATCGCTCATCGCGGTCTCCTGGAGGGGGCGGGCGCGCCCTGCCCGGGCG
>NZ_CP013141.1:3727846-3809950 GCF_001442535.1 Lysobacter antibioticus | reverse complement strand
CAGCGCCGGGCGGGCGCCGCGGGCGCGGACGAACTCGGGGCCGAAGGCCTGGCCGGCACCGGGCAGGCATCGCGGCGCGGCCCAGCGCCAAGGAGCGCGCGGGCTCAGCGTCCAGTCGATCGCCGGCCGGCCCAGGGCCTGGGTCAGGGCATTGGCTTGGCGCTGATTGCCGGCATGGCCGTCGGTCAGGATCCAGGTTGCAGCCGTGGAGTTAGTTTTGGCAGAAAGGCCGTTTCGTTGCACAGATGCGCTTAATCCGTTCCGGGATTGTCGGTTCTAAGGTCAGATTGAGACTCTACACTTCGTCTCCCGATCAATGCCCAGCGCGGCAGCCTCATGGAGAAGACGATGTCCAGGCCCCTGAACGACGAAGCCCTCGATCAACTGTTCCGCACCGCCCGCACGCATAACGAGCTCGGCGGCGAGGTCAGCGACGAGACGCTGCGCCAGCTGTACGACCTGGTCAAATGGGCGCCGACCAGCGCCAACGGTTCGCCGGCGCGCTTCGTGTTCGTGAAGTCGGCGCAAGCCAAGGAAAAGCTGCGCCCGGCGCTCTCGGAAGGCAACCTGGCCAAGACCATGGCCGCCCCGGTCACGGTGATCGTCGGCCACGACCTGGAATTCCACGACAAGCTGCCCTACCTGTTCCCGCACGCCGATGCCCGCAGCTGGTTCGCCGGCAACGACGAGCACATCCGCACCACCGCCTTCCGTAACGGCAGCCTGCAGGGCGCTTACCTGATCCTGGCGGCGCGCTCGCTCGGCCTGGACACCGGCCCGATGTCGGGCTTCGACAACGCCAAGGTCGACGAGGCCTTCTTCGCCGGCACCCAGGTCAAGTCCAACTTCCTGATCAACCTTGGCGCCGGCGACCCGGCGGCGTTGTTCCCGCGCTCGCCGCGCCTGCCGTTCGACGAGGCCGCGCGCATCGATTGAGGCGTGCGCGCCGCCACGCTTCCGGCGTGGGCCGATGCCGGCCCGCGCCTGCTTGCGCAATAGTGCCGTGAAGTCTTTACCCGCGATCCATCCCTGATAATTCCCCTTTCGAGGAGCTCACCATGAAGCGCATCCTGCTTGCCGCTGCCCTGGGCCTGGCCTTCGCCGGCACCGCCAGCGCCGCCGCCCTGACCTACAAGATCGACCCCAACCACACCGACGTCGTGGTCGGCTGGAGCCACTTCGGTTTCTCCAACCCGATCGCGCATTTCGGCAAGGTCGACGGCACCATCACCTACGATCCGGCCAAGCCGGCGGCGTCCTCGGTGCAGGTGACCATCCCGCTGTCGGGCCTGAACTCGCACGTGCCGGACTTCGACGAGCACCTCAAGAGCGCCGATTTCTTCGACGCCGAGAAATTCCCGACCATCACCTTCAAGAGCACCAAGGTCGAGGCGGCCGGCGAGAAGAAGCTCAAGGTGAGCGGCGATCTGACCGTGCACGGCGTGACCAAGCCGGCCGTGCTCGACGTCACCATCAACAAGATCGGCGAGCAGCCGATGGCCAAGCGCGCCGCCGCCGGCTTCGACGCCAGCACCACGCTCAAGCGCAGCGATTTCGGCCTCGGCAAGTACGCGCCGAACGTCAGCGACGAAGTCAGCATCCGCATCACCACCGAAGCGCTGGTGCCCAAGCCCGAAGCCAAGAAGTAAGCGCGAACGCATGATCATCGAACGTCCATCCAGCGCCCGCGGCCATGTCCAGGCGGGTTGGCTCGACAGCCGCCACACGTTCTCGTTCGGCGGCTATTACGACCCGGCCTGGATGGGCTTCGGTGCCTTGCGCGTGATCAACGAAGACCGCGTCGACCCCGGCGCGGGCTTCGCGCCGCATCGCCACGCCAACATGGAAATCCTCAGCTACGTGCTGAGCGGCCGCCTGGCGCACCAAGGCAGCGCCGACGACGGCGGCGTGATCGGCGCCGGCGAACTGCAGTGGATGAGCGCCGGCCACGGCGTCGAACACAGCGAGTACAACGCCTCCGACAGCGAGCCGGTGCATTTCCTGCAGATCTGGGTCCAGCCCGATCGGCTCAACGCCCAGCCCGCCTACGCCAAACGCGAAGCGGTCGCGGCCGCTGACGGCGAGTTCGTTCTCCTGGCCTCGCGCGACGGCGCCCACGGCGGCTTGCCGGTGCGCCAGGACCTGCGCCTGTACTCGCTGGCGCTGACGCCAGGGTCCAGCGCGCGGCGCCTGCTCGATGCAGGGCGGCTGTATTGGCTGCAGGTCGCGCAGGGGCGGGTCGAGGCGGGTGGACGTACGCTCGAAGCCGGCGACGCGCTGGGGTTTCGCGACGAGTCGGCCGAGCTGGTGCTGACCGGGCTGGGCGATTCGACCGCCGATCTGCTGTTTTTCGATCTGCCGCCGGGGGGCTGAGAGCAAGAACCAGGGGATTGCTCCTGAGCACCCCACCCGACCGCCGCGCCCCGCACACGGCCCGACCGCGCAACGCTGCTAAACTGCCACCCCCGCGTCGCCATCCGTCGTCTCCCTCATGACCGCAGCCAACGCCCATCCCACCCAGGCCAACGCCGAGCAGCGCTACACCGTCACGCGCGCCGACCTGCCGTTGAGCTGCCCGCTGCCGTCGATGGCGCTGTGGAACTCGCACCCGCGCGTGTACCTGCCGATCGAGGCCGAGCGCGAGTGCCAGTGCCCGTACTGCGGCGCGCATTTCACCCTGGTCGACGACTGATCGCGGCCGCGTGACACCGCCCACGCCGAGCATGCGCCGGCTGACGGTGATGCAATTGCTGCCGAAGCTGGAATCCGGCGGCGTCGAACGTTCGACTCTCGAAATCGCCGAGGCGCTGGTGCGCGCCGGCCACCGCGCCATCGTGGTCTCGGCCGGCGGCCGCCTGGTGCCCCAGCTCATCGCCTCGGGCGCCGAACACATCGAACTGGCGATCGGGCGCAAATCGCCGTCGACCCTGCGCCATGGCTTCACCCTGCGCCGGCTGTGGGCCGAACATTCGGTCGACATCGTCCACGCGCGTTCGCGCCTGCCGGCCTGGATCGGCCTGCTGGCCTGGCGCGGCCTGGACGAAGCTACACGGCCGCGCTTCGTCACCACCGTGCACGGGCTCAACTCGCCGTCGCGCTACAGCGCGGTGATGACCCGCGGCGAACGCAGCATCTGCGTCTCGCGCACGGTCCGCGACTACGTGCTCGAACACTATCCCGACACCGATGCCGACAAGCTGCGGATCATTCCGCGCGGCATCGACCCGGCGGCGTTCCCGCACGCGCCCTGGCCCGATCCGCAAGCGCGGGCCTGGGCCGCGGCGCGGCATCCCGCGCTCGCCGGCGACGGTCCCTTGTTGCTGTTGCCCGGGCGCGGCACGCGCCTGAAAGGTCATGCCGATGCGCTGGCCTTGCTCGCCGCGATCCGCGCCGACGGCCGCGATGCGCGCCTTTGGCTGCCGGGCGCGCGCGAGGCCGGGCGCGAGGCGTATATCGTCGAACTGGAACAGGCCGCGCAGCAGCTCGGCATCGGCGAAGCGATCGCCTTCACCGCACCGACCGACGAGATCGCCCGGGCCTACGCCGCGAGCGACCTGGTCCTGCAGCTCTCGCGCAAACCCGAGGCCTTCGGCCGCACCGTGGTCGAGGCGCTGTCCTGCGGGCGGCCGGTGGTCGGTTGGAACCACGGCGGCGTCGGCGAGCTGCTGACCCAATTGCAGCCGCGCGGCGCGGTCGCGCCGTTCGACCTGCAGGCCCTGCGCGCGGCGGCTTGCGAATTGCTAACGCAAGCGCCCGCGGCTGTGGATACGATGGCGTTTTCCCTGCGGGCGATGCAGGAGGCCACGCTTGCCGTCTATGCCGAACTCGTCGATGCCTCACGCCGCGCCTGATCCGGCGACGGCGTCGTCCGGGCCGCCGCCCGCCGAGGCACCTCATGCGATCGTCGGCTGGCGCTGGGCGCCGGCCTGGATCCTGGCCTATGTCGCGCTGCTGTTCGCGCCGGGCTATGCCGAAACCGTACTTACCCTCGGTGCGCTGACCGCCCTGGTGCGGCTGGTGCTGGTGCGCTTCAACACCGGCGCGCGCCTGCTCAGCGATCCGGCCTGGGTGCTGACCAGTGCCCTGTTCGCGGCGTACTGGTTGCCGGAACTGATCTCGGCGACCGATGCGGTCGACCCCGGGCGCGCCTTGCGCGAGGCCGCGGTCGATCTGCGCTATCTGCCGTTCCTGTGGCTGGTCGCGGCCGCGGTCGCGACCCGGCAGGGGCAGCGCACCACCTTCGGCGGTTTGGCCATCATCATCGGCCTGTGGACCGTCGACGCCTTGCTGCAAGGCCTCACCGGCACCAGCCCGCTGTTCTTCGGCATCGACTCGCTGAAGCAGGCGATCAGCGGCCACGGCATGTGTTCGGACGCCGAGATCGCCAGCGTCGACCGCCTCAGCGGCGTGCTCGGCCCGTGCAATCTCAAACTCGGCCAAGTGATCGCGAGCTTCTCGCCGTTCGTGCTGTACGCGGTCGGCCGCCGTTTCCGTCTCGGTGGTTGGTTGGTCGCGGCGGCCGCGGTCGGCGTGGTGGTGGTGCTGGCCGGCTCGCGCGCCTCGTGGATCACCTACGGCCTGGTGCTGGTGCTGTCGGGCTGGCGCCTGCTCGGTTGGAAGCGCTTGCTCGGCGTGTTCGCGTTCGGCGTGCTGGCTCTGGCCGTGCTGGACCAAACCACCCCGCAAGTGCACGACCGTCTTGCCCGCACCGCGCACATCGTCAGCGCCGACGTCGAAGGCCTCGACAGCGCGCTGTCCGGGCGCACGCGCATCTGGCGCGCGGCGCTGTGCATGGTCGGCGAGCATCCGCTCAACGGCGTCGGCGCGCGCGGTTTCCGCGAAGCCTTCCCGGCCTGCGACCCGCAACCCGGGCGCACCACGTCCTGGGGCGAAGGCCCGGCGCTGCATGCGCATCAGCTGCTGCTCGAAGTGCTCGCCGAAACCGGCGCTTTCGGCCTGTTGCTGTGGTTGGCCGGTGCGGCCCTGGCCTGGCGGGCCTGGGCGGTCGCCGACGCGCGCGCACGCGAAGCAGCGCGGCCGGCGATGCTGGCCTTGCTGGTGACGGTGTTCCCGTTCAACACCCACCTGGCCTTTTATTCGACCTTTTGGGGCGGGCTGACCTTGTTGTTGGCTGCCTTGTACGCCGGCAGCCTGCTCGCGCAACCGCCGGACGAGGGCGACGCGACGGTGTGAGCGGTCGCGTTGTTCTGGCCCCGATCGGGCCGATCAGGCCGGGGCGTTTTCGACCGGCTTCTTGTACGGCGAGCGCTGGCCCGGCGGGCGGCGCTTGAAGCGGCGGTGGATCCACAGGTACTGGCTCGGCGCTTCGCGCACCATCGCCTCGATCTGGGCGTTGACGCGGGTGCTGTCCTGGGTGGCGTCGCTGGACGGGAACTCGGCCAGCGGCGCACCGACGCGCAACACGTAGTCGGCGCCTTCGCGGCGATGGAAGAACGGCACCACCGCGCAACCGCTGAGGCGCGCGAACTGGTGGGTGGCGGTGATCGTCGCCGCCGGCACGCCGAAGAACGGCGCGAACACCGTGTCCTTGCCGCGCATGTCCTGGTCCGGCGCATACCACAGGAAGCCGCCCTGCTTGAGGTGGCGCATCGCCGGGCGGATCTCTTCGTTGGTGAACATGGCCGCGGCATAGCGCAGCCGGCCGCGTTTGACCGCCCATTCCATGACCGGGTTGCGGTGCTTGCGGTACATGCCGGCCAGCGGCAGGTGGTCGCACATCAGCCGGCCGCACATCTCCAGGGTCATGAAATGGCCGGAGATCATCAGCACGCCGCGTCCGGACGCGCGCACCTCGTCGAGCCGCTCCAGGCCTTCGATGCGCACCGTGCGCCGCATCGGCGCGACCTCGCCCCACCAGGCGCGGGCGAACTCGAAGAAACCGATGCCGAGGTCGCGGAAGCTTTGCCGCAGCAGGGTTTCGCGCTCGGCCTCGGTCTTTTCCGGGAAGCACAGGGCCAGGTTGATGCGGGCCGCGCGCCGGCGCTGGCTCGCCACGCGCAGGGCGAAGACTCCGATCAGGTGGCCGAGCGCACGTTGCAGGCCCCAGGGCAGGCGCGCGCCGAAACACATCGCGGCCAGCGCGAGCCACATCGGCCACAGGCGCGGCACCAGCAGGGAAGGGCGAGGGGGCAGGACAGGTTCGGCCATGGCCATAGTTTATGCGGTGAGCGTGTAGTGCCGCTGCAATACGGGCTACGAGCGCGACCGCGGCGGGCATCCGCACGTCGGGGTTCGATGCCGGCGGTGTCTGGTTTGCGCTGCGCTGCGGGCCTCGCGGCCTGCGCGCCGATCAGCTGCGAATGCCCGCGTATCGGCGGTTTTGCGCACCCGGTCGAGTCCGCCACGGTGCGCGATGACGGCATCCACGACCGGATCACCTCCGCAAGCTTTATCCTTGTCGGATGCGGAAGGACTTGATCGAGCGCCTGTTGCGCGGCCTGTATTCGGTCGCGCTGTATCTGTTGGCGCCGGTGACGATCTATCACCTGATCTGGCGCGGTTTCCGCCAGCCGGCCTATTTCCAGCGCTGGCTCGAGCGTTACGCGATCTATCGCGGCCCCGCGCAGACCCGCACCCTGTGGTTGCACGCGGTCTCGGTCGGCGAGGTCAACGCCGCGATTCCGTTGGTGAATGCCTTGCGCCGCGGCCGCCCGGACCTGCGCCTGCTGGTGACCACGATCACCCCGACCGGTTCGGACCGTGCGCGTTCGGCCTGGGGCGATTCGGTCGAGCACGTGTATCTGCCTTACGACTTGCCCGGCGCGGTCGGGCGTTTTCTGCGCCATCACCAGCCCTGTGCGGCGCTGATCATGGAAACCGAGCTGTGGCCGAACCTGCTGTTCGGTTGCCGCGACCGCGGGATTCCGGCCTACATCCTCAATGCGCGCCTGTCGGAGCGTTCGCTGCGCGGCTACCGGGTGCTCGCGCCCTTGGTGGGACGGGCCCTGCGCACGGTGCGAACGGTGGCGGCGCAATCGCGCGCCGACGGCGAGCGTTTCGTCGAACTCGGCGCGCGCCCCGAGCAGGTCACCGAGACCGGCAACCTCAAATTCGACGTCAACGTGCCCGACGCGCTCGACGAATTCGCCCTCGAATGCCACCGCCACACCGGCGAACGGCCGGTATGGATCGCCGCGAGCACGCACGAGGACGAAGAGGCCGCCACAGTCACCATGCATCGGCGTCTGCGCGAGCGTTTCCCCGACCTGCTGCTGTTGTGGGCGCCGCGCCATCCGGAACGCTTCCGGATGGTCGCCGAACACGCCCGCAGCGCCGGCTGGCAGGTGTCGACGCGTTCGCGCGCGCGCTGGCCGCAGCCCGGCGACGATGTTTTCGTCATCGACACCCTCGGCGAACTGATGAGCTTCTACGCCTGCGCCGACGTCGCCTTCGTCGGCGGCAGCCTGCAGGCGATCGGCGGGCACAACCTGCTCGAACCGGCCGCGACCGGCACCCCGATCGTGACCGGCCCGCACCTGCACAACTTCGTCGAGATCGCGCAGCGGCTGGAAACCGCCGGCGCGTTGCGGATCGGCGCCGACGCCGAAGTGGTCGAGGCCGCGGTCGAGCGCCTGTTGGCCGACCCGATCGAACGTGCCAGGATGATCGACGCCGGCCGCGCCCTGGTCGAGCTGGGCCGCGGCGCCTTGGCGCGCACCATGGCGCTGTTGCAGCCGGCGTTACCGCCGCTGCGCTGAGCGCGGCGAATTCCCCCTGTAGGAGCGGCGTAAGCCGCGACAGCGGGATGGGTAGAAACGTCATCGTCGTCGTAAATCATCGACGCGAAATACCGGCACGCGGGTAGGAGCGGCGCAAGCCGCGACCGCGCATCGGCAGCCATTGCGCTGCCATCCGCAGCGCGCCGTATTCGCAGCGGTGCCCGCGGTTGCGCGGCTGTTGCCGCCGCGTGGTCGCGGCTTGCGCCGCTCCTACCCTGGTCCGCTGACCGCCGCTGCTCTCAGGAGTAGGAGCGGCGCGAGCCGCGACCGCGCATCGGCAGCCATTGCGCTGCCATCCGCAGAGCGCCGTATTCGCCGCGGTGCCCGCGGTTGCGCGGCTGTTGCCGCAGCGTGGTCGCGGCTTGCGCCGCTCCTACCCCGGTGAAGATGCGCGGCCTCGATCGATCACATCGACGATGTGGCTGCTGCGCATCCATTGTCGCGGCTCACGCCGCTCCTACAGGGGGAACAGGCGCCGCCGCAAACGAAAAAACCGCCGGTGGGCCGGCGGTTTTTCGTAGGGCTCCGAACGTATCCGGATCGCCGCGTTATTGCGCCTGCGGCGGTGCCAGGTTGGTCGCCGCGTCGGCGGTCAGCAAGCGGTTGATGTCCTGCACGTCGGCGACATCGAGCGAGCCGGCGGCCTGTTCCAACAGCAGGCGGTTCTGCAGGTAGTTGTACTTGGACTGGGCATAGGCCTGCTGCGCTTCCAGCAGGGTGCGCTGGTTGTTCAACACGTCCAGCACGGTGCGGGTGCCGACTTCCAGGCCGACCTGCGAGGCGTCGTAGGCGGCTTGCGCCGAGACCAGGGCGAGGCGGCGCGCTTCGACTTCGCTGATGCCGGCGACCAGGGTCTGGTAGGCGTTGCGGGTGGTGCGCACGAGCAGGCGCTTCTGCCGTTCGAGTTCGTCCTGGGCGGCGTCGCGACGCGCCAGGGCCTGGCGCACGCCGGACTGGATGCGGCCGCCCGCATACAACGGCACCGACAGTTCCAAGCCGATGCTCGGCCCGTGGTTGGCGTTGCCGGGCGCGTTCATGGTCTGACCCATGAAGGTGCGGTCGCCCCAGTTGGCGTTGTCGCCGTAGCTGCCGTTCAAGCTCAGGGTCGGCCAATGGCCGGCGCGCGCGGTTTCCACGCCGATTTCGGCGGCGCGCACCTGCAGGTCTTGCGCACGCAGCGAAGGGTTGTTCTGCACCGCGTTGTTGACCCAACCTTCGACGTCCTGCGCTTCCGGCAGGTTCGGCTTGAAGTCGGCCGGCAAGGCCTTGAGTGCGCGCACCGGCTGGCCGGTGATCTGGCTCAGGCCCTGGTAGGCGTCTTCGACCGCGTTGCGCGCGGTGATGGTGCCGGCGCGGGCGGTGTCGTACTGCGCGCGCGCTTCGTGCACGTCGGTGATCGGCGCCAGGCCGACTTCCAGGCGCTTGGAGGCGTAGTCGAACTGCTTCTGCAACGCGGTTTCGGCGGCTTCGGCGGCGGCGAGGTTCTCGAGCTTGACCAGCACGTCGAAGTAGGCCGCCGAGGTGCGCGTGATCAGTTCCTGGCTGGCCGACTCCAGGGTGAAGTCGCTGGCCTGGCTGATCGCATTCTGACCCTGGTAGGTCTTGATGCTGGCGCGGTTGTAGATCATCTGACTCGCGGCGAGCGAGTAGTTGCGCGAGGTGCTGTCGGAACGAAAGTCGACCCCGGCCGGGATCGGATCCGGATCGGTCGGATCGCTGCTGCCCGAACCGCCTTCGGTGGTGGTGCGGCTGCGGGTCAGCCGCGCCGTGCCCGACAAGGACGGCAGCAGCGCGGCGCGGGCCTGGATGCGGTCTTCCTTGGTCGCCAGACGGTTGGATTCGGCCGCCGACAGCTGCGGATCGCCCTGGCGCGCGAGTTCATAGGTCTGCAACAAGTCTTCCGCCGACGCGACGGCCGGCAGCAGGGATAAGGCCAGGGCAAGAACGAGAGGGCGGCGGATCATGCGGCTTCCTTGAGCGTTCAGAACTCGAAGGCAGGCGCGGGGGCCGCGCCGACGAGATAGGGGAGGTCGGTTTCGAACAACGATTGGATGCGCGCAGCGTTGACATCGTTGCGTTCGCCGGCGGTGACCCGCAGTCCTTCCATGGCCGGCGAGCGGCCGCGGACGACGAACAAACGGCCGTTGGGCTGCAACCACTGCAACCACTGCGGCGGAATTTCCGAGACCGCGCCGGTCACGCAGATCGCGTTGAAGCGGCGGTCGGTGCGGTACGTCAGGGCGTCGGCATCGACGACCTGGACATTGTTGATCGATTGCGCGGCCAGGCGCTTGCGCGCGGTCGCGGCGAGGTCGGCGTGGCGTTCCAGGCTGACCACTTCGCGGGCGAGACGGCCGAGGCAGGCGGTCAGGTAACCGCTGCCGGTGCCGATCTCGAGCACATCGTCGGTCGGGTCGACCGCGAGCGACTGCAGCGTGCGGCCTTCGAGCACCGGCTTCATCATGAATTCGCCGTGCGCCAACGGCAGCTGCACGTCGGTATAGGCCAGATTGCGGTGCGCTTCGTCGACGAAGGCCTCACGCGGCAAAGCGGCCAGCACATCGAGCACGCGCGGGTCGAGCACGTCCCACGGCCGAACCTGTTGTTCGACCATCAGTTCACGTGCTTTTGCGTAATCGAGCGTCGTCATCGGGGCGTCTTCATGTTGCGTGGGAACTGCGAATTCTACCGGGACCACGCGACCCCCGGAGCAAAAGAATTAACCACGCCCGGGCCCGGGCTTAGTGCCGAAAGTCACCGGAACTCTCGGCACCGTGCGGGTTTCGGGCCTCGGCGCGGCGGTTTCAGCGCTCGCGGCGGGCGTAGGCACGCAGGAACATCGACACCGAGGCGTCGATGTGCGCGCGCACCTCGGTCCGGCCTGGCGCGCCGCAGCCGAACATCAGCAAAGCGTGCGGTTCGCCCTTGACCAGGCAGAAGAACTGCGGCGCGGCGCGGGGCACGTCGTCGATCTCCAGCTCGCCGGCCTCGACCCGGCGCTGCAGCAAGGCGGTGAATTCGTCGTGCAGGCGCTGCGGCCCGGCCTCCCAGAACATCTTCGACAGCGGCGATTGGGCGACCTGGGGCGAGCACAACAGACGATGAATCTGGATCGCCTCGGGCGAGCTGACCATCTCGTAGAAGGCGTTGGCGATCGCCAGAAGGCGCTCGCGCAGCGGCGTGGCCGGGTCGGGCACGAACATCAGCGGCGGCAGGTGCTGCTCGCAATAGGCCTTGACCGCGGCGCCGAACAGGGTCTCTTTGTCGCCGAAATGGCTGTAGACGGTGAGCTTGGAGACCCCGGCCCCGGCGGCGATCTGGTCCATGCTGACCCCGTCGAAGCCATCGACAAGGAACAGGCGCTTGGCCGCGTCGAGGATCGCGTTGCGCTTGCTGAGGTCCTTCGGACGGCCTGGGCCGGCCGGCTTGGCCGGTGACGTCGGGGGGCTGGAGGGTCGGGGCGAGGACATAAGGAATACTGGACTACCGGGTTCGTTATTTATACAGTACTGGCAAGTACATTAATTCGCGATGAGGCTAACCGCAATGCGCCACCGGACTTTTACCGCCGCGCCCACCGCCCCGATGCTGTTCGGCGCGGCGCTCATGCTGGTCCTGACGGCCTGCGGCAACGGCCAACAGGTCGAAGAGTCCCCGCGGCCGGTGCTGGTCGCCCGCCCGGGCGGTGCGGTCAACGGGGTCTCGGCCTTCGCCGGCGAGGTCCGGGCCCGCGAGGAGAGCCCGCTGTCGTTCCGGGTCGGCGGCAAGCTGATCGAGCGCAAGGTCGACGTCGGCGCCCATGTTGCCGCAGGCCAGGTGCTGGCGATACTCGATGCCGGCGATCTGGAGGCCCAGGCCCGTGCGGCCCAGGCCCAGCTCGCCGCCGCCGAGGCCGACTACGGCCGTGCCCGCGCCGACCAGGTCCGCTACTCGCAGCTGGCCAAGGACCAACTGGTCAGCCGTTCGACCCAGGACGCCCAGGACGCCGCGGCCAAGGCCGCGCTCGGCCAGGTCAACGCCGCCCGCGCCAACCTCGAGGTCGCGCGCAACCAGTCTGCCTATACCCATCTGCGCGCACCGAGTGCCGGCGTGATCGCCAGCCGCAGCGCCGAGGCCGGCCAGGTGGTCGCCGCCGGCCAGCAGGTGTTCGCGCTGGCCGCCGACGGCGCCCGCGAAGTCGCCTTCGCCGTGCCCGAGGGTGCGATCGCGACCTTCAAGCCGGGCCAGGAGGTCTTGATCGAACTGTGGTCGCAGTCCGGCCAGCGTTGGCCGGGCCGGGTCCGCGAGGTGTCGCCGGCGGCCGATCCGGCCTCGCGCACGTACGCCGCGCGGGTCACCGTCGACGCGCCGGCCGGCACCCTGGAGCTGGGCCAGAGCGCGCGCATCTACCTGCCCAACCAGGCCGCCAGCGGGCTCAGCGTGCCGCTCGCGGCGGTGCAGCGCAGCGCCAACGGCACGGCCGTGTTCGTCGCCGACCTCAACAGCGGCACGGTCAAGTTGCGGCCGGTGCAGACCGGCGCCTACGGCCCCGAGCGGGTGCCGGTGAACTCGGGCCTGCAGCCCGGCGACTGGATCGTCGTCGCCGGCGGCCACCTGCTGCGCGACGGCCAGAAAGTCGTCGCCGTCGACCGCGACAACCACCCGGTCGAGCAGTCGCCCAGCGACGGCAAGCGCCCGTCGCTCAGCGACGCTAAACGCTAACCGCCCCGCGACCCCGACCAGGCCGGCCATGCCCTCGCGCTACCGCCCGCACCCTCGCCCCAACTCTGTCCCGCCCGCCGGGACAGGGGCCTACGAAGTGAGCTGATCCATGCGCTTCAATCTTTCCGAATGGGCCCTGCGCCATCGCAGCCTGATCGTCTACGCCATGCTGGTGCTGGCCATCGCCGGTGCGATGTCCTACCTGCGCCTGGGCCGCAGCGAGGACCCGGCTTTCACCTTCAAGGTGATGGTGGTGCGCACCCTGTGGCCCGGCGCGACCGCCGAGGAAGTCTCGCGCCAGGTCACCGAGCGCATCGAGAAGAAACTCATGGAGACCGGCGAGTACGAGTTCATCCGCTCGTACTCGCGTGCCGGCGAATCGCAGGTGATCTTCGCCGCGCGCGATTCGATGCGTTCCAGTGAAATCGGGCCGCTGTGGTATCAGGTGCGCAAGAAGATCGGCGACATCCGCCCGACCTTGCCCAGCGACGTGGTCGGCCCGTTCTTCAACGACGAATTCGGCGACACCTTCGGCAACATCTACGCACTGACCGGCGAGGGCTTCGACTACGCCGTGCTCAAGGACTACGCCGAGCGCGTGCAACTGGCGCTGCAGAGCCAGACCGACGTCGGCAAGATCGAACTGATCGGCGTGCAGGACGAAAAGATCTGGGTCGAGCTGTCGAACGTGAAGCTGTCGACCCTCGGGGTGCCGGCGCAGGCCGTGCAGGAAGCGCTGAATCAGCAGAACGCGCTGGCCCCGGCCGGTTTCTTCGAGACCCCGACCAGCCGCGTGCCCTTGCGCGTCGGCGGCCAGTTCACTTCGGTCGAACAGATCCGCGAGTTCCCGATCCGGGTCGGCGACCGCACCTTCAGGCTGGCCGACGTCGCCGACGTGCGTCGCGGTTTCTCCGATCCGCCGCAGCCGCGCATGCGCTTCATGGGCCAGGATGCGATCGGCATCGGCGTGTCGATGAAGCAGGGCGGCGACATCCTGCAGCTCGGCAAGACCCTGGAATCGGAATTCGCGCGCCTGCAGAAAACCCTGCCGGCCGGCATGGAGCTGCGCAAGGTCGCCGACCAGCCCGCCGCGGTCGAGGAATCGGTCGGCGAGTTCGTGCGCGTGCTCGCCGAAGCGGTCGCGATCGTGCTGCTGGTGAGCTTCTTCTCGCTCGGCCTGCGCACCGGACTGGTGGTGGCGCTGTCGATTCCGCTGGTGCTGGCGATGACCTTCGCGGTCATGGATTTCTTCGGCGTCGGCCTGCACAAGATTTCGCTCGGCGCGCTGGTGCTGGCCCTGGGCCTGCTGGTCGACGACGCGATCATCGCGGTGGAGATGATGGCGATCAAGATGGAGCAAGGCTTCGACCGCCTGCGCGCCGCCGCCTTCGCCTGGGACAGCACCGCCTTCCCGATGCTGACCGGTACCCTGGTCACCGCGGCCGGCTTCCTGCCGATCGCGACCGCCGCATCGAGCACCGGTGAGTACACCCGCTCGTTGTTCCAGGTGGTGACCATCGCGCTGTTGGTGTCGTGGATCGCCGCGGTCGCCTTCATTCCCTTCCTCGGCGACAAGCTGCTGCCGGACTACGGCCACGCCGCGGCGCCGCCGAAGCCCGGTTCGCTGGCCGCGCGCTGGCACGATGCGCGCGTGGCCTGGGCCCAGCGCATGCCGATGTTCGCCAGCGTGATCGCGCCGAAGCCGCCGATCGACGGCCACGCCCACGACCCCTACGAGTCCAAGTTCTACGTGCGCTTTCGTCGCTGGGTGACCTGGTGCGTGCGCCGGCGCTGGCTGGTGATCGGCATCACCATCGGCGCGTTCCTGCTGTCGGTGTTCATGTTCCGCTTCGTGCCGCAGCAGTTCTTCCCGGATTCGGTGCGCCCCGAATTGATGGTCGACATGGAACTGGCCGAAGGCAGCTCGCTGCGCCAGACCGGCGAACAGGTCCAGCGCCTGGAAGCCATGCTCAAGCAGCGCAAGGACCTGGCCAATTACGTGTCCTACGTCGGCACCGGTTCGCCGCGTTTCTACTTGCCGCTCGACCAACAGCTGCCGGCGGCGAACTTCGCCCAGTTCGTGCTGATGCCGAAGGACTTGCAGGCCCGCGAAACCCTGCGCACCTGGATCATCCAGGACGTGGTGCCGCGCTTCCCCGAACTGCAGTTGCGGGTGACGCGCCTGGAGAACGGCCCGCCGGTCGGTTATCCGGTGCAGTTCCGCGTGTCCGGCGAACACATCGACCAGGTGCGCAAGATCGCCAACCAGGTGCGCGAGAAGATCCGCGCCAACCCGCACGTGGCCAACGTCAACCTCGACTGGGACGAGCCGAGCAAGGTCGTGCGCCTGCAGGTCGACCAGGAGCGTGCGCGTGCGCTCGGCATCAGCTCGGCGCAGTTGTCCCAGTTCCTGTCCAGCTCGCTGTCGGGCTCGCACATCAGCACCTACCGCGAAAGCAACGAGCTGATCGAGATGCTGCTGCGCGGCCCCGACCAGGAACGCCTGCAGCTCGACATGCTCGGCAGCCTGATGGTGCCGACCGGCAACAACCGCAGCGTGCCGTTGACCCAGATCGCGACCCTGGAATACGGTTTCGAGGAAGGCATCATCTGGCATCGCGACCGCCTGCCGACCATGACCGTGCGCGCCGACATCTACGACGGCACCCAGCCTTCGAGCGTGATGGCGCAGATTTCGCCGACCCTGGACGGACTGCGCGCCAAGCTGCCGTACGGCTATTCGATCGACGTCGGCGGCAGCGTCGAGGACTCGGCGCGCGGGCAGAAGTCGATCAACGCCGGCGTGCCGCTGTTCCTGTTCGCGGTGTTCACCCTGCTGATGCTGCAGCTGCGCAGTTTCTCGCGCAGCTTCATGGTGCTGTTGACCGCGCCGCTGGGGCTGATCGGCGTGACCCTGTTCCTGTTGGTGTTCCGGGTGCCGTTCGGCTTCGTCGCGATGCTCGGCACGATCGCGCTGGCCGGCATGATCATGCGCAACTCGGTGATCCTGGTCGACCAGATCGAACAGGACCGCAGCGAAGGGCATGAGCCGTGGAAAGCCATCGTCGATGCGACCGTGCGGCGCTTCCGCCCGATCGTATTGACCGCGCTGGCGGCGATCCTGGCGATGATCCCGCTGTCGCGCAGCGCCTTCTTCGGCCCGATGGCGGTGGCGATCATGGGCGGCTTGATGGTGGCGACCGCGTTGACCCTGTTGTTCCTGCCGGCGCTGTATGCGGCCTGGTTCCGGATCAAGGTGCCGAGCGAGGGCTGAGGTCGAACTGACCCGTCGCATCGAACGCTCCCTCTCCCGTAAACGGGAGAGGGGTTAAGCAGGCCACGGCCAAGGCCGAGCCGCGTTGCTTCAAGCGTGCTCGACGCTGAAGGCCAGGGTCGCCTCGATCGCGCGCTTCCAACCCGCATACAAGCGTTCGCGTTCGGCCTCCAGCATCTGCGGCTCGAAGCTGCGCTCGACCTGCCATTGCTGCGCGATCTGTTCGCGGCTTTCCCAGAACCCCACCGCCAAACCCGCCAGATACGCCGCGCCGAGCGCGGTGGTCTCGCTGACCCGCGGACGCTTCAAGGGCACGTCGAGAATGTCGGCCTGGAACTGGGCAGTGAAATCGTTGGCGATGGCGCCGCCGTCGGCGCGCAGGGATTTCAGTTCGATGCCCGAATCGGCCTGCATCGCGCTGAGCACGTCGCGGGTCTGATAGGCCAGCGATTCGAGCACGGCGCGGACGAAGTGCTCCTTGCTGGTGCCGCGGGTCAGGCCGAACATCGCGCCGCGCACGTCGCTGCGCCAGTACGGGGCGCCCAGGCCGACGAAGGCGGGCACGAAGTACACGCCTTCGGTCGAACGTGCGCGCTCGGCGTAGGCCTGCGAATCGCCGGCCTTGCCGAGCATGCGCAGACCGTCGCGCAACCATTGCACCGCCGAACCGGCGACGAAGATGCTGCCTTCCAGGGCGTACTCGACCTGGCCGTCGATGCCCCAGGCGATCGTGGTCAGCAGGCCGTTGTTCGAGCGCACCGCCTTGTCGCCGGTGTTCATCAGCAGGAAACAGCCGGTGCCGTAGGTGTTCTTGGCCATGCCGGCCTCGAAGCAGGCCTGGCCGAACAGCGCCGCCTGCTGGTCGCCGGCGACGCCGCAGATCGGCACCGAGTTGTTGAAGAAATGGCGCGCGCCGGTGTGGGCATAGACCTCGCTGCTGGAGCGCACCTGCGGCAGCATCGACGCCGGCACGCCGAGCATCTTCAACAGCTCCGGGCACCACTGGCGCTTGTGGATGTCGTACATCAACGTTCGCGAAGCGTTGCTGTAGTCGGTGACGTGGGCCTTGTTCTCCGACAGGTTCCAGATCAGCCAGGTGTCGATGGTGCCGAACAACAGGTCGCCGCGCTCGGCCTTTTCGCGCGCGCCCTCGACGTGGTCGAGGATCCACTTGACCTTGGTCCCGGAGAAATACGCATCGATCAGCAGGCCGGTGCGTTCGCGCACCATCTCTTCATAGCCGTCGGCCTTGAGCTGGTCGCAGATCGCCGCGGTCTGGCGCGATTGCCAGACGATGGCGTTGTGGATCGCCTGGCCGGTATGGCGGTCCCACACCACCGTGGTCTCGCGCTGGTTGGTGATGCCGATGCCGGCGATCTGCGAGGCGCTGATCTGGGCCTTGGTCATCGCCTCGATGGCGGTGGTCTGCACGCTGGCGAGGATCTCGCGTGGGTCGTGCTCGACCCAGCCCGGGCGCGGAAAGATCTGCTCGAACTCGCGCTGGGCCACGCCGACCACGGCGCCGTTGCGATCGAACAGCATCGCGCGCGAGCTCGTCGTGCCCTGGTCGATGGCGAGGATGTAGGACTTGTCCATGTGGGTACTCGTTCGGGGTCGAGGTCGGGAATCGGGAATAGAGAATTGGGAATCGGGAAGTGCGAATAGGGATTGGCGAATAGCGAATAGGGGACGGAGTCGGGTGGCGCTGGCCGGTGCGTCGCACCGATTTACGATTCCCGATTCTCCATTCCCGATTCCCGCCTCTCACCCATACACGGCTTGGAAAGCGAATGCGCCCAGCAGTGCGCCGATGATCGGCGCGACCACCGGCACCCAGGCATAGCCCCAGTCGGAGCCGCCCTTGCCGGCGATCGGCAGCAGCGCATGGGCGATGCGCGGACCGAGATCGCGCGCGGGATTGATTGCATAACCGGTCGGTCCGCCGAGCGACATGCCGACCACCACCACGAGCAGGCCGACTCCGAGCGGGCCCATGCCGGGCGCGAGCGTGTTGGCGCCGATGGCGAGCGCGCCGAAGGTCAGGGCGAAGGTACCGATGGTTTCGGTCAGCACGTTGGCCTTGGTGTCGCGCACCGCCGGCGCGGTGCAGAAGATCGCGAGCTTGGCCGCCGGATCGTCGCTGATCCGCCAATGGGCGAGATAGGCCAGCCACACCAGCACCGCGCCGGCGAAAGCGCCGGCGATCTGCGCGGCGACATAGCCGGGCACCACCGCCCATGAGAGTTTGCCGATGCTCGCCAGGGCGATGGTCAGCGCGGGATTCATGATCGCGCCGCTGGTCGGCCCGGCGATGAAGATGCCGATCAGCACCGCCAGCCCCCAGGCCGCGGTGATCACGCCCCAGCCGGCGCCTTGCGCCTTCGACCGATTGAGCAGAGCGCCGGCGACCACGCCGTTGCCGAGCAGGATCAACATGCCGGTGGCGATGAACTCGCTGAGGTATTGCGACATCGGTGTGACCATTGCGATGGATCTCCTGGGTGCCGCGTTGCTGCGATGGCGCTGTTATGGAGGGCGGCTACGGCGTTGTGGGTCGAGGCAACAGATCGGTTGCGATCTGTGGGCGAGTAACGGAAACGAGATTCCTTTGAACGCGATTCCCGATAGTGCGCGGTGGCACGCGGGCTCATGCGTGCCCCGCTGGTGCATCTCTATCGACTCGACCGGCCACGCGTAGCGCGACATACCCCTGCAGTTGCATCGCGCCGGCTGCATCGATGCGCAGCCCGAGCTTCGAGCGCCGCCACAGAATGTCGTCGGCGCTGCGCGCCCACTCGGAATCGACCAGGTAATCGACCTCGGCCGTGTACAGGTCGGCGCCCAAACATTCGCCCAGGTCCTGCAGATGCGAGCAGCTCTCGACGATGCGCAGCGCCCGGCTGCCGTAGTTGCGGCACAGGCGCAGGGCCAGCGCGTCCGGCAGCCACGGCCGGCGCAGGCTGAAGTCTTCATGGAAGGCGTCGAAATCGGCATCGGGCAGATCGCCGCCCGGCAACGGTGCGGTGCCGGTCCAGGCCGGGCGCAGTCCGCCGAACAGCGGTGCGAGCCGGTCGCAGGCTTCCTCGGCCAGCTTGCGCGCGGTGGTTAGCTTGCCGCCGAACACGTTGAGCAGCGGCGCGCCTTCGCGGTCGAGGGTGAGCAGGTAATCGCGGGTGATTTCCGATGCGGCGTCGCTTTCGTCGTCGAGCAGGGGCCGCACGCCGCTGTAGGTCCAGACCACGTCGCTCGCTTGGATGGCGCGCTTGAAATAGCGCGAGGCGGCCTCGCACAGGTACTGGGTTTCGGCCTCGTCGATGTGCGGCGCCGAAGGGTCGGCGCGGTAGTCGACATCGGTGGTGCCGATCAGGGTGTAGTCGTGCTCGTACGGGATCGCGAACACGATGCGGCGATCGGGTTGCTGGAAGATGTAGGCATGATCGTGCTCGAACAACCGCGGCACGACGATGTGGCTGCCCTTGATCAGGCGCAGGCTGTGCCGGTGCGGCACCTGCGCGACTTGGTCGAGGAAGCGTACCGCCCACGGACCGGTGGCATTGATCAGGACACGCGCGCGCACTTGCCGCGACACGCCGTCGGCGCCGCGCAAGCGTACGTCCCAAGCCTGTTCTCCACGCCGCGCCGAGACGCAGGCGGTGCGGGTCAGCACGGTCGCGCCGCGCTCGGCCGCATCCATCGCGTTGAGCACCGCCAGGCGCGCGTCCTGGACCCAGGCGTCGGAGTAGACGAAGCCGTGGATGAAGTCGTCGCGCAACGGCCGCCCGGTGATGTGCTTGCGCAGGTTGACCGAGCGCGAACCGGGCAGTCCGCGTCCGCGCCGGCCGCCGAGCCGGTCGTACAGGAACAGGCCGATGCGGATCATCCACGCCGGGCGCAGATGCGGTTGATGCGGCAGGACGAAACGCAGCGGCCAGATGATGTGCGGGGCCATGCGCAACAGGCGCTTGCGTTCGGCCAGGGCCTTGCCGACCAGGGCGAACTCGAACTGTTCGAGATAGCGCAGGCCGCCGTGGATCAGCTTGGTGCTGGCGCTGGAGGTGTGCGAGGCGATGTCGTCGCGTTCGCACAGCAGCACCGACAAGCCGCGGCCGGCGGCGTCGCGGGCGATGGCGACGCCGTTGATGCCGCCGCCGACGACGAGCAGGTCGACATCGGGCAAGCTCACGACAGGCGGTTCGATGACGGATCGGTCGAGAGAGGATGCGGGTTCGGTCATGCGCTCTCGCGAATGCTGCGGGCCGCGGCGTCGACCCAGGACACGTCAGGATGATGGCATACGGTGACGAATCGATTGTGGCCGGGGTTCACATCAACGACGGGTGACGGCGGTGTTGCGGTGCGGCCGGGCGAAGGGCAAAAAAAACCCGATGCACGAGCACCGGGCCAGGAGTTACCAGAACTTTGGAGAGAGCGGTCTTGCGGTTGCCGCAAGCCGCCGGGGCGGCCTGCGGACGATGGGCCGAGGCGTCAGTCGCGCAGTTCGGGGATGTGGCAGGGCAGTTCGAGTTGCGCCAGCACCGCGTCGGTGACCGCGCGGGTGCCGACGGCCTGGCCGGCCGGGGCGAGGTCGGCGGTCAGCACGCCGGCTTCGAGCACGGCCGCGACCGCCTGCTCGATGCACTCGGCTTCCGCATTCAGGCCCAGCGAATGACGCAGCAACATCGCCGCGCTGAGGATGGTGCCGCAGGGGTTGGCGATGCCGCGGCCGGCGATGTCGGGCGCCGAGCCGTGGATCGGCTCATACAGACCGACCTTGCCTTCGCCGAGCGAGGCCGACGGCAGCAGGCCCAGCGAACCGGCCAGCATCGAGGCTTCGTCGGTGAGGATGTCGCCGAACATGTTCTCGGTCACGATGACGTCGAATGCGCGTGGCTTGGCGATCAGGTGCATCGCCATCGAGTCGACCAACTGGTGCTCCAGGGTGATGTCCGGGAACTCGTCGCGGGCGATGCGGGTGGCGACTTCGCGCCACAGGCGAGAGGTTTCCAGCACGTTGGCCTTGTCGACCGAGACCACGTGCTGGCGACGGCCGCGCGCGAGCTGGCAGGCGCGGCGCACGACCCGTTCGATTTCCTCGACGCTGTATTCGCACAGGTCGCTGGCGCTGGTCTCGCTGCGTTGCTTCTGGCCGAAATAGATGCCGCCGGTCAGTTCGCGCACCACGATCATGTCGACGCCGGCCAGCAGATGCGGCTTGATCGGCGAAGCGCCGAGGGTGGCCGCGTGCGGTTGCACCGGGCGCAGGTTGGCGTACAGGCCCAGGCCCTTGCGCAGCGCCAGCAGGCCCTGCTCCGGACGTACTTTCGCCTTCGGGTCCGACCACTTGGGGCCACCGACCGCGCCGAGCAGGACCGCATCGGCGCGCTGGCAGGCGCTCAGGGTCGCAGCCGGCAAGGGCTCGCCGCTGGCATCGATCGCGGCGCCGCCGATCAGGTGCTCGTTGAGGGTGAACTGATGGCCGTAGCGGCGGCCGACCGCACGCAGCACTTCGACCGCGGCGGCGGTGACTTCCGGACCGATGCCGTCGCCCGGCAGAACGACGATGTCAGCGCGCATGTTGATTCTCCTGGCGGGGGTTCAGTGCCGTCGCGCGGCGCTGTTCGTATTGGTTGATGGTGTCGAGTTGGCGCAGCAGATAGCCGAGCTGGTCCACGCCTTCGATCAGACAGGTCTGGGCGAAGGCGTCGAGCGGGAACTCGATCGCACGGCCGTCGGGCAGGTGCAGGCGTCGCGTGCGCACGTCGATGCGCAGCTCGATGCCGGGCTGGTCCAGCAGTTCGTCCAGCAGTTCCTGCGAGACCACGATCGGCAGCAGGCCGTTCTTGAGCGAGTTGCTGCGGAAGATGTCGGCGATCTCGCTGCTGATGACCGCGCGCAGGCCCAGGTCGGTCAGCGCCCACGGCGCGTGTTCGCGCGAGGAGCCGCAGCCGAAATTGCGGCCGGCGACGAGGATCGCGGCACCTGCGTTCTCTGGACGGTTGAAGACGAAGTCCGGGTTCGGCGAGCCGTCCGGCAGCGCGCGCCAGTCGTTGAAGGCGAACCGGCCCAGCCCCTTGCGCTCGGTGGTGGTGAGAAAGCGCGCCGGAATGATCTGGTCGGTGTCGATATTGCGTTCGCGCAGCACCACGGTGCGCGCGATCAGCTCGACGAAGCCGTCATTGGACTGCGCCGCGGCGAAGTGGGTGCCGGAGGATTGGGACGCGGACATTACGCGACCTCCTTCACAGTGGCGAGATAGGCACGCGGGTCGGTGACGTGGCCGGCGATGGCGCAGGCGGCGGCGGTCAGCGGCGAGGCCAGCAGGGTGCGCGAGCCCTTGCCCTGGCGGCCCTCGAAATTGCGGTTGCTGGTCGAGACCGCGAGTTGGCCGGGGCCGACGAGATCGCCGTTCATGGCGATGCACATCGAGCAACCCGGCTCGCGCCATTCGGCGCCGGCCTCGCGGACGATGCGGTCGATGCCTTCGGCCTCGGCGTCGCGCTTGACCTGCTCCGAGCCCGGCACCACCAGCATGCGCACGCGCGGATGGATGTGGCGGCCGCGCAGCACCTGCGCGGCTTCGCGCAGGTCCGACAAGCGCGAGTTGGTGCAACTGCCGACGAAGACCACGTCGACCGGGCGGCCGGCCATCGCCGCGCCGCCGTCGAAGCCCATGTAGGCCAGGGCCTTGGCTTCGTCGGCATCGTTCGCCTGCGGCAGATGCGCATCGATCGCCGCGACTTGGCCGGGGTGGGTGCCCCAGGTCAGGGTCGGTTTGATCGCGCTGGCGTCGATATGCACTTCGCGATCGAACACCGCGCCGTCGTCGGTCTTGAAAGCGCTCCAGCGTTCGACGGCGCGCTCGAAGTCGACGCCGCGCGGCGTGCGCGGGGTCGCGGCCAGATAGTCGAAGGTGGTCTGGTCGGGCGCGATCAGGCCGGCGCGCGCGCCGGCTTCGATCGACATATTGCATACGGTCATACGCTGGTCCATCGACAGCGCGCGGATGGTCGAGCCGCGGTACTCGATGACCTGGCCGGTGCCGCCGTTGACGCCGATCTCGCCGATGATGTGCAGGATCAGGTCCTTGGCGCCGACACCAGGCGCCAGCTTGCCCTCGACGTTGATCGCCAGGGTCCTGGGCTTGCGTTGCAGCAGGCACTGAGTGGCCAGGACGTGACCGACCTCGCTGGTGCCGATGCCGAAGGCGAGCGCGCCGAAGGCGCCGTGAGTGGCGGTGTGGCTGTCGCCGCAGACGATGGTCATGCCGGGCTGGGTCAGGCCGAGTTCCGGGCCGATCACGTGGACGATGCCGCGGTAAGCGCTGTCGAAATCGAACAGTTCGACGCCGTGGCGCGCGCAGTTGCGGCGCAGGGTATCGACTTGGCTCTCGGCCTCGGCGGTGAAGTAGGGCAGGCGGCCGTCGGCGCCGGCCGGCAGGGTCGGGGTGGAGTGGTCGAGCGTGCCCTTGGTCAGGTCCGGGCGGCGCGGCGCGAGCCCGCGCGATTCGAGTTCGGCGAACGCCTGCGGCGAGGTGACTTCGTGGATCAGGTGCAGGTCGATGTACAGGACCGCGGGCACGGCGTCGCTTTCGGGCGATACCAGGTGCGCGTCCCACAGTTTGTCGAACAAGGTGCTGGGAGGAGCCGAGGTGGTAGTCATGGAGTCCGGTGTTCTGTGTTGGCTGCTATGGCTGGAGTGTTTCGTGGTGGTTTCGGCTGTTTGCTTCTCGCCTCTCTCCCGCCAAGCGGGAGAGAGGCTGGATTCATGCCGTGGCCGTCAGCCGCTGCGGCGCCTGCTGGGTGCGACGGATGCGGTTGGCGACGTCGAGCCAGGCCAGGGCGCTGGCCTCGATGATGTCGGTGCTGGTGCCCGAGCCGGTCATCTCGATGCCGTCGATGCGCGCGGTCACGCTGGCCTGGCCCTGGGCGTCGTCGCCGGTGGTCACGCTCGACACGTTGTAGCTGTCGATGCGCAAGGCTACGCCGGTCGCGCGCGCGAGCGCGGCGAACAAGGCGTGCACCGGGCCGTCGCCGATCGCCGCCTCGCTGACCGCGGCGCCGTCGGGATCGAGCAACTGCACGCTCGCGGTCGGCAGGCTGCCGTCGGCGACGCCGGTGCTGACGTGCGCGCGTACCAGGCGATGGCCGCGGGCGGCTTTGGCGTCGGCGCCGAGCACCAGCGATTCCAGGTCGGCGTCGAACACTTCGCGCTTTTTCTCGGCCAAGGCTTTGAAGCCGGCGAACACCGCGTTCAAGCGCGCCTCGTCCAGGGTGAAACCCAGGGTCTGCAGGCGGTCGCTCAATGCGGCGCGGCCGCTGTGGCGGCCCATCACCATCTGCGACTGCGCCCAGCCCACGTCTTCCGGATGCATGATCTCGTAGGTGCCCCGGTGCTTGAGCATGCCGTGCTGGTGGATGCCGGACTCGTGGGCGAAGGCGTTCTGGCCGACGATGGCCTTGTTGCGCTGGACCACCATGCCGGTGATGCGCGACAGCAGGCGCGAGGTCGGCACCAGCCGGCGCGTGTCGATGCGCGTGCCGACGTTGTAATAAGCGTTGCGCACGCGCAGCGCCATCACCAGCTCTTCCAGGGCGCAGTTGCCGGCGCGTTCGCCGATGCCGTTGATGGTGCACTCGACCTGGCGCGCGCCGCCTTCGATCGCGGCCAGGCTGTTGGCCACGGCCAGGCCCAGGTCGTTGTGGCAGTGGGCGCTGAACACGGCGCGGTCGGCGTCGCGCACGTTCGCGCGCAGGTACTCGAACAGGCTGCGGATTTCGCTCGGCGTGGTGTAGCCGACGGTGTCGGGGATATTCAAGGTGCGCGCGCCGGTGGCGACCGCGGCGCTGCAGATCTGCGCCAGATAGTCGTGCTCGGTGCGCAGCGCGTCCTCGGCCGAGAATTCGACGTCGTCGACGTATCGACGCGCCTGTTCGACCGCGGCGATCGCGCGTTCGATCACCTGCTCCTTGTCGAGGTTGAGCTTGTGCTGGCGGTGCAACGGGCTGGTCGAGATGAAGACATGGATGCGCGGCTTGGCGGCGCCTTCGAGCGCGCGCGCACAGGCTTCGATGTCGCCGGGGTGGCAGCGCGCCAGGGTCGCGACGGTCGAGCCGCGTACCTCGCGCACGATCGCGCGGGTGCCTTCCAGATCGGCTTCGGAGCTGGCCGGGAAGCCGGCTTCGATGACGTCGACGCCGAGCTCGGACAGGGCGTGGGCGAAGCGCAGCTTCTGCGAGGCGGTCATGCTGCAACCGGGCGATTGCTCGCCGTCGCGCAGGCTGGTGTCGAAGATGGTGACGTGTTGAGGCGCGTCGGTGATCGCGTTGGTAATAGGTACTACCGGTCCTGGCGAGTCGTTCATGCGGGGACTTCCTCTGTTACAGCTGAATGGCGGGTGGAATACGGGGCATCGGTGGCGGGGCGGGAGTCGGGGCCGCTCGGGCCCCGGCTAAGTCGCAGCGCGGGAGGAAGATTGGCCAGCGTATAAATGTCCGCCTCGATGGTTGCGGTCTCGCGACCGAGCGCCTCGCGGGTGCGCCGACGCGGGCGCCGCGGCGCCCGCGGGCGCACTTCCGAGAGCAGGCGCGCCAGCACGCCGGCATCGAGGTTGCCGCCGGAGACGACCGCGCATTTGCGTTTGCCGACGATGCGGCGGCCCGCGGCCAGGGCCAGCGCGCCGGCGCCCTCGGCGATGATGTGTTCTTCCAGGGCCAGGCGGACCAGGGTCTCGCGCAGCTCGGCTTCGCGGACGATGACGATGTCGTCGAGCATGCTCTCGAGCACGCGTTCGGTCAGGCGGCCCGGGTCCTTGACCCGCACGCCGTCGGCCAGGGTCGCGACCGGTTCGATCAGGCGGCGGTCGCCCTTGAGCGCGCGCGCCATCGAGTCGACGCCCTCGACCTGAGCGCCGATCACGCGGATGCGCCGCGCCGCGGGGGTGCGCGCCAGCAACTCGGATTTCAGCGCCAGCACCACGCCGGCGGCCAGGCCGCCGCCGCCGATCGGCACCATCACCACGTCGGGCGCGAACGCGGCCAGCTCCAGGCCGACCGTGCCCTGGCCGGCGATCACGTCGGGGTCGTCGAAGGCCGACAGCAGGCGGTAATCGTGCTGGTCGGCCAGTTCGATCGCGAAGGCCTTGGCCTCGTCATAGGTCTCGCCGTGCAGGCGCACGGTGGCGCCCCAGTGGGCGACGCCGGCGATCTTGGTCTGCGGCGCGCAGCGCGGCATCACCGTGATGACGTTGATGCCCAGGCGATAAGCCGCCCAGGCCAGGCCTTGCGCATGATTGCCGGCGGAGGCGGCGATCACGGTGCGGTGATCGCCGCGTTCGCGCGCGGCCAGCAAGGCGTTCAAGGCGCCGCGCACCTTGTAGGAGCCGGTGCGCTGCAGGTTTTCCAGCTTCAACCAGCAGCCGAAACGCTCGGCGTGGTGCAGCGGAGTGGGTTCCAGATAACGCCGCAACCGCGCCTGCGCCGCCAACAGATCGGCGGCGCTGACTTGGGCCAGGCTGGCTACGTCGCAGTCCACGGCGTCAGACCGGGGTCAGCCACGAGGTGTAGCGCGATTCCTCGCCCCGCACCACGCGCGCGTACAAAGCGGCCAGCTCGCGCGTGACCGGGTTGTCGCCGAACTCGCGCCGGTCGAGCACGGCGATCGCGGTCGCTTCGGCGGCGGTGCCGCAGACGAAGACCTCGTCGGCATCGAGCAACTCGTGCAAGGTCACTTCGCGCGATTGTGCGCCCGACAGCTCGATCATGGTATCGCGGGTGATGCCCGGCAGGGCGTCGCGATGGTCGACCGAGGTGATCGCGCCGTTCTTGACCATGAACACGTTGGCGCCGGTGCATTCGACGACATAGCCCTTGTCGTCGGTGAACAACGCCTCGTCGAAGCCGCGTTGCTTGGCTTCGCGCTTGGCCAGGATCGAATTGACGTAGGCGCCGCTGAGCTTCAGCGCCGGCAGGGACGTGGCCGGATTGCGCTTCCACGGCGACACGGTCAGGCGGGTGCGCGCGCCGCCCAGATGCACGACCTTGGCGAGCGTTGCGATCATCAGGTGCTGGGTCAGCGGATCGACGTCCAGGCCGATGCTGCCGGTGCCCATCCAGGTCAACGGACGGATGTAGGCGTCGCGATGGCCGTTGGCGCGCAGAGTCGCCAAGGTCGCCTCGCTCGCGCGGTCGACGTCGAAGTCGATGCCGAACATCTGCGCGCCCTTGCGCATGCGCTCCATGTGTTCGGGCAGGCGGAACACCGCCGCGCCGCCGTCGGCGGTGGCGTAGCTGCGGATGCCCTCGAACACCGCGGTGCCGTAGTGCATGGCATGGGTGGTCAGCGGCGCTTCCGGCGTGTCGCCCGCGATGAAGTTGCCGTCGAACCAAATGAGTGGTTGATCAACCGCAATCGGGACTTCGCCGCCAATGCGGGACTCAGAGCCACGAGCGGCGGTCGAACCATCGACTTCAGCGCTCAGGACTTCGCTGCGAGCCGGCGCATAAGCCCGCTCGCGCATCGTCGACGCGGCTTGCGCCGGCGATTGCGTCTCGGCTTGGGCCGGACGCTCCAGGATTTCGGCATTCAGGTGCATGGGGAAACCTCGACAGCAAGACAGTCGTAAAGCTTGGCGAGTTGGCTCTGCAGCGCGGAGTCGGCGCGGTCGCCCTCCACGGTCATGCGCAGATGCCAACGATCGCCGTCGGGTTGCGCTTCGCCGTCCACCGACAGGGGACGGAAGCCGCGACGTTCGGCGGCGCCCAATACGCGAGCCAGCGCGCCTTCGGCCTGGCGCAGGGTCAGTTCAAGCTGGTATCGCATGGGCGTCCTCCTTCTCGGCGGTGGTGGGGGGCGTCAGGCTGACGATCGCGTCGGCGTCGTTGGCCTCGGGGTCGAGCATCTGAGCGTTGTTGTGGTTCGGCGGCACCAGCGGCCAGACGTTGGCGGCCTGGTCGATGGCGACGTGCAGCAGCACCGGGCCCGGGGTGTCGAGCATGTAGGCCAGCGCTTCCTCGACCGAGTCGGCGCGGTCGACGTACATGGCCTTGATGCCGAACGCGGTGGCCAGGGCGCAGAAGTCCGGGTTGTCGGACAGGTCGATTTCGGAATAGCGGCGTTCGAAGAACAGCTCCTGCCACTGCCGCACCATGCCCAGGGCCTGGTTGTCGAGCAGGACGATCTTCACCGGCAGGCGGTAACGCGCGGCGGTGGCCAGCTCCTGCACGTTCATCAGGAACGAGCCGTCGCCGCTGACGCAGATGACCTGCGGCTCCGGCTCGCCGTCGCGGCGCAGCGCCAGTTGCGCGCCGATCGCCGCGGGCAGGCCGAAGCCCATCGCGCCGAGGGCGCCGCTGGTCAGGTGCTTGCGCGGGTCGTCGAAGCGCCAGTGCTGAGCGACCCACATCTGGTGCTGGCCGACGTCGCAGCTGACCACCGCTTGAGGCGCCAGCTCGGACAGCCGCTTGAGCAGCGACGGCGCGTACACGCTTTCGCCGGGCGCATCGTAGCGCGGCGTGCAGTCGCGCTTGCGTTGCAGGCAGGTGTCGCGCCAGCTGCGGCGCGCGTTGCCGTTGCGGCCGCGCAGTTGCGCGGTGCACGGCGGCGTCAGCGCATCCAGGGCACGGCGCAGGTCGCCGTTGACCGCGGCATCGGCGTGACGCAGCTTGCCGATTTCGCAGGCGTCCAGGTCCATGTGGACCACGCGCGCGTTCGGTGCGAACTCGGCCAGCTTGCCGGTGGCGCGGTCGTCGAAGCGCGCACCGACCACGATCAGCAGATCGCATTCCTGCACCGACATATTGGCGGCGCGGTTGCCGTGCATGCCCAGCATGCCCAGGTTCAAGGCATGCGCGGCCGGCAGCGCGCCCAGGCCCTTGAGGGTCAGCACCGCCGGAATCTGGCAGCCGTCGACGAAGGCGCGGAAGGACTCGACCGCATCGCCCAGGGCGATGCCGCCGCCGCCGTAGATCAGCGGCTTTTGCGCATGCGCGATCAACGCCGCGGCTTCGTGATAAGCCGCATCCGGCGCGCTCGGCACCGGATCGGTCGGCAGCGGCACGTGCGCGGCCAGATGGGTAGCGTCGGCGTTCTGCACGTCCTTGGGCAGATCGATCAACACCGGGCCCGGACGGCCCGAACGCGCCAGCCGGAAGGCCTCGGCGACCATGCCCGGCAAGTCGTCGACGCGGCGCACGATGAAGCTGTGCTTGACGATCGGCATGGTCATGCCGAACACGTCGAGTTCCTGGAAGGCGTCGGTGCCCATCAGCGAGGTCGCGACCTGGCCGGTGATGGCGACCATCGGCACCGAGTCCAGCATCGCGTCGGCGATGCCGGTGACCAGGTTGGACGCGCCCGGACCGGACGTGGCTACGCATACACCGACTCGCCCGCTGGCACGGGCATAGCCGTTGGCCGCGAAAGCCGCGCCTTGCTCGTGACGGACCAGCACATGCTTGAGGTCCGACCCGTGCAGGGCATCGTAGAAAGGCATGATCGTGCCGCCCGGATAACCGAACAGCGTGTCCACGCCTTCTGCGGCCAGTGCTTGCACCAGCCAGCGGGCACCGTTCATCAGGCGGCCTCTTCCTGTCGTTCGCCGCGGGGCGCGGCGGGGGCGGCGGTCTGCGCTTTCGGCGCGGTGTCCAGCCACTTCATGTTGGCGCGCAGCTTCTTGCCGACCGCTTCGATCGGGTGGTCGAGGTCGCCCTGCTTGAGCTTCTTGTAGTTGGCGTTGCCCGAGGCGTACTCGGCGATCCACTGGCGGGCGAAGGTGCCGTCCTGGATTTCGGTCAGCACCTTGCGCATCTGCGCCTTGGTGTTGTCGTCGACCACATAGGTGCCGCGGGTCAGCGCGCCGTACTGGGCGGTCTCGCTGATGAACTCGTGCATGCGGGTCACGCCGCCTTCGTAGAACAGGTCGACGATCAGCTTCAGTTCGTGCAAGCACTCGTAGTAGGCGACTTCGGGCTGGTAGCCGGCCTCGACCAGGGTTTCCCAGCCGGCCTGGACCAGCTTGGTCGCGCCGCCGCACAGCACCGCCTGTTCGCCGAACAGATCGGTCTCGGTCTCTTCCTTGAAGGTGGTCTTGATCGCGTTCTGGCGTGCGCCGCCGATGCCGCCGCAGTAGGTCAGGGCGAACTCTTCGGCGCGACCGCTGGTGTCCTGGTGCACGGCGTAGACGCTCGGCACGCCGCGGCCGATTTCGTATTCGCGGCGGACCAGCGCGCCCGGGCCCTTCGGCGCGACCAGCACCACGTCCAGGTCGGCGCGCGGTGCGATCTGGCCGTAGTGCACGTTGAAGCCGTGCGCGAACAGCAGGCAGGCGCCCTGGGCGATGTTGGGTTCGATCACGTCGCGGTAGAGCTGCGCCTGGACCATGTCCGGGGTCAGCACGGCGACGATTTCGGCGCCGGCGACGGCTTCGGCCGGCGATTTGACGGTAAAGCCGTCGGCCTTGGCCTTGATCTCGGTCGGGCCGCCCGGGCGCAGGCCTACGGTGACGTCGAAGCCGGAGTCGCGCAGGTTCAGCGCATGGGCGCGGCCCTGGCTGCCGTAGCCGACGATGGCGATCTTGGGGCGGGAGGCGGTGCTGGTGGTCATGACGGATCTCGTAAGGAGGAGTGAAGAGCAGGAGTGAGTGCGGAGGAGTGAGGAGCGAGCGGACAGTCAGGCGGGTTCGGGAACGGGGGTGTCGATCAGGGTCGCGTCGATGTTTTTCGTTGCCGGCGATTGCAGCGGGCCGGGTGCGGTGACCGCGCCCTGCGAGGCCGAACCGACCAGGCGCGCGTACTTGGCCAACACGCCGGTGGTGACGCGCGGTTCGATGCGCGCGGGCTCGCGCGCGGTGAGGTCGGCGGCGACGTCGAGACGACGCGTCTTGACGTCGATGCTGACCACGTCGCCTTCGCGCAGACGCGCGATCGGGCCGCCGTGCGCGGCTTCCGGCGAGATGTGGCCGACCATGAAGCCATGGGTGGCGCCGCTGAAGCGGCCGTCGGTGATCAGCGCGACGTCGTTGCTCAGGCCCTGGCCGACCAGGGCCGCGGTGACCGCCAGCATCTCGCGCATGCCGGGGCCGCCGGCCGGGCCCTCGAAGCGGATCACCACGATGTCGCCGGCGTTGATCCGGCGCGCCTGCACCGCGGCGAACGCGGCTTCTTCGGAATCGAACACGCGCGCCGGGCCGGCGAAATGTTCGCGGCCGTGACCGGCCAGCTTGAGGATGCAGCCCTCCGGCGCGAGGTTGCCGTACAGGATCGAATAGCCGCCGCGCGGCTTCAGCGGGTCGGCGATCGGACGCACCACGTCCTGCGCGTCGGCCATCCTGGCCTCGGCCAGCTCCTGGAAAAAGGAACGGCCGGTGACCGTCGGAATATCCTCGATCAAACCGGCCGCCTTGAGTTCGCGAGCCACCAGTGCCGCACCGCCGAATTCGAACATCTCCGCGGCGGTGTAACGGCCGCCCGGTTTCAGGTCGGCGATGACCGGCGTATGCGCGGCGGCTTCGAATTCTTCCAGGTCGAAGGCGACGCCGGCTTCGTGGGCGATCGCCAACAGGTGCAGTGCGGCATTGGTGGAACCGGCGGTGGCCGAGACCGCGCGCGCTGCGTTGCGCAACGCATGGGGAGAGAGAAGCGCTCGCGGTCTCGGCCCGCCATTGCGCAACTGGTGCATGACCATTTCGCCGCAGGCGCGCGCGGCCTCGGGCTTGTCGGCGTGGATCGCCGGGATGTCGTTGAGGCCCAGCGGCGACAGGCCCAGGAAGGTCAGCACCATCGCCATGGTGTTGGCGGTGAACTGACCGCCGCAGGCGCCGGCGCCGGGGCAGGCATGCGATTCGATGCGGTGCAGCTCGGCGTCGTCGATGCGCCCGGCCGAATGTGCGCCGACCGCCTCGAACACGTCCTGCACGGTCAGCGGCTTGTCGTCCTGGCCGGCCTTGGACGGACAGTGGCCCGGCATGATCGTGCCGCCGTAGAGGATCACGGTCGGGATATCCAGGCGCGCCGCGGCCATCGCCGCGGCCGGGATGGTCTTGTCGCAACCGACCAGCAGCACCATCGCGTCCAGGCAATGGCCGGACACCGCCAGCTCGATCGAATCGGCGATGGTTTCGCGCGAAGCCAGCGACGCGCGCATGCCGTCGGTGCCCATCGCGATGCCGTCGGTGACGGCGATGGTGTTGAACTCGATCGGCGTGCCGCCGCCGTCGTGCACGCCGCGGCGCACGTGCTGGGCCAGATCGCGCAGGGTGATGTTGCACGGCGAAACGTCGGACCAGGTGTGGACGACGGCGACCAGCGGTCTGGCGATGGCCGCGTCGTCGAGGCCGGTCGCACGCAACATCGCGCGTGCGGGGGCTCGGGCCGGGCCTTGCTTGATGGCGTTGCTTCTCACGAACAGGTGTTCCTAAGTCGTTGGCGACAGGAACCCAGGGCCTTAAAACGAAAAACCCCGCGCCTTTCGGGCGCGGGGTCTAGGTTCTTTCGACCTGGGTTGTGTGGTTTTGCTACACGAACCCGACTCCCGCGCTTGTAAGCGAGGTAATAAGTACGAGGACGAGAATAAGCGTGGCGATAACCGGCCCGTGTCGGAGCGCAACGCGCGCGGCGTCGTTCGAGGCCTGCTGGGCCTGGACCGAAGTCGTCTGCGAGTGGTTGCTGCGCTGCGTCATGTCAGCGAGAAGAACATGCCCGTTTGGGGCTTGTCAATAGTTTCTGGGAAAACCATCGCAGGGCGCGGACGCGGTCACATCTCGCCCGATCCAGCGAATGTGTCTTGTCCTTCCTTGCGGTTCCCGCGTTTCAACATGGGGAGCTTTCATTGCAGCTCTCCCCCTTTGGAAAGGGGGGGCGGGGGCATTTGCTTTTGCCCTTATCGCAAGGCCCGAGGCAAATCCCCGGCGCGTCGGCGCGTTCAGGCTTCGTGTTCACGCCGGGCGTGGCCTCTTCTTCAAAGGGGCGCATAGACCGCGCGCGTTCCCTTATGCGCCGTCCGCCAACAAGCGCTCCCGCAACGCCGCGTAGTCCGCCGGCAACGGTTCCGCGCTCGCCGGCCGGGCCAACGACTCGGCCAGCGCCGGCGGCGGTTCCACGACATGACCGACCAGCGGTTCGACGATGCTGTCGAACTTGGCCGGATGCGCGGTGGCGACTACCGCCCAAGGGCGTTCGTCGCCTTGCCCGCGCAAGGTCTCGAGCAGGTGCAGGCCGGTCGCGGTGTGCGGACAGGGCACGATGCCGTGGCGTTGCGGCGCGCTGCGGATGGTCTCGGTGATGGTGGCATCGTCGACGCCGACCGCGCGCACGGCGGCACGCAGTTCGGCATCGTCGCGATGCCAATGGCGCAGGCGCTCGAAGTTGCTCGGTGCGCCGACGTCCATCGCATTGGCGAGGGTCGCTCGGGTCGGCTGAGCCAGGTAGTCGGCGCCGGCGAAATAGCGCGGCAAGGTGTCGTTGGCATTGGTCGCCAGCACGATCTCGCCGATCGGCAGGCCCATGCGCTTGGCGACGAAGGCGGCGCAGGCGTTGCCGAGGTTGCCGGTGGGGACGATGAAGTTGAGCGGCTCGCCGCGTTCGGCGTAATGGCGTGCGGCGGCGTGGGCGTAATACGCCGCCTGCGGCAGCAGCCGCCCGAGGCTGATGCTGTTGGCCGAACTCAGCGGCCGTTGCGCGCGCAGGGCTTCGTCCGACAGCGCTTGCTTGGCCAGGCGTTGGCAGGCATCGAAATCGCCGTCGACGCGCAGCGCGCGGACGTTGTCGCCCCAGCAGCCCAGGCCATGCGCCTGGCGCGGCGAGACGCGACCGTCGGGATAGAGGATCACCACTTCGAAACCGGGGCGGCGATGGAAGGCGGCCGCGACCGCTGCGCCGGTATCGCCCGAGGTTGCGACCAGGATCGTGGTCGGCGGCGCATCGGCCTCGCGCAGGCCGGCGAGCGCTTCTGCGAGAAAACGCGCGGCGTAGTCCTTGAACGCGGCGGTCGGGCCGTGGAACAACTCGAGCAACCAATCGTCGGGTCGCGACAGCGGGCGCAGCGGCGCATCGAAGGAGAAGGCGTGCTCGCAGATCTGATCGAGGCGCTCGCGCAGCGAGGACTGCTCGAAGTAAGGCGCGAGAATAGTGTGGGCGGTGTCGGCCAGTCGCTCGGCGGCGAGCGGTTGCGACAACGGCAGGATGCGTTCGGGCACGTAGAGCCCGCCGTCGGGCGCAAGACCGGCGACGAGCGCCTGGTCGATCGCGGTCGGCGGGGTGTTGCCGCGGGTGCTGAGGAAGTTCATGCGATGTCCGGGTGAGTGAGTGCGGTGTTTGTAAGGAGGGCAGCCCCCTCGATCCCCCTTTCTCAACGGGGGAAGACAAGCACGTCGAATAGGTGGCAGCAGGAAGTAGGTGAAAGCCGGAAGCGTTTGCCGTTGCCGTTGCTACTCCCCCCTTTGACAAAGGGGGGCAGGGGGGATTTGCTCTGCCGCATCCCTACCCGATCACCTCCGCGCGCGGTCCCGCCACCGGCGTGACGTAAGCGCGCGAATCGAAGCCGGCGTCGGCGAAGGCTTGCTGCATCGCCGGTGCCGCCGCGGCCGCTTCGGCGCGCGAGGCGAACCAGGCGAAACAACTCGGGCCCGCGCCGGAAATGCTCGCGCCGAGCGCGCCGTGATCGAGCGCCGCCGCTTTGACCGCGGCGAAGCCGGGGATCAACGGGGCGCGACGCGGTTCGACCAGCAGGTCGACCAGGCCTTCGCGCAACAAGCCGGCATCGCCGCGCTGCAAACCGGTCAGGAACAAGGCCAGGTGCGCGCTTTGCTTCACCACCAACGCCAGCGCATACGGATCGGCGAGTACGGCGCGGGCGCGCCGCGTTTCCAACACCTGGTCCGGATGCACGACGACCGCGTACAGCCAGTCGGGCACCGACAGCGGAATCATCCGCGTCGAGGTCGCCATGACCACGCCGCCCAACAGCATCGGCGCGACGTTGTCGCCGTGGCGGCTGCCGCTCGACACCGATTCGCCGTCGAGGGCGAATTCGTACAGCGCATCGCGCGACAGCGGTTGCGCGAGCACCGCATTGGCCGCGACCAGCGCGGCGACGCAGGACGCCGCCGAGCCGCCGAGGCCGGAGCCGAGCGGTATGCCCTTGTCGAGTTCGAGTTCGAAGCCGTGGCCGAGGCCGAGTTTTTCGCGCAGCGCGATCAAGGCCTGGCCGGCGGTATTGCGCGCGGCTTCCAGCGGCAGCGAGTCGGCGCCGGGCACGTCGCCGCGGATCGCGCGGATGCGTACTTCGGGCGCATCGATGCGACGCACCGTGGCGACGTCGCGCGGCCCTTCGATCGAATGCCCGAGCAGGTCGAAGCCCACGCCGATGTTGCCGACGCTGGCCGGCGCGAACGCGCTGGCCTGGCGCCGCTGCGCGGCCGCGTCGGAGGCGGACGAAGCGGAAGAGGAGGCGGAAGAAAAAGCGGCGCTCATGCACGGGCTCCAAGGGTTTGCGCGATCGTCAGCAAGTCGCCGAAGACGCCGGCGGCGGTGACGTCCGGGCCCGCGCCGGGGCCTTGCACCACCAGCGGATTATCGGCGTAACGGCGGGTGCGGAACTGGATCAGATTGTCGGTGAGCGCGCCGTGCAAGGCGGCGTGGCCCGGCGGCGGCGAGACCACGCCGACGCTGGCGCGGCCTTCGCGATCGAGGCGGGCGAGGTAACGCAGGCTGAGGCCGGCGGCACGGGCGGCGTCGAAGCGCTGCTGCAGCGGCGCATCGAGTTCGTGCAGGCGCTCGAAGAATTCTTCCTTCGATACGCTGCGCAGCGCTTCCGGCACCAGGCTCTCGACTTCGATCTGGTCGAGCGACAGGGCGCGACCGGCTTCGCGGGCGAGGATCACCAGCTTGCGGGCGACATCGGTGCCGGACAGGTCGTCGCGCGGATCGGGTTCGGTGTAACCCAGCGCATGCGCTTCGCGCACCAGTTCGGAGAACGCGGTCTGGCCGTCGTAGCGGTTGAACAACCAGGCCAGCGTGCCCGAGAGAATGCCTTCGACTTCGGTCAGTTCGTCGCCGGTGTCGAGCAGCGAGCGCAGGGTCTGGATCACCGGCAGGCCGGCGCCGACCGTGGCTTCGTAGCGGAACTGGCCGCCGCTGCGCTCGGCCTCGCGGATGGCCTCGTAGCGCGCCAACGGGCCGGAACCGGCGTGCTTGCTCGGCGTGACGATATGGATGCCGGCGGCGATCCATTGCGGATAGAACGCGGCGACCGCATCGCTGCCGCTGCAGTCGACGATCAACGCATGCGGGATGTGTTCGGCGCGTACGTGCGCGGCGAAGCGCTCCAGCGCCAGGGTTTCCACGCCGTCGCCGGCCAGCGCTTCATGGGCGTCGTCGAAGGCCATCGCGCGCGGCGCGAGGTGCATTCGGCGGCTGTCGGCGATCGCGCGCAGGCGCAGGTCGACCTTGTTGTGGCGGCTGTCGCGTTGGAAACGCGATTGCGCTTCGTGCAATTGCGCGAGCAGGGCGCGGCCGACCTTGCCGGGGCCGATCAACCCGATCGACAGGCAATGCGGCGACAGCCAGAACGCCGAATGCGCCGCGCGCAGGGCGCGGGTGGCATCGCGCGCGGCGATCGCGACCGAGATGTTGCGCTCGCCGGCGCCCTGGGCGATCGCACGCAGATTGATGCGCGCCTTGGCCAGGCCGTCGAACAGCTGGGCGGCGACGCCGGGCGTGCCGACCATGCCGTCGCCGACCGCGGCGAGCACGCAGATGTCCGGGGTGACGGTGACCTCCTGGGCCTGGCCGTCGGCCATGGCATCGGCGAAGGCGGCGACGATGGCGTCGCGGCCGCGCGCGGCCTGGTCGGCGCGCACCACGCAACAGATCGAATGCTCGGACGAGCCCTGCGAAATCATCGTCACCGATACGCCGGCGCTGCGCAGCGCGCCGAACAGGCGTTCGGCGGTGCCGGGCACGCCGACCATGCCGTTGCCGATCAGTTCCAGCACCGCCAGGTCGTGGACCAGGCTCAGGCCTTTGACCGGCGCGGCATCGGGTTCCGATACCAGGCTGATCAAGGTGCCGGGTGCCTGCGGATTGCGGGTGTTGCGGATGCGCAGCGGGATGCCGCGTTGTTGCACCGGCGCCAGTGTCTGCGGATGCAGGACCTTGGCGCCGAAATAAGCGAGTTCGCAGGCCTCGGCATACGACATGGTCGGCAGGCACACCGCATCGGGCACCAGGCGCGGGTCGGCCGACAGCACGCCGTCGACGTCGGTCCAGATCGTCAGCGCATCGGCGTCGAACAGGTTGGCGAAGATCGCCGCGGAGTAGTCGCTGCCGTTGCGGCCGAGCGTGGTGTCGCGGCCCTGGCCGTCGCGGGCGACGAAACCGGTAACGACGACGTCGTTGTCGGCATGCTGTTTGCGCCAGTCGGCGAGGCGCGCGCGGCTCAGCGCCCAATCAACGCCGACACCCATCTCGCCCGGATGCACCACCAGCACCTCGCGCGCGTCGAGCCGCGCCCAGCCCGCGGCTTCGCCGCCGAGTGCGGCATGCATGAGGTAGGAGGACAGAACTTCGCCGAGGCCGGGCAGGGCATCGGCGTAGGCGCCGTCGGAGGCGGTCGCGAGCGCTTCGAGCGCCGCGCGCAGGCTGTCGAACTCGGCATCGATCGCCGCGTGCGCGCCGTGACGGTGTTGGCCGTCGAGTGTGTCGGCGGTGTCGAGGTGACGCTGGCGCAGGTCGGACCAGGCCGGTACCCAGTCCTGGCCGGCGCGGGCGCTGGCGACCAGGGCGACCAGCGCATCGGTGACGCCCTGCATCGCCGAGACCACCACCACTCGTTGCGGTGCGCCGTCGTCGAGCAGGCCGGCGGCGATGCGGTAACGGCCGGCGTCGGCCAGGCTGCTGCCCCCGAATTTGTGGGCATGGCGTGCGGGCGCGCGCACCGGCGCATAGGCCGAGCCCTGCATGGGCGGCGAGAAGGCTTGCGCCGGTTTGGACGCTTCGGCGTCGGAGCCAGCCGCTTCGGGCTGGTCGTCTAGAGCGGGCTGAGGTTGAGCGGACGACATGGAAAACTCCTGATGGAGCTCCGTGTCCCGGTTCGGGTGAGGCTGGCAGCCCGCACCCTGGTCGGGTGCGGAGCGGCGTGGTCGATTAGCTGGACACGCCCGTCCGCACCTTGTGAGAGGTGGTACCGGTACCGGTGGTGGTAATCGACATCGACGCAATCGCCGATACCCCGCCTTGCGGCCGGGTCGAGACGTTGCGGGCGATGGCGAAGGCGGGGTGCATGGGCTAGCAATAACCCGCCGTTGTGCGGCGCGTCAAGTGGGGGCCGGCAGGAATGTGGCGAACGGCGGAATCGGCCGCTGCCCGGGGCCCTCTCCCCCAGCCGGGCGCCGGCCCCCGGCGCGGGGAGGCGCCGGCGCGGACTCAGCGGCCGTAGTTTGCGGTGATCCGGGCCTGGCCGATGACGTGGTCCCGCAGCATGAAGGCGGCCAGGGCGCCGCCGGCATTGGTGTCGACCTTGAGTTTGTCGACCTTGAGCGCCCACACGGTGAATTCGTAGCGATGCGTGGTGCCCGCGGGCGGGCAGGGCCCGGCATAACCGGGCTTGCCGAAATCGTTGCGGGTCTGCACGGCGCCCGGCGGGAAGGCCTTCGCAACCGCGCTCGCGCCGCTGTCGAGAAACGTGGCCTTGGCCGGGATGTTGACCACCACCCAATGCCACCAGCCCTTGCCGCCCGCGGCGTCGGGGTCGTGCACGGTGACCGCGAAACTGCGGGTGCCGGCCGGCGGGTTGTGCCAGGCCAGCGCCGGCGACTGATTGCCGCCCTTGCAGCCGAAACCGTTGAACACGTAGCGCGCGTCGATCGTGTCGCCGTCGCGGATGTCGGGGCTTTCGACGACGAAATCGGCGGCCAAGGCGCACGGCGAGGCTAGCAGTAAGGCGACGGGCAGCAGGTGGCGCAACAGGTTCATGGCGTGGCATCCGTGTGGGCGATGGACCGAGGCGAAGGCATCGGCGGGTCATGGGCGTGCGCGCAGCACGATCACGAAAGGAGCGGCTGCGCATTATCGCCAGCCGGCGTGGCCTGGCGAGTGTCGGTGTGTCAGACGTTGCTTAGCTGCCCCACGGCGGCGCAGGTGCCGGCACCGGTTGGGTCAAGTCGAATTCGACCCGGAACAATCGCCCCGGGCGGGCGAGCTCGTAGACGAAGCGGCGCTCGTCGATCTCGATCGCCCAGACATTGGGAATCGAGACCGCGCGGCCGAGCTTGCCGAACAAGGCCTTGCTTTCGTCGTCGGCGGGAAACTCGTAGCGACCGGCGCGCGGCGACTCGCGCCAATCGCCGCCGTAAAGCGTCATCGCATCGGCGCTGCCGTCGGCGTGGCGATGATCGTGCTTGAGGTTAAAGCGCGTGCCGTCGTCGCGCAGCACCCAGGTGCGCGAGCGGTCGTCGCCGACATGGAACGGCACCCGGATTTCGTTCGCGCTGCATTCGCGGACGTGCATGACCAGCGGCTTGCCGGCGAAAGGGTCGTCGGCGCTCTTGGGCGTGTCGACGACGACGCGCCCGGCGAAGGCCTTGCCGCACAACGGGCGCAGGCGGTCGAGCAGATCGGAGCGGGTGGCCGTCGTTGTGGCGGTGGTCGCGGCGATGCCGGGGCCGGGCTTCGCGGCCGGGCCGGCGCAGGCGGACAGGGCCAGGGCCAGCGGGGCCGCGACGAGCGCGGCAAGGGCGGGCAGGAGGTGGGCGCGTCGGCGCGGCAGGGTCGGTTTCATCGCCGAACCCTAGCCGGCCCGGTCATCGCGGGCAATCGCGGCCGTCGCCGGGCACCGCCCGCGGCCCGGCCGGATTGGCGCCGTCGCCGGTTTCCATGTCTAATGCGCGTTGAAGCGGGGGTACCGCCGATGGCCTGAACGGCCCGGTGGTTGAGACAGACCCTTCGAACCTGATGCGGTTTAGACCGCCGTAGGGAAGCTTCGCCGGAGGCGCCTTCAGCGCGTCCGCGCGCCGCCCGCTTCGTCCCGGCTCGAATGAGCCAAGCTCAAAGAGCTATCCACAGGACGAACTCCGATGAATGCGGTGCCCAGCGAACTGATCCAGCAAGCCGAGAAGTTGTCGGCCGACGTCACCCGCCCGATCCCAGGCTCGCACAAGATCCATGTGCAAGGCTCGCGTCCGGACCTGCAAGTGCCGATGCGCGAGATCGCGCTGGCACGCACCCCGACCATCTTCGGCGGCGAAGACAATGCGCCGCTGGCGGTCTACGACACCTCGGGCATCTACACCGACACCGGCGCGGTCATCGACCTGGCCGCTGGCCTGGCGCCGTTGCGCGCGGCCTGGATCGCCGAGCGCGGCGACACCGAAGCGCTGGCCGGCCTGTCCTCGGAGTTCGGCCGCAAGCGCGAGCACGACCCCAAGCTGGCGCACGTGCGTTTCGGCAACCGGCCGCTGCCGCGCCGCGCCATCGGCGGCGCCAACGTCACCCAGATGCATTACGCGCGCCGCGGCATCGTTACCCCGGAAATGGAATACATCGCGATCCGCGAGAACCAGCGCCTGGAAGCGATCCGCGAAGGCCATCTGCTGACCCAGCACCCGGGCCAGAGCTTCGGCGCCAACATCCAGAAGATCATCACCCCGGAATTCGTTCGCGACGAAGTCGCGCGCGGCCGCGCGATCATCCCGAACAACATCAACCACCCGGAAAGCGAGCCGATGATCATCGGTCGCAACTTCCTGACCAAGGTCAACGCGAACATCGGCAACAGCGCGGTGTCTTCGGGCATCGCCGAGGAAGTCGAGAAGCTGGTGTGGTCGATCCGCTGGGGCGCCGACACGGTCATGGACCTGTCGACCGGCAAGCACATCCACGAAACCCGCGAGTGGATCATCCGCAACTCGCCGGTGCCGATCGGCACGGTGCCGATCTACCAGGCGCTGGAAAAGGTCGACGGCCGCGCCGAAGAGCTCAACTGGGAGATCTTCCGCGACACCTTGATCGAACAGGCCGAGCAGGGCGTGGATTACTTCACCATCCATGCCGGCGTGCTGCTGCGCTATGTGCCGCTGACCGCCAAGCGCGTGACCGGCATCGTCTCGCGCGGCGGCTCGATCCTGGCCAAGTGGTGCCTGGCGCACCACAAGGAGAATTTCCTCTACACCCACTTCGAGGAAATCTGCGAAATCATGAAGGCCTACGACGTGGCCTTCTCGCTCGGCGACGGCCTGCGTCCGGGTTCGATCGCCGACGCCAACGACGCGGCCCAGTTCGGCGAGCTGGAAACCCTGGGCGAACTGACCAAGATCGCCTGGAAGCACGACGTCCAGACCATGATCGAAGGCCCCGGCCACGTGCCGATGCAGTTGATCAAGGAGAACATGGACAAGCAGCTCGAGGTCTGCGGCGAAGCGCCGTTCTACACCCTCGGGCCGCTGACCACCGACATCGCGCCGGGCTACGACCACATCACCTCGGCGATCGGCGCGGCGATGATCGGTTGGTTCGGCACCGCGATGCTTTGCTACGTCACCCCGAAGGAACACCTGGGGCTGCCCAACAAGCACGACGTGCGCGAAGGCCTGATGGCCTACAAGATCGCCGCCCACGCGGCCGACCTGGCCAAGGGCCACCCGGGCGCGCAGGCGCGCGACAACGCGATGAGCAAGGCGCGTTTCGAGTTCCGTTGGGAAGACCAGTTCAACCTCGGCTTGGATCCGGAGCGCGCCCGCGAGTACCACGACGAGACCCTGCCGAAGGACGCGCACAAGGTCGCGCACTTCTGCTCGATGTGCGGCCCGCATTTCTGCTCGATGAAGATCACCCAGGACGTGCGCGACTACGCCAAGGAACACGGCGTCGAAGAAATCGCCGCGCTCGACGAAGGCATGGCCGAAAAGGCCGCCGAGTTCCGCGCCCAGGGCGCGGAAGTCTATCGTCGCGCCTGATCGTCGCGGATCGTCGAGAAGGTCCGGCGCGACGCGATGGCGTCGCGCTGGATTTCCAACATCGCGCCGCTTCTCCTGTAGGAGCGGCGTAAGCCGCGACCAACCGAAGCGTCGTACGAAAGCGCAGTAACCGAAGCCCCGAAGCCCCGAAGTCCCGAAGCCCCGAAGTCCCACGGCTCTGGTCGAGTGCGATCCGGATGCCTGCCGCTGCGGAGGCTGGCGTGGTATTCGGCCTCTTCGGTGGGGCGCGGCCCGCGCCGCTGCTACCCTTGAAGCGGTTGCGCGCTCACCCCTCTGTGCGCCGTCCGCCAAGTCCTGCACACTCTCGCCGCATGAGCGACCGCAGCTACACCTCCCTCAAATGGCGCGTCCATGCGCGACGCCACCCCTCGGCCTTCCTGCTCGCGGCGCAGCTGCTGAGCCTGCTCGTCTACCCCTTGTTCGAGCCCGCCGGCGGCGGACGGGTGGTGTTCGGCGCGTTCGGCGTATTGGTGCTGGCGTTGGCGGTATGGGTGGTCAACCGCAGCCCGGCGATCAAATGGATCGCCTGGATCATCGCGGTGCCGGCGTTCGTGCTGTCGGTGTTGTCGGTGCTGTACGCCAGCCCCGGTCTGTTGATCGCTTCCTCGGCGCTGGAGGCGGCGCTGTACTTCTACGCGGCCAGCGCCCTGATCGCGTACATGATGAGCGACCACCGGGTGACCGCCGACGAGCTGTTCGCCGCTGGCGCGACCTTCACCCTGCTGGCCTGGGGCTTCGCCTACGCCTTCCTGGTCTGCCAGGCCTGGTACCCGGGCAGTTTCATCGGCGCCGAACGCCCGGGCGAGCCGCGCACCTGGCTCGAGCTGCTGTTCCTGAGCTTCACCAATCTGTCGGCGGTCGGCCTTGGCGACATCCTGCCGATCAGCCCGGCGGCGCGGGTGCTGACCATGTTCGAGCAGCTCGCCGGGGTCGGCTACATCGCCGCAGTGGTCTCGCGCCTGATCGGCCTGACCATCCTGCGCAACGACCGGCCGTGAGGCCTTAACACCCTCGCGTTACAGGGCATTGCACGGGTCTTGGGCCCTTTTGGAACGATACGTTCCGGTGTTTTGGCCGGTTTGAGGCCGCCTGCGTCACTCGAACAGGTCCGGCTCAGCTTCGCGGACGCTAGAATAGGCGGTTCCAACGCGCTTTTCCGATTGCGCCATCGCGCCATGCCGGATATGTCGGTTTGTCGTTTCGCCGCCCATGCGTTCAGGCACATGACCGGCGGCGGGCGAGTGCGCATCATCAGCAGGATTCATGCCGCGAATTCACGAGCCATCGTTACCGACTCCGCCCGCCGAGCAGCTGCGGGTGGGGGAGTGCCTGGTCGACATCCCCTTGCGCGAGATCCGCGCACCGGGCGCCCGTCGGCCTCGCCGCATCACGCCCAAATCGATGGGCGTGCTGCTGGTGCTCGTCGAACACGCCGACCGGGTGGTCAGCCGCGACGCGCTGCTGACCGAGGTCTGGCCCGACACCTTGCCGACCGACGACGTGGTCACCCAGGCCATCACCCAACTGCGCAAGGCCTTCGACGAAGACCGCGGTAATCCGCGCTACATCGAGACCATCGCCAAGAACGGCTACCGCCTGCTGGCCGAGGTCGAATGGCTGCCGCAGGAGAGCGCGGCCTCCACGCACCACGAGCCAGCCGACGACGTTGAAATATCGACCGCACCGGCGGCGTTGATCGACGAGCGCGTCGAACCGGTGCCCTTGCCGAGCCACCCGCGTCCGCGCGGCACCTGGCGTTCGATCGTCGGCGTGATCGCGCTGGTGATCGGCCTGGTCGGCGGCCTGGTGTGGTGGTCGCTCGCGCGCCAGACGCAATCGCAGGCGGCCGCACCGGCGGTCGATCCGGCGCGCGCGACCAATACGCCTCGCCCGTATCGCCTGATCACCTCGATGCCCGGCTTCGAGCTCGCCCCGACCCTGTCGCCCGATGCGGCGATGGTGGCTTACGTGGCGATTCCCGAAGGCCAGCGCGGCACCGCGATCCTGGTGCAGACCACCGATCAGACTCCGCCGCGCCAGCTCACCCAACCGAACGGCCAGGCCGAGGACAGCGCGCCGGCGTGGTCGCCGGACGGTCGTTCGATCGCCTTCCTGCGGCTCGAACCCGGGGTGTCGTGCCGGGTGCTGGTGATCGCCGCCAACGGCGGCGCCGAGCGCGAAGTCGGCAGCTGCGACTCGCGAAATCCGCCGACCTTCGATTGGACCGGCGACGGCCGCGGCCTGATTTTCGGCAGCATGTGGACCCCGCAGGGCATCGTCGGCATGCGCGTGCTCGACCTCGCCAGCGGCGAGTGGCGCGCGGTGCCGTACCAACCGGGCGCCGGCAACCTCGACCTGTCGCCGCGGTTCTCGCCGGACGGGCGCTGGCTGGTGTTCGTGCGCAACAGCCCGCAGGGCGATTTCTGGCGCCTGCCGGCCGAAGGCGGCAAGGCCGAACGCTTGAGCCATCTCAGTGCCGACGTGCGCGGCTGGGACTGGTTGCCGGACAGCCGCAACATTCTGTTCGGGCGGATGATCGACGGCGATACGCGCATGTTCCGTCTCGACCTGGACACCGGCCAGGCCCGCGACCTCGGCATCGAGTCGGCGCAGGCGCCGGCGGTGGCGGCGGCGCGGCCGGCCGCGGCCTTCGTCCAGCGCAAGCCGTACTTCGGCCTGTTCCGGGTGGTGCTCGGCGACACCTCGCAAGGCGCGGTGCACGTGGTCGACCCGCTGTTCCCGTCCTCGGCGCGCGACATCCTGCCGACCATCGCCCCCGACGCGCACCAGATCGTGTTCGTCTCCGACCGCTCCGGCAGCACCCATCTGTGGTGGGCCGACATGAACCAGCCCGATTCGCTGCGCATGCTGCAGGGCGTGCAGCCCGGAACGCGTTATGCGCCGTCGTGGTCGAGCGACAGCGCACGGGTGACCGTGGTCGGGCCGGACGCCGAAGGCCGCAACGTGGTCCACGAGATCGTCCCGGCCAGTGGCCGGGTCACTCGGCTGCCGGTGCCGCTGCCGGACCCGATCCAGGCCGTGCAACTGCCCGACCCGCATCGCCTGCTGGTCCTGGCCGGCACCGGCGACGGCCGCCTGAGCCTGAATCTGTTCGACCGCCGGCTGACGCCCTGGCGCCTGCTGACCCAACTGGCCGATGTTTCCGAGGTCCGCGTCGACGGCGCCCGCAACCGTCTGCTGTTCACCCGCCAGACCGAGGCCGGGCTGTGGCAGTCGGACCTGGCCCTGACCCCGGCCAGCGTGCGTCGCATCGACGACGGCGAGCCGGTCGCCGACCGCTACCGGCTCTGGGACGTGGCGACCGAGACCGGCGAGCTGCGCTATCTCGATCAGCAGCCGACCTGCCTGTCACTGCTGCGCCGGATCGCCTCGCCGGAGTTGCCGCCGTCGGTCCTGTGCCTGGACCAAAGCCGGCGTTCGGCGATCAACGGATTCAGCCTGAGCCCGCGCGGCGACGCCGTTTATCTGGCCCTGGCCAAGTGGGACGGCGCTGATATCGGTTACATGGACCTGCCCGAAGAGCCGAAGACCTTCGTGCCCGGCTGGCTCAACTGATTGATTCTGCAAATAAATGTGCTTTCGGAAAAGCTTCGGTTGTGACGTCGTTCCGAATTCGCCTAACTCTCCGTCAAATTTCTGAAGTCGCGCGCCGGACTTAGGCAAAACAACACCTCATTCTCGGCACATGAGGTGGACCAATGGAGCAAGCATTGTGGGCGGATCGCGGACAGCTGTTGCAGCTGGACGCTCAGGATCCCGCCATTCAGGCCAGTTGCGTCGGCGTCTCCCGTCTCGGCAGCGCCCAGCTGTCGGGCACGCATTTCTCGATCTGGGTCCAGCTGCGCGGCAGCTCCTGGGTCGAAGCCAAGGAAGGTAAGTTCCGCCTCAAGCGCGGCGACTGGATCGCGTTCGAACGCGACTCCAAGCCGGTCCTGCAGGCCGACCGCTACGGCGTCTGCGTCGGTCTCAACCTGACCGCCGACGCGATCAAGGCCATGACCCGGCTCGCCGAGTGCAGCCTGTATGCCGGCCGCGGCCGCATGAGCCGCCACGACGCCCGCATCGCCCTGCGCCTGTGGCGCCAGGCCCATGCCCGCAACGGCGAGGCCGACGGCGGCCTGGACATCAACGCCCTGCGTCCGATCCTGCTGCACCTGGCCGGCGTCCAGCGCGAGCTGACCGCACGCATCCAGCGCTGCCCGGGCCGCTCGCGCAGCCGCAAGCGCCAGGTGTTCGGCCGTCTGCAACGCGCCCGCCTGTACCTGGAAGGCAACTGCGACCGGGTGGTGCGGATCAGCGAGTTGGCCGAACTGACCAGCTTCTCGAGCTGGTACTTCTCCAAGACCTTCCACAGTCTTTATGAGGAGAGCCCGCAGGCGGCCTCGGCGCGCATGCGTCTGGAGCACGCGGCCGATCTGCTCAAGAACACCTCGATGATGATCGGCGAAGTCGCCGCGGCGAGCGGTTTCGACAACTGCTGCAGCTTCGCCCGCGCCTTCCGCGCACGCTTCGGCACCTCGGCCACGCGTTACCGCAGCGCAGCCGCCAGCGCCAAGCTGGAAGCGGCGAAGCCGGCGGCCGCACCGCTGCGCAAGGCCGCATAAGCCGCATCGTTTGTCGCGACACGCGGATCGGCGCATGCGCCGTACGCAACACCGCAATACGTAAGCAGGACGACCGCTGAAGTTTCGAATGCGCGCCGCGCGCGCATCGAAACTTCGGCGAGGATCGTGGCCCCGGCCACGAGCGCAGGGCCAGCCCGGCACGATCGCCGCACGCGATCTCCCAGCACGCAGCGCCATTGCGATTTATTTCTCCAGCAACCTGCGCTGAATCGTTGCGCAGTCGAGCGCGGTGCGATGCCGCGCTCGCCGCCGTTTCGATTTATCGGTCGTTCATGCCGAGCGCATCGACAGCATCGGCAAACTTTCTCGTCTGCGCGCGCAAACCTGTGCGTCGCCTGAGTGTGTCGTCGCATCGACTCGCTGTCGACGATCGATCGCGGCGTGCGCATCGCGTTTTCATCGGCGCTTGATTGCATCGTTGCGTTGTGACCACGACCGCGACGACTCAATCGGCAAAGTCTCCCGGCCTCAAGGGCAAAGCAGCAACGGCTTGCGGGTCGTACTTTTGCAAAGCGTTTTAACACGCCCATAACGAGATTACTGGAGAGAGATAGATGAACCATCGCAGTCTGCGCCCCGCGGCGCGGTACGGCTTGCTGCCGTCCGCCATCGCCACGGCGTTAGTGTCGGCCCTGATCCCGGCGATCGCCGGCGCACAGGAAGCCGACGCCTCCAATCAGGCCACCACCACCCTCGACCGCATCGAAGTCACCGGTTCGCGCATCCGTCAGGCGAATCTGGAAACCTCGCAGCCGGTCGTCACGATGACGCGCGCCGACATCCAGAAGCAGGGCTTCACGAGCGTCGCGGACATCGTCCAGAACATCACCGCCACCGGTTCGCCGGCGATCTCGCGCGCCGACGCGCTGTCGTCGGGCGAAGAAGTGGGCGGTCAGTACGTCGACCTGCGCAACCTCGGCCCGCAGCGCACGCTGGTGCTGATCGACGGTAAGCGCATGGGCATCAGCTCCAGCGGTTACTCCGACTTGGCAGCGATCCCGAGCTCGATCGTCGAGCGCATCGAAGTCCTCACCGACGGCGCTTCGGCCCTGTACGGTTCGGACGCGATCGCCGGCGTGGTCAACATCATCACCCGCAAGCGTTTCGACGGCCTCGAAGCCAGCGCCTACCTGGGCCAGTACGGCCAGGGCGACGGCAACAAGGAAGTCTATAACTTCGTCGTCGGCCAGACCGGCGAGCGCGGTTCGGTGACCTTGGGCGCCGAGTACAGCAAGGAAGATCCGGTCATGGCCCGCGATCGCGCCTTCACTCGCTACCCGAACGGTCGTGGCCATCCCTTCCCCGATCTCGGCGGCGCGAACGGCGGCGTGCGTAGCAACGGTTGGAGTGCCATCAATCAGTGGGGCACGCTGATCGATACCCTTGGTGATGCCGATCCGGACAACGACATTCTCCTGACGGCGAACCGTGGTACGACGAATACCAAGGACAAGAACAACTTCCATGAGACCAACGGTCTCACGGACATGGCCAACGCGAACGAACAGATGTATCTGTCGACCGGCCTGGAGCGTCGTTCGGTGTTCGCCAATGCCGAGTTCGACATCACCGACAACCTGCGCGCCAAGGCCGACGTCCTGTACACGGACCGCGAAGCCGTCCAGCAGATCGCCGGCTATCCGTTCCGTTCCACCGGTTTCAGCGATCGCTACGAAGGCGACCTGAGCCTGAAGGCCGGCAGCGCGTTCAACCCGTTGGGTCGTGACGCCGACTTCTTCCGCCGTGGCTGGGAAGTGCCGCGCCAGACCAAGTCCGAGCTGACCACCTACCGCTTCAGCGGCGGCCTGGAAGGTTCGTTCGAACTGGCCGGCAAGCCGTGGGATTGGGACGCTGGTTACATGTACAACCAGAACAAGGGCGTCAAGACCGGCACCGGCAACCTGTACCTGCCGCACGCCGAGAAGGCCCTGGGTCCGTCGTTCATCGACGCGGGCGGCGTGGCCCGTTGCGGCACCGCGGCCAACCCGATCGCCGACTGCCTGGCGTGGAACCCGCTGCTGGGTCCGGACGTCAATGCACCGGGTTCGTTGAACAACAAGGATCTGCAGAAGTACCTGTACCTGCCGACCCACGACACCTCGACCACCAAGACCGAGGTCTACAGCCTCAACCTCAGCGGCGTGCTCGCCACGCTGCCGGCGGGCGATCTCGGCCTGGCGGCCGGTTACGAGCACCGCAAGGAATCGGCGCACTACTCGCCGGACGCCCTGCTGCAGTCGGGCCTGAGCACCGACCTGGCCGGTAGCGAAACCCAGGGCGGCTACTCGCTCGACGAGCTCTACGTCGAACTCGCCGTGCCGGTGCTGGCCGACGTGGCCTTCGCGAAGGAACTGTCGTTCAGCCTCGCCGGTCGTTACTCGGACTACAACACCTTCGGCGACACCACCAACGGCAAGTTCAGCCTGAAGTGGAAGCCGATCGACGACCTGCTGGTGCGCGGCACCTACGCGACGGGCTTCCGCGCCCCGACCGTGGCCGATCTGTACGGCGGCGTCAGCGAGAGCTTCGACAACTACACCGATCCTTGCGACACCTCGTTCGGCTCGGCCGTGCGTAACCCGCAGGTCGCCACCCGTTGCGGCGGCGCGGTCCCGGCGAACTTCCGCCAGGTCGCTTCCGGCGGCCGTCCGGCCACCGGCCCGAACGCCCAGTCCGACAGCGCTTTCCTGTCCGGTTCGAACCCGAACCTGATGCCGGAAACCTCGAAGTCGACCAGCATCGGTTTCGTCTATAGCCCGAGCTACGTCAGCGGCCTCGACATCAGCCTGGACTGGTGGAAGATCAAGATCGACGACGTGATCGCGGCTGAAACCGTCACCTCGATCCTCAACAACTGCTACGTGCTCGGCATCGATTCGGCCTGCAGCCGCTTCGAACGCGATGCCGATGGCCAGGTCGTGGGCGTGACCCGCAACCTGATCAACGGCGGCTACCAGGAAACGGCCGGTTACGACCTCGGCGTCGCCTACCGTCTGACCGACACCCGCTTCGGCAACTTCTCGTTCAGCTGGAAGACGACCTACGTCGACTACCTGGAATACAAGCGCGACGGCGAGTCCACCACGCCGGTCGAGCAGCGTACGAGCTGGGTCGCCGACGGCGCCAGCAACTTCCGCGTGCGTTCGAACTTGAACGCCGACTGGAGCTACGGCGACTTCGGCGCGAGCTGGGGCGTGCGTTACTACTCCGGCCTGAAGGAAGAGTGCGCGTATGACCTGAACGGCGGCGCGGAATGCGACAAGCCGAACTACCAGTCGGGTTACAAGGGCATCCAGCCGATCCGCGAAGTGGGCGGCAACACCTTCCACGACATGCAGGTCCGCTACAACACCCCGTGGAACGCCACGGTAGCGGTGGGTGCGAACAACGTGTTCGACCACGTCGGCCAGACCATGTACAGCCAGCCGAACAGCAGCTTCTCGTACAACGGCAGCTTCGACATCGGTCGCTTCGTGTACATGAAGTACACCCAGCGCTTCTGATAAGCGTCAGGTAGTACCCGCAATACGACTACGGCCCCGAAAGGGGCCGTAGTTTTTTGTGGTGTAAGCGGCCGGTGATGTTGTCGCCGTTGGTTCTGGGCTAAATCGATAAAACAGCGAGAGTGGACGAAGAGGCGAGTGCCGTGAGCCGGCGCTTTTGGAAAGAACAGAAAGTAGCTGCCTTTTATCTGGCAAGGCGATGACGCATGAGGCGCCATAAGCGAGTCAGACCCGGAAACAAAAAGCCGCCCGAAGGCGGCTTTTGCTTTTGTGCAAACGTATCGAAGATCAGAACTTCGGCTTGTCTTCTTCCGAGGTGGCCGCGTAGCGCTCGATGGCTTCGACCAGGATCTTCTTGGCTTCTTCGGCGTTGCCCCAACCGTCGAGCTTGACCCACTTGCCCTTCTCCAGGTCCTTGTAGTGCTCGAAGAAGTGGCCGATGCGCTCGAGCCAGTGCGGGCTGACCTGTTCGATGTCGTGGATGTGGCTGTAGCCGGCGAAGACCTTGTCGACCGGCACGGCGAGCAGCTTTTCGTCGCTGCCGGCTTCGTCGGACATCTTCAGCACGGCCACCGGACGGCAGCGGATCACCGAGCCGGGGATCAGCGGCAGCGGCAGGATCACCAGCACGTCGGCCGGGTCGCCGTCGCCGCAGACGGTGTGCGGGACATAGCCGTAGTTGCAGGGATAGCGCATCGGGGTCGACAGGATGCGGTCGACGAAGATGGCGCCGGAGGACTTGTCGACCTCGTACTTGACCGGCTCGGCATCCTTCGGGATTTCGATGATGACGTTGATCTCGTGCGGCGGATTCTTGCCGGTGGAAACGAGGTCCAGACCCATGTGTGCTCCGACTGCTGAGGCCCGCCGGAAGGCGGGCGGTGAAAGAAAGAGGGCCATTCTACGCGGCCGGGTGCTGCGTTGCAGCACGCAGCTTGGGCGGGTTCGGGCGGGGGCCGGCGTCTGCGTAAACGTCCAAGCGGCGACAAAGCTGCGGCTTCGTGCATGCATCGGCGGCGAACCGTGCGTCAGCCGCGGTGCCGCTGGGCGCCGTTGCGGGCCGCGTCCAAAACGTCCAGGCGCCGTCCAACGGGCGCAGGGCCCAGTTCCCGGCGGGTGTGCTTGCCGCTCGCTGCGCAGGGTGTTAATCCTGCATTTAGATCGATACAAATGCGGGGAGCGACGATGGCGTGGTGGGGCTATGTCGAGCAGGAGCTGATCGGTTTCTTCGGCCTGGGGGCCTTGCTGCAGCTAGTGGCCGAGCAGGGCTACCGGGCGCTGCTGAGCGCCGACGGGGCCGCGGCCTTGTTGTACCCGGTCATTCCGATCCTGCTCGTGTACGAGCTGCTGCGCACGATCGCCCAGCGCCGCTTCAAGCTCGAGGACTACAAACTCCCGTTCCTGACTCTGTTGGCCAACCGGCTGATCTCGACCTTCCTGACCTTCGGCGTGGTGACCTTGTGCATCGGCCTGTTCCAGCCGTATGCGCCGTTCCAGGTCGGCATCGGCGTGCCCGGGCTGATCTACGGTTACCTGGTCTGGGAGTTCGCCCATTTCGTCTATCACTACCTCGCCCACAAGGTGCGCTTGCTGTGGTGCCTGCACTCGACTCATCACGCGCCGGTGGCGATGAATCTGTCGGTCAACTACGCCCACCTGTTCCTGGAGGCGCCGTACGCGGATCTGGTGCGCACCACGATCTGCATCCTGGCCGGGGTCGAGCCGCCGCTGCTGTTGCTGATCATGTTCGTCGACGGGCTGTGGGGGCAGTTCATCCACCTGGGCGAGCACGCGCTCAAGGACGGGCGCTTGGGGTTCCTGCACCGGGTGATCCTGACGCCGGCGCACCACCGCGTGCATCACGCGCGCAATGCGGTCTACATGGACACCAATTTCTGCAATCTGCTTAATGTCTGGGACCGCGTGTTCCGTACTTATCAGCCGCAGCGTGAGGATGTGCGGATCGAGTACGGCATCACCCGGCCGCTGAAACCCGGCAGTTTTCTCGATGCCTACCTGGGCGAGTTCGTCGCCTTGTCGCGCGACGTCGCCGCCGCGCCCGGATGGAAGAACAAACTGCTGTATCCGATCATGCCGCCGGGCTGGAGCCACGACGGCGAGCACAAGACCGCCGAGGTCAGCAAACGTGCCTGGCTGGCGCAGCAGGGGGCGCAATGAAGCGTCGGCAGATCGCGTTGCTGTGGTTGGCGGCGGCCTTGCCGACCGCAATGGTCTGCGCGGGCGAGCCTGCGCGAACCAATCTCGCCTTGCATCGCCCGGCCACCGGCTCGGCGATCTGCAAGCCCGGAGAGGAGGCGCAGAAGGCGGTCAACGGCTTGCTCGCCAGCAAGACCCACGACAAGTTCTGTTCGCTGCAGCGGCCGGCCTGGCTGCGCGTCGATCTGCAAGCCGAGCGCGAGCTGCGCGGCTTCACCGTCAAGCATGCGCAAGCCGGCGGCGAAGCGGCCGCCATGAACACCCGCGCTTTCGCGCTGTCGGTTTCCGGCGACGGCGCGACTTGGCGGCAGGTAGTGAAGGTGGACGACAACGTCGACGGCGTGAGCGTGCATCGCATTGCCCCGACGCGGGCGCGTTATGTGCGCCTGGACATCGCGCAGCCGGCGCAGGACCCGGCCGACCCGGCGACCCGCATCTACGAGCTGGAAGCCTGGTGACCGCGTCTCGCGGCGGCTCGGCATCGGCTCGGCATCGGTACTGGGGCCGACCCTAGCGTGGGTACGCCCTAGCTTGGATGCGGCCATACGTCTGCGTATCTAGGAGGCTCGTACTCCGTCCATCGCAGGCCTGCCATGTCCGTACAGCTCGACGCCACCCGTTCCGCGCCGCCGACCGACACCTATTGGAACGATCCGGTCGCCGCCGACCCGAACCGTCTGGCCGAGCCAGCTGTCATCCAAACAGCAGTCGCCGACACGACAGTCGCCGAGCTTGCCGAGCCTGACCGCCCGGCGCTGGACGAGGCGGTGGCGATCGACGGCAGCGACACGAATCCGCGGCAGCGCACCCAGGGCACTACGCCGGACGGCAAGACCGTACGGATCGATCCGCTGCACCAGGGCGCCGAAGTCTCGATCGCGCGCGAGCAGACCCTCGCCGACGCCGGCCTGGGTCGCACCTATGTCAGCAGCGACCAGGTCGTGCTGACCACCGGCGCCAAGAACGACGACGTGCAGATCACCCAGCGCGACGACGGCACCCTCGATGTCGGCATCAACGGCGAGAAGTACGAGGTGCGCCTGGGCGAGAACCAGGAGCTGACCATCCGCAGCGGCGCCGGCAACGACACCATCAATGTCGCCTCGAACGTGAAGGTGAACATCGTCGTCGACGGCGGCGCCGGCGACGACAAGATCGCCACCGGCGCGGGCAACGACCGCATCGACGGCGGCCTCGGCAACGACACCGTCGCCACCGGCGCCGGCCGCGACGATCTGTTCGGCAACAGCGGCGACGACCGTCTCGATGCCGGCGACGGCGACGACGTGGTCTATGGCGGCGACGGTGCCGACACGCTCGGCGGCGGCAACGGCGTGGACTTCCTTGAGGGCGGCCAGGGTCAGGACACGCTCGAAGGCGGCGCCGGCAAGGACATGCTGTCCGGCGGCCTCGGCGACGACAGCTTGGGCGGCGGCGACGGCGACGACGCGGTCTATACCGGCGCCGGCAAGGACACGGTCGACAACCGCTCCGGCCACGACACCGTGTACGCGCAGCAGGCCAGCGACCTCATCAATGCCGGTACCGGCGCCCGCAACACGGTGATCAACGTCGAGATCAGCGCCAGCAAGGGCGTGACCATCGAGGGCTCGGACGCGTTCAAACAACGCGTCGGCGCCGAGATCGAGTTCCTGCGCAGCTCGCCGAACGGACAGCAGATGCTGGCCGAGTTCGACCAGGCCGCCGCGCGCGGCAACACCGTCACCATCAAGGAACTGGCCAACGAGCACAACGGCTACGCCCAGACCTTCAGCAACGACGCCGACATCGCCAACGGCAAGCCCGGCGCCGGCGGCGACGTGCAGATCAGCTACAACCCCTCGTTCCACATGGCCGAGTTCCCGGCGCCGGTGGTCGTGCTGTATCACGAGATGTCGCACGCCTATAACGGCGTCACCGGCACCTTCCAGCCTGGCACCTATCGCGGCACCGGGCCCGACAACGGCGAGGTGCCGAACGCCGAGCGCCAGGCGGTCGGCCTGGAGACCAGCGCACCGGCCTACGATTTCGACGGCGATCCGAATACGCCCAAGACCACCGCCAATCCCGATCATCTGACCGAGAACGGCATCCGCGGCGAACTCGGCCTGCCGGACCGGCCGAGCTATACGCTCTGAACCTCGCCGGCGCCGCGTTCGCCTTTGCGGCGACTCGGGTACGCGCGCTCCGGTGCCGCCTGGAAAGGGCCGCATCGGCCTTGGACTGCGCGATGATCGGCCCCGTCACCTTCAGCAACGCGCTCATCGCTAGAGTCGCGACATGACATCCCATCACGTCCACCGCCGTTTACCCGCCGCGCTGCTGGTCGCACTGGCCGCGTTCGCAACGCCTTCCTTCGCCGCCGAGCCCGCCCGGACCATGTCAGCCTCCGTTCCCGCGCCGTCGAGCGGCGCGAACACCCACGTGCACGGCCAAGGCGCCGCGTTGGATGTCCGATTCGCCTACGATCCGGACCAGCAGGCGCTGCGCGTGGATTACAAACTGCGCAACGTCGGGACCGCGGCGTTGGCGGTGTTCGACCGCGGCGATCGCCACGCGGTGGCCAGCGGCCGGCAGAAGGTCGGCGCGATTGTTCCGCCGGCGTGGCGCGACCAAGCCGGCGATGTCACCCTCAGCCACCTCGCCCTGCCGCTGGCCGATCCAGCGCCGACCGCGCCGGTGCGGTCGTTGGCGCTCAAGCTCGCGCCCGGCGCCGAGTCCAGCGGCCGGTTCGCGTTCGCCGTGCCCGGCCTGCAAGCGCCCAGGCGTTTGCGCTGGTGCCTGGGCGTGGCCGCGTTCGCCGACACCGATTTCGATACGCCCGAGCGCGTCGGTGCGCTGGAAATCTGGCGCGCGTGCTTCGCGGTGTCGGAGCGGCAACAGATGCTGTGCACGCCCTGGTTCGATGTCGCGCGCGGAGCGTTCGAAGCCTGAGCTCTGGACGTCTGTTCCCGAAGCACCTGTAGAAACTGCTGCAACTGCGGCCGCGAATCGCAACGATTGCGTAAGCATCGACGCAGTGGCACAGGCGCGGTCGCGGCTCGTGACCGAAGGAGCTCCGCGTGGGGCGCCGCTCCGGCAGGATGAGCGCGCCATCGCCGCGGAAAACGAAAACGGCGGCCGAGGCCACCGTTTTCGCTGACCCGATGGCTACGCTCCGGGTTATTCGACTTTCACCTCGACCCGTCGTGCTTCTTCGGGCTTGCCGTCGCCGGTGGTGACCGCCGGCTTGTCCAGTACGATGCGCTCGGCGGCGATTCCCTGCGACTCGAACCATTGCTGCACCGCTTGCGCGCGCTGCTTGGATACCTCAGCGTTGGCCGCGGCGCTGCCGGTCTCGTCATGGAAGCCGGAAATCCGCAGCTTCTTGTCCTGATGCGCGTTCAGCACCAACAGCACGCCCTTCAGATCGTCCGCGATGTTGGCCGGCAACTGCGCGGTGCCGACGTCGAAGTACAGCTTGGCCTCGTGCTTGTAGTCGGCGACTTCGAAGAAGGACTGGTCGTCGATGACGTCCTCGCCCTTGACGGCCGCCGAAGCGACCGCGGCGGAGTCGGCGGCGCCGTGCCGTGCCGATTCGCCGACCGCCGAGACCGGCAACAGCGGCACCAGCAACAAGGCGACGATGTTGATGATCTTGATCAGCGGGTTGATCGCCGGGCCGGCGGTGTCCTTGTACGGATCGCCGACGGTATCGCCGGTGACGGCGGCCTTGTGCGCTTCCGAACCCTTGCCGCCGTGGTGGCCGTCTTCGATGTACTTCTTGGCGTTGTCCCAGGCGCCGCCGCCGGTGGTCATCGAGATGGCGACGAACAGGCCGGTGACGATGGTGCCGATCAGCAGACCGCCGAGCGCCTTCGGCCCGAGCAGCAGGCCCACCACCACCGGCACCGCGACCGGCAACAGCGACGGCACGATCATTTCCTTGATCGCCGACTTGGTCAGCATGTCCACGGCGCGGTCGTACTGCGGCTTGCCGGTGCCTTCCATGATTCCGGGAATGTCGCGGAACTGGCGCCGCACTTCCTCGACCACCGCGCCGGCGGCGCGGCCGACCGCTTCCATCGCCATCGCGCCGAACAGATAGGGAATCAGGCCGCCGATGAGCAGGCCGATGATCACCATGTGGTCGGACAGGTCGAAGTTGAACACGATGCCCGGATGCGCGGCCTGCAGGTTGTGGGTGTAGTCGGCGAACAACACCAGCGCGGCCAGCGCCGCCGAACCGATCGCATAGCCCTTGGTCACCGCCTTGGTGGTGTTGCCGACGGCGTCGAGCGGGTCGGTGACCGCGCGCACGTCCGAGGGCAGCTCGGCCATTTCGGCGATGCCGCCGGCGTTGTCGGTGATCGGGCCGTAGGCGTCGAGGGCGACGATCATGCCGGCCATCGACAGCATCGAGGTGGCGGCGATGGCGATGCCGTACAGGCCGCCGAGCGCGTGCGAGCCCCAGATCGCCACGCACACCGCGATCACCGGCAGCGCGGTCGACTTCATCGATACGCCGAGGCCGGCGATGATGTTGGTGCCGTGGCCGGTGGTCGATGCGGCGGCGACGTGCTTGACCGGTGCGTACTGGGTGCCGGTGTAGTACTCGGTGATCCAGACGATGGCGCCGGTCAGGATCAGGCCGATCAGCGCGCAGCCGTACAGGTTCATCGCGCCGTGGCTGGCATCGCGCATCAGCTCGGTGGTGATCGGATAGAACGCGATCGCCGCGAGCACCGCCGAGACGATCACGCCCTTGTACAGCGCGCCCATGATCGAGCCGCCGGCCTTCACCTTGACGAAGAACGCGCCGATGATCGAGGCGATGATCGACACGCCGCCGAGCACCAGCGGGTACAGCACGCCATTGGCGCCGACCGTGCTGGCCATCAGGCTGCCGAGCAGCATCGTCGCGATCACCGTGACCGCGTAGGTCTCGAACAAGTCCGCCGCCATGCCGGCGCAGTCGCCGACGTTGTCGCCGACGTTGTCGGCGATCACCGCCGGGTTGCGCGGGTCGTCCTCGGGGATGCCGGCTTCGACCTTGCCCACCAGGTCGGCACCGACGTCGGCGCCCTTGGTGAAGATGCCGCCGCCGAGTCGGGCGAAGATCGAAATCAGCGATGAGCCGAAAGCCAGGCCGACCAGGGCGTGCAGCGCCTTTTCGCCGGTCACGCCGAGCTTGGCCAGCGCCAGCCAGTAGCCGGCCACGCCGAGCAGCCCCAGGCCGACCACGAGCATGCCGGTGATCGCGCCGCCGCGGAAGGCGACGTCCATGGCCGGGCCGATGCCCTTGCGCGCGGCCTCGGCGGTGCGCACGTTGGCGCGCACCGAGACGTTCATGCCGATGTAGCCGGCCGCGCCAGAGAGCACCGCGCCGAGCAGAAAGCCGATCGCGGTCGGCCCGCCGAGTGCGAACCAGATCAACACGAACAGCACTGCGCCGGCGATGCCGATGGTCATGTACTGGCGGTTGAGATAGGCGCGTGCGCCTTCCTGGATGGCGCCGGCGATCTCCTGCATTCGTTCGTTGCCGGCGGGTTGTGCGCTGATCCAGCGCGCGGACACGATGCCGTAAAGGATCGCGATGACGGCGCAGCCCAGCGCCAAGGTCAAACCGTACTGCTCCAGCATGAACCCCTCCCCAAGTGTAGAAGTGGACATCACAGGACAACGGGTCGATCGTGTTGTGCCGCGGAAAGCTGTTGGCCGGTGTGCCGCGGAATCGCTTCTTGCGCTGATGCGTGTTGCATTGCAGCGACGCCGTGCTGCGAACACGGCGGTGTCGCGACTATCGCACACGCACTGGGCCGGTGAAACCTCGCCGCCGAGAGCTGGCGCAAGCGGCCGGCGGCCGTCGGCGGGGCTGCGACTGCAGTCACGGATCGGGTCCGGTTCGTTCCCGGGATCGACCCGTTATCGCCTTGACCCGTGCACGCGTGCGCTGTGACGCAGCAGCTGAATACGCGCGCTGCGGATCGACCGGCGCAGCGGCATGCATGGGCGTGCGGACGCTCGCACAGCGCCGACAGGCCATCGGTTTGACACTGCCTGCGCTGCGCCGCTTAGATCGATGGCGCGCATCGTGTCGGCCAGGGAATCGCCACGGTTTGCCGATGCGCACTGCGGGCATGGCCCGCAGGGGGAGCCACGGGCGGATGCGTCGTTGCGGCGTCGATGCCGGTGTGCGCTTGAGTACAGGAAAGGGTTTTCCATCGAACCTCAAGTCAGGAGATGTCCATGAGCAAGAAGCTGATCGCATGTTGTGTGTTCGTGTTCGGTATGGGGCTGGGGCTGACCGCCGCGGCCGGTGGGTCCAGCATCACGCCGGAAATGGCGCAGTGCATCTACGACTGCAAGCTGGCCGGTAACACCCAGGCCTATTGCTGGTCGTGCTGCGTGCAGAAGCAGTGCCCCATCCCGCTGGAATAAACCCGGCCGGTTGAACCCCGGGTCGTGTCGACCCGCGCGTCGGCCGCCTTATCCGGGCGGCCGACGCGTTCGCCCGATCGCCCTGCGTTCGCCATCTGGGCCGGGCGGAGCGGGCCTTGCAGGCCCGGCCGGCGAGGGTTCAGCCAATGCGTGCCAGTCTGCGCCGGCCTTGTGAGAGCGGAGCCGACGATGCGATTCGTTCCCGTTTTATTCGTTTCGATTCTGTGCGCGGGCCTGCCTGCGCTCGCCACCGCCGCCGATCCGGTGCCCGAGATCAAGCGCGGGCCGATTCCGGCCCAGGCGGTCGCCCGCCTGCACACCCTGCGCCAGATTCCCGAAGCCTGCGCGCGGGTCGAGGGGATATTCACCGGCCAGGCCGCGGATCCCTACAAATTCGCGGTCGTGCGCACCAGCCCGAACTGCCAGCCGCGTGCGCGTTTCGTCGACGCCGCCAAGGCGCAGCCTTCCGAAGCCGGCGGCTGGAAGTTCAACGATCTGATCCGCGTGCCCAGCGCCGCCTGCCCGCAGCAACAGGCGGTGGTGCGGATCTGGCGCAAGCCGGCCGCGGCCGCGGTGCCGCCGACCCTGGATGCGCAGGGCAAGTCGCGCCTGTACCTGCAGGACGAAAAGGAAAAGGCCGCGGCCAACAAGCTCGCCGCGATTCCGATGTTCGCGGCTGAAATGAAAGTCGAAGGCCAGGCCTGCGGCGGCTGAATACGCGCCGGGGCGACCGCCTCATCGCGAGCTGAGCATCGTCAAAAAGCGTCGCATAAAGAAAGGGCCGCAATGCGGCCCTTTCTTTCATCCTGCCCGAGTGCAGTGGCTTCGTTGCGAAGCCGCTGCGCTTACTTGGCGACCCGGCAGTTGCCGATGTGGATGAGACGAGTGTCGGCCTGGTAGGAGTCGAAGGTGCCGACCAGGTCGAGTTTGTCGCCCTTGCGCAGGGTCATCGAATAACCGCGCTGGTCCGAGGCCATGTGGCACATTACGCGGGTGAAGACGATGGCGTCGCGGCTGCTCGGAATGAAGCCGGGCAGCAACGAGGGCTTCATGTCGTAGAACACGCTCAGGCCGCCGCTGCCGGATTCCGAACCCAGGAAGTAGCCGCTCACGCGATACGTCTTGCCCTTGTTGCGCACGTCGATCATCGCGACGTTGTCTTCGACGGTCTTGGAGACTTCGTCGGCCAGCTTGATCGCCGAGATCGAGATCGGCTTGGCGCCGCCGGCGGTCTTCGGCGGTGCCTTGCCGGGCTTGAGCTGGTACAGCATCTTGCACATCGAGGTCTTGATCGAGTCGGCGTTGGCGAGCGCGCCGCGGCGCGTCTTCATCAACATCGTCACGGTGCCGTCCGGCACCGCGGTCACGTAGACCTGCAGGCCGCGATGGGCGACGTTCGGCGACACCTCGAGCAGCAGCGAGCCGGTCTGGCTGTTCGCGTCGATCACGTTCATGCCGTCGGACACGGCGATGTTGTTCATCTGGGCGACCGCGCTGGCGACGCTGAGGCCTGGCACGGTCACCGAAGTCGAGTACTCGGTGCCCTTGAGCGGGTTGCCGGACTTGGTGAAATTGTCTTCGCACTTGCCGGCCAGGGCCGAAGCCGAGGGCAGCAAGAGAATGAGCAGCGGTAACAGCTTGCCTTTCATGAAGGCCTCCTTGATATGTCGAAACTCAGCGTCCGTGCGTCCGCCATTAAGTGCATGAACGCGCGCGATGGCAGAGTGCCGTAATCGCCCAGGCGATTCAACGGGTTTCGCCGTATGGTTAATGTGCTGTGTGCCTATTCCTGACGCAGCGCACAGCTTGCGGCGCCCGCGAAAACTGAACTCGCGGCCGTGCAGGCGGGTTGGACATCGCCTGCGCGTCGGTGATCGAGGGGGCGTTCGTGCACTGCGTGCTGCCGATGCGTCCGCGTACGGGCGCACCGGTGGACAGCGTTCCCAGCCTCAGCAGCCCGGGGCCTGCGCGTAGCGGCGCTGCATTTCTTCCGGCTCGATCTGCTCGATGCTGTGGCCGATGTTCCAGCGATGGCCGAACGGGTCGATGACCGTGCCCGAGCGTTCGCCGTAGAAGTGATCGCGCGGCGCCATTGTCAGGCGTGCGCCGGCGGCGACCGCGCGTGCGACCACGTCGTCGGCATCGTCGACGTGCAGGTGCAGGGTGTGGCTGTGGCCGCGTTCCGGCTCCGGACGGCGGATCTCGACCTCGGGGAATTCCTCGCACAGCATCAAGGTGGTGCCGCCCAGGTCGAGTTCGACGTGGCCGATGCGGCCGCCGGGTTCGACCAGGCGGAATTTCTCGGTGGCGTCGAAGACCTTGCAGTAGAACGCGATCGCGGCCTGGGCGTCGCCGACGCACAGATAGGAAAACAATTCGTGGACGGCCATGGCGGGCTCCGGGGTGGATGACGGCGCCAGCATGGCTGCGGGCCGCTCGCGAGGATTGGAGAAAATTGACCGGCGCCGCGCACGGCGCTCGCGCCTGGCTAGCCCGGTCCGATCGGCAGATGATGCGGCGCGGCGAGCGGCGCGGCCAGATACTCGCGCGGGCTGACCCCGGCGAATTCGCGGAACTCGCCGATCAGGTGCGACTGGTCGAAATAACCGTGCTCGAGCGCGAGCTGCGCCCACGCCGGCCGCGGCGTCGCCGACAAGGCCGCGAGCAGGCGGCGGAAACGCTGCACGCGCGCATAGCGCTTGGGCGCCAGGCCCACCGCATCGCGGAAGCCAGCGATGAAGTGACGATGGCTGCGGCCGCCGGCTTCGGCGATCGCGGCGATGGTGTCGTCCGTGCCGGATGCCCGCTCGAGCCGGGTCGCCGCCTGCGCGATCTGTGGGTCGAGGCCGCGCAACGGGCGCAAACGCTCGTGCAGGAAGCGCTCGAACACCTGGCGACGACGGCGCGGATCGTCGGTTACGGCAAGACGCTCGTACAGCAGCTCGGCGGCATTGCCGCACAGATCGCCCAGCGATACGTGTTGGCCGGCGAGCTCGGCCGCGGACACGCCGAACAAGGCCAGTGACGCGCCGGGGCGCAGCACGGCGCCCACCGACGCGGCCGGCGCCGAGGTGTCCTTGATGCAATACGTGGCGCGGATGCCGGCGACGGTCGCGGCGGCGTGGCGACGGCCGATGCGATCGTCGGCACCGGCGTACAAGCGCAGCGGCGGTCCGTCCAGGCGCACGACCAGGTGCATCGAGCCGTTCGGCAAGGAATGCTCGCGCAGGGCGCGCTCCGGCCCGGCCGGACGCGCCTGCACCCAGATGCGTTCGATCCAGGGATGCAGCGAAGCCTGCATGGGGCGTTCGGCGGTCATGGCGTGCGGGAGAAGGGCGACAGGTCGTGGCGGCGGCAATGCACGATCATGCGCTCGTATCCGATAGCGGTGCTCGATGCCTGGGGCCGGCGCGCATTCATATCGAGACGGAGCGCACCGGGATCGCGGCGTTCTTGCACGATGCACCCGCGCCGCTGGCGGTGTAGTCGTAGATGCTGCCGTTGCGGACCATGAACCTGATCGTGCAGCGGCCGGTGTCCGCGGCCGGTGCCGATGGAGCCGCCTCGCGCATCGGTCCGGTGGCGCCGAAGACGTAGTGCAGCCAGCGGCTGCTGTCTTCCTCGCGGTACGAGAGCGGGTCGCCCCAGGTGCCGACCAACAGTTGCACAGGTGCGTCGATCCAGCTTTCCAATGCCGGGTTCGGCGTGCGCTGGCGACGTTCGCTCGCGCGGGCGTTGCGCGCCGAGGCTTCGGCCTGCGCGCGGGCGTCGTCCTGCTGGTCGCGCAATTCGGTGTGGACCTGGTCCATCGCGCCGGACAGGCGCGCGAGCGTGCTTTCGACTTCCTGCTGGCGCGCGGCGATCCGGGTCTTGGAGCGGGAGGTGGTGTAGCGCGGCCGCTTGCCGTCGGTCCAGAAGCGCTGCCAGGACAGGTCGACCACGGTCAGTTGGTTCGCCGCGCCGTCGAGCGGGGTCATGCCGTGCTCGGGGTTGCGCGAGGCCGGCTCACAGGCGAAGCGCTGCGCCTGGGTCATCCAGCCGGCGGGCGTGGGCGCCCACTCGCTCGGCGCCCGGCTTTCCTGGGTGTCGTTGCGCCGATACACCTCGACCGCGGTGCTGCGCGCTTGTCCGCGCGCACAGTCGAACTGCAGGTGGTGGACGATCTTGTCCGGCGCAGACTGGTGCTCCATGACCTCGAACACCCGGATCGAACGCGGCGCCGCTTCGCGCGCGCTCATCGCCGCGTCGGGGCCGTCGGCGAACAGGATCCGGCTTTCCTCTTCCGGCGACAGAGCGGTCTCGATCCAACTGCTGTCGGCGTAGATCAGGCCGCGCGTGGGTTTGTCGCCGTAGCGATGCAACAGATAACCCTCGCCGGCACAGGCCGGTGCCGCCGCCAGCACGAGGGCGGCGAGGCTGGCCGACAGTGCGGCTTTCTTGCCGGCTCTCTTGCCTGCTCTTTTGGCGGCCTTCGTGGAGGTGTTCGTCCAACTGTCCATGATCGAACGCGGTCCTTGGGGCGGCGACCATCGCCGCTGCCCGAGGATAGCGCCGCCCGCTGTGGGCGGCGCGCTCAGGCCGGTTTTGCGATGGCGTTAGCGGCCGGCCGTCGCAGTTCGCTCAGCCCTCGAAGGCTGGCAACTTGGGTTTCACCGCGATGTTCTTCAACGCTACGTACTTGGGCAGGCCGTCGCGGCCGTACGGCGGCGGGGCTTCGCCGCGGATCAGCGGCTCCAGATAGGCGCGGGCCTTGGCGGTGATGCCGTAGCCGTCCTTGCGCAGGAACCCGGCCGGCATCTTCTTCTCGTGGTTGGCGACCTTGCTCAGCGGCGCGGCCTCGATCTTCCAGCGATACGGCGCGTCCGAGGTGCGCACGATCACCGGCATCACCGAGTTCTGGCCCTTCAACGCGAACTCGACCGCGGCCTTGCCGACCGCGCGGGCCTGCTCGACGTCGGTCTTGGAGGCCAGGTGGCGGGCCGAGCGCTGCAGATAGTCGGGCAAGGCCCAGTGCACCTTGTAGCCCAGAGCGTCCTTGACCCGCCCGGCCAGGTGCGAGGCGACGCCGCCGAGCTGGGTGTGGCCGAAGGAGTCGTGGCCGCCGCCGGCATCGGCGACGAAGCGGCCGTCGGCGGTCTGGATGCCTTCGCTGGCGACCACCACGCAATAGCCGACGCGTTCGACCGTGGCCCGGACCTTGGCGAAGAAATCGGCCTCATCGAAGGGGCGTTCCGGAAACAGGATCAGATGCGGAGCCTCGTCCGCGCCCTGGCCGGCCAGGCCGGCGGCTGCGGCCAGCCAGCCGGCGTGGCGGCCCATGGCCTCGTAGACGAAGACCTTGGTCGAGGTCTCGGCCATCGCCGCCACGTCGAGGGCGGCCTCGCGCACCGACACCGCGGTGTACTTGGCGGCCGAGCCGAAGCCGGGGCAGCAGTCGGTCACGGCCAGGTCGTTGTCGACCGTCTTCGGCACCCCGATGCAGGTCAGCGGGTAGCCGAACTCGGCCGCGAGCCGGGACACCTTGAGGGCGGTGTCGGCCGAGTCGTTGCCGCCGTTGTAGAGGAACCAGCGCACGTCGTGGGCCTTGAGCACGGCCAGCAAGCGCTCGTAGCGGGCGCGGTCGGCCTCCAGCGACTTGAGCTTGACCCGGCACGAGCCGAATGCACCGCCGGGGGTATGGCCGAGGGCGCGGATCGCCGCCGCCGACTCCCGGGAGGTGTCGATCAGCTCCTCGCGCAGGGCGCCGAGGATGCCGTTGCGGGCCGCCAGCACCTTGACCTTGCGGGCCCGGGCGGTCTCGATCACGGCCGAGGCCGTGGCATTGATGACGGCGGTCACACCGCCGGATTGGGCGTACAGCAAAGTTCCGTTGGGCATGGGGATTCCAGGATTTCGGCCGGATTGCGGTAAGCTGCCAGCAATATTTTGCCCGGCGGGTGAATGGCGGCTCCGAGTGTAGCGCCGCCCCGCGGACTGGCCAGCCTCGGGCGGCCGGTGGGTTGCGAGGCTGGCGTGGCGAACGCCGGCCGCGACGATTTCGTTAGTTTTCAGGAGCGATGTTGATGCGATTGGTACTTCTGGGCGCGCCCGGTTCCGGCAAGGGCACGCAGGCTGCGCGGCTAAAGGAGCATTTGCAGGTGCCGCATATTTCCACCGGCGATCTGTTACGCGGCGAAGTCGCGGCCGGTTCCAAGCTGGGTCTGGAAGCCAAGGCGGTGATGGACGCCGGCAACCTGGTCAGCGACGAGATTCTGCTCGGCATGCTCGAGGACCGTTTTTCGCGTCCCGACACCGCCGGCGGTTTCATCCTCGACGGTTACCCGCGCAACCTGGCCCAGGCCGATGCGCTCGACGTGCTGCTGAAGAAGATCGGCCAGCCGATGGATTTCGCCGTGCAGCTCGAAGTGCCGACCGAATTGCTGGTCCAGCGCATCGCCGGCCGCGCCGCCGAGCAGGGCCGCGTCGACGACAGCCCGGAAGCGGTGCGCACGCGCCTGAAGGTTTACGACGACGTGACCGCGCCGGTCATCGAGTACTACCGCCAGCACGGCCGCCTGACCGTCGTCGACGGCGTCGGCTCGCTGGACGTGGTGTTCACCCGCATCATCGAAGCGCTGGAACCGGCGCCGACGGTGGGTTGAGACTCGTTTCTTCTGCGTCGCGTTCGCGCTCCGGTTTTGCTCTCTTTCTCGCTGCACCGCGTTCGCGCCCCGGTTCTTCTCCCTCTCCCGCTTGCGGGAGAGGGTTGGGGTGAGGGCATTCGCTCTCCCAGCCGCCGCACAGGTTTCGCGGTAGCGGGATCGGCAGCCGTGGAGCTTCTGCGCACGCCGACTCCCGCGCCCTCACCTCTTGTCCTCTCCCGCAGGCGGGAGAGGGGGCGTCGGTGCCGTGCAGGAGCCGCTCACGTTAGACCTTCGACGTTAATCCAGGACCTCGGATCTTGAAGCTACATATCTTGGGCATCGCCGGTACTTTCATGGGCGGTGTCGCCGCGCTCGCACGCGAACTCGGTCATGAGGTCGAAGGCAGCGACCAGGCGGTGTATCCGCCGATGTCGACCCAGCTCGAACAGCTCGGCATCGCGCTCAAGCAAGGCTATCGGCCCGAGCACATCGGCGCCGATTGCGATGAGATCGTGGTCGGCAACTCGCTGTCGCGCGGCAACGCCGCGGTCGAGCAGGTCCTCGACGACGGCCGCCGCTACACCTCCGGCGCACAGTGGTTGTGCGAACAGGTGTTGCCGGGCCGCGACACGCTCGCCGTTGCCGGCACCCACGGCAAGACCACGACCACGACCATCCTGACCTGGCTGCTGGAGGCGGCAGGGCGCCAGCCCGGCTTCCTGATCGGCGGCGTCGCCGAAGACTTCGGTGTGTCCGCGCGCATCGGCGCCGGCCGCGAGTTCGTCGTCGAAGCCGACGAGTACGACACCGCTTTCTTCGACAAGCGCAGCAAGTTCGTCCACTACCGTCCGTTGGTGGCGATCCTCAACAACCTCGAATACGACCACGCCGACATCTTTCCCGACGTCGCCGCGATCCAGCGCCAGTTCCATCACCTCGTGCGCACCGTGCCGCGCCGCGGCCGCCTGATCGTCAACGGCGAAGACGAACGCTTGAGCGAAGTGCTGGCGATGGGCTGTTGGACTACGGTCGAGCGCTTCGGCCTGCAGTCCGAGGCCGGTGTCGCGGCTCCGGCCTATGACTGGACCGCGCGCCTGATCGAAGCCGACGGCAGCGCCTTTGCGGTGATCCACGACGGTATCGAAATCGGCGAAGTGCGTTGGCCCTTGCTGGGCCGGCACAACGTCATGAATGCCTTGGCTGCGTTGGCCGCCGCGAATGCGGTCGGCGTGGATGTCGTCGGCGTGCTACCGGCGTTGGCGGCGTTCCGCAGCGTCAAGCGTCGCCTGGAAGTGATCGGCGAAACCGGCGGTGTCACCGTCTACGACGACTTCGCCCACCATCCGACCGCCATCGCCACCACGCTCGCCGGCCTGCGTGCCAAGGTCGGCAGCGCGCGCATCGTCGTGGCGATGGAACCGCGTAGCAACTCGATGCGCCTGGGCGCGCATTCCGAAGCGCTCGCGCCTTCGCTCGACGGCGCCGACACCGTGGTGTTTCTGCATCGGCCCGAGTTGGCCTGGGATGCCGGCAAGGTCGTCGCCGGTCTGCGTGGCGAGGGCGTGACCGTGCCCGACGCCGATGCCCTGATCGCCGCGCTGAGCGAACGCGTACGCGCCGGCGACCATGTGGTGTTCATGTCGAACGGCGGTTTCGACGGCGCCCCGCGGCGGTTCTTCGCTGCGCTGCGCGATGCGCAGGCGGCGTAGTCGCCTCGCTGCCGTCCGACCGTCCCCGTAGGACCAGCGTCCCACAGGGATTTCCTACGCTCATAACCCGCGACCGCGCCGCTCCGATCTAGCCTCGCAGCTGGCTGGTGCCCAAGGGTAGGAGCGGCGCAAGCCGCGACCGCGTTCGTTCCCGAACCGGCGTCGGCCGCGAGGTCAGGCAACACTGGCTTTCGCCTTTGCCGCAAAGATTCCGATTCGGCTTCGGCTTCGGCTGTTGCTGTTGCTGTGCGCGGCTCCGCACTCGCGAAGGCAATCGAAGACCCGGAGGGCGGCCTGCATGGATGCAGGCCGTTTTTCATCGGGACAGGGATGTCCCGTATGAAAAAGCCCTGCGTGTGCACCGCTCGTGCGGGCTGGTGATTCAAAGAAAAGCATTTTTCTTTGGTTACCTTTGACCGAAGGGAATCCAGACGGACTTTTGTTGCTTATGACAAAAGAAAGTAACCCGCCGCTTTAGTGGCGGAAGCTTTTGGCGTTTGATCTAGCTTCTACAAAAAACATCAAGCAAGAGCAGAGCTTCCGTCCGCTAACGCGGCCGGGTTACTTTCTTTTGCTAAGCCCAAAAGAAAGGTAACCAAAGAAAAGGGCTCTCCTTGCAAGGGCACAGGCCACGAGTGCGATGCTGTCGCCGGGATTTTTCGATAAGACGTCCCTGTCTTATCGAAAAACGGCGCACGTCCTGTGCGCCGCCCTCCGGGTCTCCACTTGACCGGCAAAGCGGCAAAGCAGATCAAAATCTCGGCAACGGCAACGGCAACGGCAACGGCAACGGCAACGGCAGATGCCGTAGTTCAGGCCCACTGGCCCCACCCCGCATATCGTGGCGACGACGGGTCTTGGCTACACTGCGCCCATGTCCGAAGACACCGCCGCTTCCGAATCGCTGGGCCTGTTTCCGCTGCACACCGTACTGGTGCCGGGCGCGGCGCTCGGCCTGCGGGTGTTCGAGCGGCGTTATCTGGACCTGGTGCGCGATTGCGGCCGGCAGGGGCGCGGTTTCGGTGTCTGCCTGATCATCGACGGCAACGAGGCCGGTGCGCCGGCCACGGCCGCGGCCTACGGTACCGAGGCGGTAATCGAGGATTTCGGCACCGGCGACGACGGCCTGCTGACCTTGCGTGTACGCGGCACGCGCCGCTTCCATGCCGGGCGCGTGCGGGTGCGCGACAACGGCCTGCAGGTCGCCGAGGTGCAGTGGCGCGCGCCGGAACCGATCGAGGTCGTGCGGCCCCAGCATTCGCTGCTGGTCACCTTGCTGGAGCATCTGCTCGAACAGATCGGCGGCGAGCATGCCAAGGCGCCGCGTTCGTGCATGGACGACGCGGCCTGGGTCGGCTGGCGCCTGACCGAACTGTTGCCGCTGTCGTCGACCCAGCGGCAGGCGCTGCTGCAGATGGATGGGCCGCATCAGCGCCTGGATCACCTGCTGACGGTATTGCCCTAAGCCCGGGTTTCCAGGCGTGATCGATCGGCGCCGCGCACAGACGGGCGCCGATCACGCGGCAAACTCACGGCGCCGGGTCGGTACCCGGCACTCGATACTGCGATTGCAGACGCAGCACGCGCGTACCGTTCTTCGGGTGCGCCTGCTCGATCATGGTGAAGCCGGTCAGTGCCTTGCGTACTTCGGCATGGGCGCGGCCGTCGTCGGACTGTGGCAGCCACAACGCGGCGGCGTTGAAGGGCTTGTTCAAGCGCAGGGTCTGGGTGGTGCCGACCCACAGCGGCGTGCCGTCGGACAGCACCGCCGGCGCCGGCCACAGACGCAGGGCGTATTGCACGTCCGGGCTCGGCCCGTCGCGCAGCATCAGCAGCGCTTCGGCCTGCGCATCGAGCGTCGCCGGCAGCACGATCTGGTCGCGCGGCGGCGCGTCGTCGTCGAGCAGCGCGATCGTCGCCAGCCAGTTGGCCTGTTCCTGCACGCGCCAACCGTTGGCTTCCAGGCTCGCGCGCAGCGGCGGCAAGGGGCCGGCGATCTGGATGTCGAGCGGCCAGCGCTGGCGCACGTCGCTCTCGTTGCGTTGCGCCGGCAGCGTCGCCCAGTCGCTCTTCCACCACGGCCCGGCTTCGAGCACGGTGGTCGGCGTGGCGGCGGCGAACTTCGCCAGCAAGGCGTCGGCCGAGCGCGGCGCATGCCACAACGCGGCGGCGACGAAGACGGTATAGAACAGCCAGGCCAACGGCCGCATCCAGAACGAGCGCGCGACGTGGCGGCGATAGGCGATGCCGAGCAGCAACAGCCAGACGATGCCGAACAGGGTGCCGCCGACCAGATCGCTGGGCCAGTGCGCGCCCAGGTAGAGGCGGGCGAAGCCGACCAACGTGGTGACCACGCCGGCCAGCAGATAAGGCCATACGCGTTGCCGGCCCGGCAGTTCGCGCGCGATCAGCACGGCGAAGAAGCCGAACACGATCGTGGTCATCGTCACCGCGACCGAAGGAAAGCCGAAGCCGGCCGGCGCGGTCGGCGGGCGCGGCATGTCGATCGCCGCTTCCAGCAACGAAGTCAGGGCGAGGCCGAACACGATCGCGCCGACCCAGTGCGCCGCCGCCATCCAGCGCCGGCGCCAGGCCAGGTAGATCAATACTGCGAGCGAGGCCGGGCCGAGCACGGAGGCATCGCCCAGGCTGGCCAGCCCCGCCATCAAGCGGTCGGCGAGCGGATTGCGCAAGGTCCACATGAACTCGTGGACGCTGTGATCGATCGCCAGTGGGCCGCCGCTCGCGAGTAGGGTGGCGAGCAGGGTGAACCAGATCCAGCTGATCCCGAGCAGGCACACCGCCAGCATCACCAGCGAGGCCGATTCCGGTCGGTTCGGATCGATCAGGGCCGCGGCGTAGCGGCCCAGGCGCGGGTGCGCGCGGGTCCAGCGCAAGGCGCGTGCGAGCAGGTTGTTGGCGTGCGAGGCGAACCAGCGCCAGGTGTAGAGCACCGTCGCCCAGACCAGGGCGACTGCGACCAGCAAGGCGCCGAGCACGATCGCAAGGCGATCGGCGACCGCGGCGACCGCGTCGTAGGAGGCGCCGAGCACCCAGCCGGGTGCGAGGAACAGCGCCGACCAGACCAGGCAGGCGCCGAAGCTCGGGATCGCGTAGCGCTTCATCGGCATCTTCAACATGCCGGCGATCGCCGGCACGAACGGCCGCACCGCGCCGACGAAGCGCGCGATCACGATGCTCTTGCTGCCGTGGCGGCGGAACAGGCCTTCGCCGCGGTCCAGCCATTGCGGATAACGCGAGAACGGCCAGCGCTGGCGTAATTGCGGCCCCCAGCGGTAGCCGACCCAGTAGCTCAGGCCGTCGCCGGCGAAGGCGCCGAGGGTCGAGCAGACCAGCGCATACGGACCGCTGATGTGGCCGAGGCCGACCAGGGTGCCGACGGCGAACAACAGGGGCAGGGCGGGCACCACGATGCCGACGATGACCAGGGCATCGCAGAACGCGATCAAGAAGATCACGATGCCTGCGGCGATCGGATTGGCCGCGATCCATGCGGTCGCGCTTTCTAGCCAGGCAGGTTCCATCGGCCGATTATAGGCAGCGATGTCTGTTGCGCGGATGACTGCCCGCGCTTGACGACAGGTCATGACCTACGGCACTGCCTGGGGGCGGGAATGGGGAATAGGGAATCGAGAATCGTAGAGCGCTTGTCCTGCCTCGGCCGATGCATTCGCCTGTCCCGATTCCCGATTCCCGATTCCCGATTCCCGATTCCCGATTCCCGGCCCGGCTACACTGGCGGCATGTCCTGTGATGTCATCGAAGTCGCCGCACTCAAGGCCGACAGCTTCGGCCGTATCGCCCTGATGCGCGATAGCGACGGCCTGTTCGTGCGCCGCGACCTGGGCCACGTGCCGTGGTGGTTGCGTCTGCCGGCCTGGTGGCTGGCGCGGCGCGAGGCGCGCGCGCTGCAGCGCGTCGACGGCCTCGAGGCTACCCCGCAGTTGCTGCGTTGGGACGGGCGCCGGCTCGATCGCAGCTACCTGGACGGCGCCGCCATGTACCAGCGCCCGCCGCACGGCGACCTGGCCTACTTCCGCCAGGCCCGGCGCCTGTTGCAGCGGCTGCATCGGCGCGGTCTGGCCCATAACGACCTGGCCAAGGAAGCCAACTGGCTGGTGCTGGTCGACGGCCGCCCGGCGATCATCGATTTCCAGCTCGCGACCCGCGGCGACCCGCGTTCGCGCTGGATGCGCCTGCTCGCGCGCGAAGACCTGCGCCATCTGCTCAAGCACAAGCGCACCTATTGCCCGCAGGCGCTGACGCCGGTCGAACGGCGCGTGCTCAAGCGCCATTCCTGGTTGCGCGAACTGTGGTTCGCGACCGGCAAGCCGGTCTACCGCTTCGTCACCCGGCGCATCCTGCATTGGGAAGACAACGAGGGGCAGGGGCCGAAGCCCTGACGGCCGGGATTCGGGAGTCGGGAATCAGTATCAGGGATTTGGGATTCGTTGAAACCGCGAGGCGATCAGGCGAGGCCGTGTCGACCTCGACCTCGGCCTCGCGCGCGGACGGCTTCCGTACGCACAGGCCGCGCAAGCGCATGGTGCACCCGGTCCGCTACGATCCGTCGATACGGCCGCACCGTCGCGGAACACGAACTCGCAGCGTCGTCGCTGAGTTGGCATTCCGCGCATCGGTCGCATCCTCTGTCCAGCGCAGGGCTTCCGCTCGGGAGCTCGGCGTCCGCCCCCCAGGAGCTTCCATGAGCAGCTTGTCCGGCAAGACCATCTTCATCACCGGCGCCTCGCGCGGCATCGGCCGCGAGATCGCGCTGCGCGCCGCGCGCGACGGCGCCAACATCGCCATTGCCGCCAAGTCCTCGGTCGCCAATCCCAAGCTGCCGGGCACGATCCACAGCGTCGCCGCCGAAGTCGAGGCTGCCGGCGGCCGCGCGCTCGCGCTCAAATGCGATATCCGCGAAGAAGACGAGGTCAACGCTTCGGTCGCCGCGGTCGTCGACACCTTCGGCGGCATCGACATCTTGATCAACAATGCCAGCGCGATCTGGTTGCGCGGCACGCTCGACACACCGATGAAGCGTTTCGACCTGATGCAGCAAGTGAACTCGCGCGGCAGCTTCCTGTGCGCGCAGGCCTGCCTGCCCTACCTGCAGCAGGCCGCGAACCCGCATATCCTGACCCTGGCGCCGCCGCCGAGCCTGGACGTGAAGTGGTGGGCACCGCATACCGGCTACACCTTGGCCAAGATGGGCATGAGCTTCGTGACCCTGGGCCTGGCCGGCGAATTCGGCCCGCAGGGCATCGCCGTCAACGCGCTGTGGCCGCGCACGATCATCGCCACCGATGCCTTGAACCTGATCCCGGGCATCCCGATGGACCGTTGCCGCAAGCCGAGCATCGTCGCCGACGCGGCGCATGCGGTGTTGGTGCGCCCGGCGCAGGGTTTCTACGGTCGGTTCCTGATCGACGAAGAAGTACTTGGCGAGGCCGGGGTGACCGACTTCAGTGAATACGCGGTGGATGCGAGCAAGCGGCCGCTGCCGGATTTGTTTCTCGATTGATGGCGTTCTGAGGGGGCGGCGCAGTGCGCTGTTCTCCGCCAGTGTCCAGGGTGGGAGCGGCGTCCTACTGGATTTCCTTCGGTCACAAGCCGCGACCACGGGACGCGTTGAGCCAGCAAGGCAGATGGGCCATCCATCGATGCGGCGAACTTTCGCGAGGGTAGGAGCGGCGCAAGCCGCGACCGCGCTGCGACGGTTTTGCGGCGCAACGCTCAAGCAAGATCCGGATCCGGATCCAGATCCAGATCCAGATCAAACGCTAAGAGCTTTCGCCACTAAAGCGGCGGGTTACTTTCTTTTGTCATAAGCAACAAAAGAAAGGTAACCAAAGAAAAATGCTTTTCTTTGAGTCAAGGGCCCGCACGAGCGATGCATGCGCGGGGTTTTTTCATACGGGACATCCCTGTCCCGATGAAAAACGGCCCGCATCCTTGCGGGCCGCCCTCCGGGTCTTCGATTGCCTTCGCTAGTGCGTGGCTGCGCACAGCAACAGCAGAATATCTACGGCAACGGCAACGGCAACGGCAACGGCAACAGAAATTTCCGGTCACCGCTGCCTCGGGCTCCCATCCGAAGCCGCCGCGCTCATTGTTTCGGTTGCTTCAACGCGTCCGCCAACGAATACAGCAGATCGACATAGAACTGTTCGGTCTGCACCAGGCCGGCGATCTTCGAGCCTTTCAGCGGTTCGATCACCATGTATTCGTTCGGCGCATGGGCGCCGCTGCCGTGGCCCAGGCCGCCGGCGATCATCGGCAGGCCCAGGGTCTGGGTGAAGACGTAGTAGGGTGCGCTGCCGCCAATGCGCGGGGCGACGGGCGGGGTGAAGCCGTGTTTGCGGTAGGTGCCGATCGCGGCGCGCGTCAGCGGGGCTTCGACCGAGGTCTGCGCCGGCGGGTAGCCGGAAAGCTTGCGGATCTCGATGTCGTCGAAACCCTTGGCGTCGAGCTGTTTGCGGATCAGCGCCACCGCTTCGTCGGGGGTCTGGTCGGGCACCAGGCGCGAATCGACCTTGGCCACGGCACGGTGCGGCAGGATGGTCTTGACGCCTTCGCCGGTGTAGCCCGCGACCAGTCCGTCGATGTTGAGGGTGGTGTCGAACAGTTCGGCCGCGCTGGCGTCGCGGTCGTTGCGGCCGTTCTTCCAGCGCGCCGCGGCGAAGGCGTCGAGTTGTTTCTGGGTGTCGCCGGCGCGCTTGGCGACCAGTCCGTTGAACAGACGCTGTTCCTCGACGTTCGGCGCTCGGATCGCATCGCGATAGCCGGGCACGGCGATCTCGCCGTCGGGCGTGGTCAGGGTGGCCAGGGCCTGCACCAGGCGCCAGCTCGGTGAGTCGAGCTTGGCGGCGAGCGAGCCGTGCACCTCGCTCTTCTGCGGGCCGCCGGTCTTGGCATTGCCCTTGGCTTCCAGCTCCAGGTACAGGATGCCTTTCACGCCGAGGAACATCGACGCTTCGCCGTCGCGGTCCTGGGTGTTCATCGGGAAGAACACGCCATCGGCCTTGCGCAGTTGCGCTTCGTACTTGGCGACGACTTCGGGGTAATGCGGCGAGCCCAGTTCTTCCTCGCCTTCGGCCAGCACGATCAGGTTGACCGGCGGTTTGCCGCGCACCTGGATCACCGCGTCGAGCGCATTGAGGAAGGCGCGTTGCGGGCCTTTCTGGTTGGTCGCGCCGCGCGCCATCAATACCTTGCCGAGCTTGGGGTCGTCGACGAGGGCGCCGTCGAAGGCGTCGACCTTCCAACCGGTGGGTTCGATCGGCTGCACGTCGTACATCATGTAGACCACGAGCGTGTGTTCGGCGCCGGCATCGTAATAACCGTAGACGCCGGGGTGGCCGGTGGTCGGCACCAGGGCGGTATCGCGGAAGCCGAGTTTCTGCAGGTCGCCGCGCAGCAGTTCGGCCATCGCGTCGATGCCCTTGTCCTGGGCGCTGATCGAAGGCTGCCTGACCCAGCGCTGCAACTGGGCGAGGTCGGCCGCACGCTGTTTTTGCAGATGCGCATAGACATCGGCGTAGTCGCCGGTGAAAGCGGGCACCGAAGCGGCGTCGAAGACGGCGGTTTCGGTGATCGCGATTTTCGGCGGCGCGGCGCCGGCCTGGGCCAGGACCACGGCGAGCACGGCGGGAAGCAGACGGACGGTGCGGCTACGGCGTGAACTCATGACGTTTCCTCATCGAAGAAGAGCATGGAGTGTCCGGCGTCGTGCCTTCGCAGCGCCGGCGCGTTGGCCAGGGTCGTTGCGAACCGCGCCGGATGGAAGTGCCGCGAGGGTGTCGCGGTGCCGCGATCCGTGGGTCCGGCCATGCCGCCGGCGTGGATCCCGATTAGGCCCGCTGCGCCGGCGATGGCGGGCCCGGCCTCGGCCGCCGGCGCGTTGTCGGCCGGTCGGTCGGCAAGCCGCGAGGCCGCCCGACCGCCCGGGTGGGCAGCCTGGGGCGTCATCCGCCGCCGCTGCGTGCGCCGGCACGATGCGCGACAATGGCGGTTCTTCTTCCTCGACCGCGACCGCCGCCCGCATGGACACCGCCTCGCTCTACGCCCTTTCCGAGCGCTATTACCTGCCCGTCTACCGCCCGCGCCGGATCGTGCTCGATCACGGCAAAGGCTCGCGCGTGTGGGACCTGGACGGACGCGAGTACGTCGACTTCGGCGCCGGCATCGCGGTCAACGCGCTCGGCCATGCGCATCCGGCGCTGATCCAGGCGCTGACCGAACAGGCCGGCAAGCTCTGGCATACCAGCAACGTCTTCATCAGCGAGCCGCCGCTGCGCTTGGCCGAGCAGCTCGTGTCCGCGGCCGGTTTCGCCGAACGCGTGTTCCTGTGCAACTCCGGCGCCGAAGCCAACGAGGCGGCGATCAAGCTCGCGCGCAAGTGGGCGACCGCGCAGGGCCGCGAGCCCGAGCGCCGGGTGATCCTGAGTTTCCGCGGCAGCTTCCACGGCCGCACCCTGGCCGCGGTCACCGCGACCGCACAGCCGAAGTACCACGAGGGCTTCGAGCCGTTGCCGCCGGGTTTTCGCTACAGCGATTTCAACGATCTGGCCGCGGCCGAAGCGGCGATGGCCGCGGGCGACGTTTGCGCGGTGCTGGTCGAGCCGGTCCAGGGCGAGGGCGGGGTGACGCCGGCCACGCAAGAGTTCCTGAGCGGCCTGCGCGCCTTGTGCGATCGCCACGAAGCGCTGCTGATCCTCGACGAGATCCAGTGCGGCATGGGCCGCAGCGGGCGTCTGTTCGCCTGCCACGGCTACGAGGTCGTGCCCGACGTGGTGACGCTGGCCAAGGCGCTCGGCAGCGGTTTCCCGATCGGCGCCATGCTGGTCGGCCCGAAAGCCGCGCAGTCGATGCAGTTCGGCGCCCACGGCACCACCTTCGGCGGCAATCCGCTGGCCGCGGCGGTCGCAGGCGCGGCGCTGCGCGAGTTGAATTCGCCTGAGCTGATGGCCAACGTCGAGCGCCAGGCGCAGGCGATCCGCGCCGGCCTCGCCGGGCTCGATAGCGAACTCGGCTTGTTCTCCGAAGTGCGCGGGCGCGGCCTGATGATCGGCGCGCAGTTGCGTCCCGAACACGCCGGCAAGGCCGGCGAGATCCTCGACCGCTGCATCGAGCACGGCCTGTTGGTGCTGCAAGCCGGGCCGGACGTGCTGCGCTTCGTGCCGGCCTTGAACATCGGCGACGAAGATGTCGCCGACGGGCTCGCGCGCCTGCGCGCGGCCCTGCTGCAGTTCCTCGGGCGTTGATCCGGGCGCGATGAGCGACTGCATCTTCTGCGCCATCCTCGCCGGCCGCGCGCCGGCGAGCCGGGTGTACGAGGACGAGGTCGCGGTGGCCTTCATGGACCTGCGCCAGGCGGTCGAAGGCCACGTCCTGGTGGTACCGCGCCGGCACATCGAGGACATTTACGCCCTCGACGAAGCCACCGCGGGGCATCTGATGGCGATCGCGGTGCGCATCGCCAAGGCCTTGGCGGCGCAAGTCCGGCCGGCCGGGCTCAATCTGTGGCAATCCAACGGCGAAGCCGGCGGCCAGGAAGTGCCGCACCTGCATCTGCACGTGCAGCCGCGCCGCCAGCACGACGGCGTCTTGCGCCTGTACCGCGATGGTTTGCCGGCGCCGGCCGATCGCGCGGCACTGGACCGGTTGGCCGAGCGCATCGCCCGCCATCTCTAGCGATTACCCATCGAAACCGCGTCGGTATCGCCTTTGCAGGCAGTCCGGCCGGGGCCGGGTCTTTACGGTTCTTCACTAAACGATAATAATTCTCGTTTGCTTTAGACCCCGGAGCCCCCGTATGTCCTGCAGCCGTCACGTCCCGGCGCCCCTCGCCCTGGCCATTGGTTTTTGCCTGAGTTTCCCGGCCCTGGCCGAGAGCCCGGATGCCGCCGCCGACCAGGCCAAGACGCTCGACCACATCGTCGTCCAGGGCGCGTCCATCGGCTACAAGGCCGGCAACGCCAGCACCGCGACCAAGACCGACACGCCGATCTCGGAGACCCCGCAGGCGATCACCGTGGTCACCCGCGAGCGCATGACCGACCAGGGCGCCTTGAACGTGCAGGACGCATTGAACTACGCCGCCGGCGTGCGCTCGGACGCGTACGGCCTGGACTCGCGCGGCGACTGGACCCTGATCCGCGGCAGCTCGCCGCAGGAATACCTCGACGGCTTGCGCAGCAACTTCAACTACTACACCAGCTCGGCGCGTACCGATCCCTACATGCTCGAGCGCATCGAAGTGCTGCGTGGCCCGTCCTCGATGCTGTTCGGGCAGGGCAGCACCGCCGGCGTGATCAATCTGGTCAGCAAGCGCCCGCAGGCGCAGGCGCAGCGCGAAATCGGCGTGCAACTGGGCAGCTTCGACCGCCGCCAGGTCAACGCCGATTTCACCGGGCCGCTGACCGCCGACGGTACCTGGCTGTATCGCATCGTCGGTGTTTACCGCGACAGCGAAACCCAGGTCGATCACGTCGACGACGACCGCCGCCTGATCGCCCCTTCGCTGACCTGGAAGCCGAGCGAAGACACCTCGCTGACCCTGCAACTGCGCTGGCAGCAGGACCGCACCGGTTCGACTTCGCAGTTCTTCGGCTGGAGCGGCTTGCTGGCGCCGAACCCGAACGGGCGCGTCCCGGCCAACCGTTTCATCGGCAATCCCGGCGATCATTACGACACCGATCGCACCAGCGCGGGCTGGCTGTTCGAGCATCGTTTCAACGACAACTGGACCGTCCGCCAGTCGTTCCGCGCCGCACGCAACAAGGTCGACTACGCCAGTCTGTACGGCGATCCCTTCAGCGCGCCGCTGAATCCCTTCATCGACGCCGGGCAACGGGTCATCAACCGCGAAGGCTGGTTCGCCCACAACCGGGTGCGGATGCAGAACCTCGACCAGCACGTCGAGGGCCGCTTCAAGACCGGCGCGGTCGAACACCAGATGCTGCTCGGCCTGGATGCGGTGCGGTTCAAGCAGGAGGAAGCGCAGTTGTTCGACGGCTCGCCCTCGCGCGGCGGCACGGTGCCGCCGATCGACATCTACAACCCGGTCTACACGCCGTACACGCCGCCGCCGTTCGGCCCGGCGGTCAACAGCAGCCAGCGCCAGGTCGGCGCCTATCTGCAGGACCAGATGCGTATCGGCGATCACTGGATCGTCGTCGCCGGGCTGCGCCACGATCGCGCCAAGAACGGCCTGGTCGGCGCCGCCGACGAGACCTCCAACGCCACCACCAAGCGCCTGGGGGTGATGTTCCACGACTGGGCCGGCTGGTCGCCGTACCTGAGCTACAGCGAGTCCTTCACCCCGGTGGCCGGCACCAACGCCCTCACCGGCGCGCGTTACAAGCCGCAGAAGGGCGAGCAGATCGAAGCCGGCCTCAAGTTCGAACCGGCCGGGCGCGAGCTGAGCTTCACCGCCGCGACCTACGAACTGCGCGAAGAAAACCGCTTGGTGCCCGATCCGGCCAACCACAACACCAACGTGCAGGCCGGCAAGACCAAGGTCAGCGGGTTCGAGCTCGAACTTACCGGCAGGGTGACTTCCAACTTCGACATCACCGCGCACTACAACTATCTCGACAACGACAAGCAGCTCGAAGCCACACCGCGCCATCAGGCGGCGGTCTGGGGTAAGCAGCGTTTCAGCGTCGGCGGCCGCGACGGTTTCGCCGCCGGTTTGGGCCTGCGTTACATGAGCGCCTTCGACAGCCCGCCCGCGCCGACCACGCCCTCGGTCACCCTGGCCGATGCGATGGTGTCGTTCGAGACCGGCGCATGGCGTTGGGCGCTCAACGTCAACAACCTGACCGACAAGCGCTATTTCAGCATCTGCATGGGCCGAGGCGACTGCTGGTTCGGCGCCCGTCGCAATATCGGCCTGAGCGCCACGTTCACTTTCTGATCGCCATGAAGAACAAAGGGCCGGCGCGTCGCCGGCCCTTTCGTTTGCGCGTTCGCTGCGGCGAATGGCACTAACCGCGACTCGCCCACATCCCGTGCCATCCTCTCTTTGAAAAGAGGGGGTAAGGGGGGATTTGCTCTTGCCCCCCCCGGACGCCTTACAGCGTAGCGAACGTCGCCCGAGCCGCTTCGATGGTCTCGGCGATTTCCGCCTCGCCATGCGCGCTCGACACGAAGCCGGCCTCGAACGCCGACGGCGCCAGATACACGCCGCGCTCGAGCATGCCGTGGAAGAAACGGTTGAAACGCTGGGTGTCCGAGCCGAGGGCATCGGCGAAGCTTTCGACCGGGCCTTCGCGGAAATACAGGCCGAACATGCCGGGCGCACGGGTGGTGTGGAAGGCGATTCCAGCGGCTCTCGCCGCGCTTTCCAGGCCATCGCAGAGCGCGTGGGTGCTGCGTTCCAAGGCATCGTGGAAGCCCGGCGCCTGGATCAGTTCCAGGGTCGCCAGGCCCGCGGCCATCGCCACCGGATTGCCGCTGAGCGTGCCGGCCTGGTAGATCGGGCCGCTCGGCGCGACCTGGCTCATCAGGTCGCGGCGACCGCCGTAGGCGCCGACCGGCATGCCGCCGCCGATGATCTTGCCGAAGGTGCTCAGGTCCGGAACGATGCCATAGCGCTGCTGCGCGCCGCCAAGGGCGACGCGGAAGCCGGTCATGACTTCGTCGAAGATCAACAGCGCGCCGTACTTCGTGCACAGTTCGCGCAGATGCTGCAGGTAGCCGTCGCGCGGCAGGATGCAGTTGGCGTTGCCGACGATCGGCTCGATGATCAAACCGGCGATTTCGTCGCCGACTTCGTCGAACAGGGCGCTCGCGGCATCGAAGTCGTTATAGGGCAGGGTCAGGGTCAGGTCGGCGAGCGCGGACGGCACGCCCGGCGAATTCGGCAGGCCCAAGGTCAGCGCGCCGCTGCCGGCCTTGACCAGGAAACTGTCGCCGTGGCCGTGATAGCAGCCCTCGAACTTGACGATGCGCGAGCGCCCGGTCGCGCCGCGCGCCACCCGGATCGCCGACAGCGTCGCTTCGGTGCCCGAATTGACCATGCGCACCATCTCGCAGCTCGGCACGATGCGGGTGATCGCTTCGGCCATCGTCACCTCGAGTGCGTTCGGTACGCCGAAGCTGAGGCCGTGACGCATGGTCTCGGCGACCGCGGCCAGCACCTGCGGATGCGCATGGCCGGCGATCATCGGGCCCCAGGAGCCGACGTAGTCGATATAGCGGTTGCCGTCGACGTCGTAGAGATAGGCGCCTTGGGCGCGTTCGGCGAAGAACGGTTCGCCGCCGACCGACTTGAAGGCGCGCACCGGCGAATTGACGCCGCCGGGCAGGAGTTCGGACGCGCGGGTGAACAGCTCGTGGGAGCGGGTGTTATTCATGGGGGGCTTCTTCGAAACAGGAAAGGTAGGCGTGCACGGCGGCGGCCGGGTCGGGCGCATCGAACACGCCGCTGATGACCGCCAGCAGATCGGCGCCGGCATCGACGAGCGAACGCGCATTGTCCGGGGTGATGCCGCCGATCGCCACCCGCGGCAGGCCGAGCGCCGCCGCTTGCGTCAGCAACTGCGGCGAGGCCCGTCGCGCATGCGGTTTGGTCGGCGAGGGGAAGAAGGCGCCGAAGGCGACATAGCTGGCGCCATGGGCCGCGGCGCTGCGGGCGAGTTCGATCTTGTCGTAGCACGAAGCACCGAGGATCGCAGCGGGGCCGAGCGCGGCGCGGGCGGTGCCGAGCTGGCCGTCGTCCTCGCCCAGGTGCGCGCCGTCGGCGCCGATGTCGGCGGCCAGGCGCCAATCGTCGTTGACGATCAGCGGCACGCGATGGCGCCGGCATATCGCCAGCAAGGCCGTAGCTTGCTGCCGGCGCAGGGCGGCGTCGGCGGATTTGTTCCGGTATTGCAGCCACTGGGCGCCGGCCGCCAGCACGGTCTCGACTCGTGCCGACAAGCGGCCGGTGTCGGCTTCGTCGGGCGTGATCGCGTACAGACCGCGGCGCGGCCAAGGAGAATTCATGCTTCGGCTTCCGTCGGGGAGGGCGGGGTGTGACAATGCGCGTCCCGCAATCCCCGCATTATCCGCCCATGTCCGAGATCGCCGCGACCACCGCCTACCGCACCTGGATGTGCGTCGTGTGCGGCTTCATTTACGACGAAGCCCAGGGGCTGCCGGAAGAGGGCCTGGCCCCGGGAACGCGATGGGCCGACGTGCCGGACACCTGGACCTGCCCGGATTGCGGGGTGACCAAGGACGATTTCGAGATGATGGAAGTCTGAGGCGCCGCTGCGCGGGCGTTTCGTCCCGGCGGATGGCCGGCTCCGGCCGGTTTCAGTCACTTCTTGGGTGTCCTTCCCCGCGTGAAGGCGCCCGTTACATAGGCATCCCGCATCGCGGGGCCGCCCAGGCCGGCGTGATCCCACCGCCCGTCTTTATTCGATACCCGGCCCGAACTGCAGCTTGGCGCCGTCGCGCAGGTTCAATCGAGCGGCCTGGCCGGCATTGAGCTCAAGCACGTATTTCGCCGGCGCATCGCTCGGATAGGGCGGGCAGGCATCGCCGGCCGAGCACGGCGGCACGTCGCGGCGTTGCGAGACCAGTCGCTTGCGGGCATCGAAGTAGAGGATGTCGAGCGGGATCCGGGTGTTCTTCATCCAATAGGCGAGCGGCTGTTCCCTCTCGTGGACGAACACCATGCCCCGGTCGGCGGCCATCTCGTCGCGGAACATCAGCCCGCGCGCCCTGGATTCATCGTCGGCGGCCACTTCCACCGTATAGCGGCGGCCTGCGAGTTCCACCCAGGAATCGCCGGCATCGGCGGCGCAGCCTGAAACGAGCAGACTCAGGCCAACGATCGCTATACGTAGCGTCGACATCGCGCTCATCCCTGCGCTTGGACAATGCCCACGAACATCATCGCAGCGGCCTGCGCGCGTCAATGCGAGCGCTGTGAAATTCTTTTCGTGATCCTCTTCCCAATGCGTATTCATGTATGCATAATGCGCGGCCCCGCTGAGCAGATGCATCGCACGGCGGGGACGCGCAGAAAGAGCGGTTTCGACAGGTGTTGACGGTCTGAAACATTGCTGTAAGATGCGCGGCCCGCTGACCGGTTTGTGAGGTTGGCGGGGCGCAGAAAGCGGCGGTTTCGATAAGTGTTGACGAGTCGAAAACATGCTGTAAGATGCGCGGCCCGGTGAGACGGAAGCTTCGGAAAAACGAAGCGGACGACGAGTCGGGAAGCAGCAAAAAGTTTCGCGGACAGGTGTTGACGTTCACGAAAACTGCTGTATAGTGTGCGGCTCGCTCGGG
>NZ_CP013141.1:3637233-3727810 GCF_001442535.1 Lysobacter antibioticus | reverse complement strand
TGCGAGCCGGGTTCGATCAAGCCGCACACCGACTTCGAAGCCGAAGTCTATGTGCTGTCGAAGGACGAAGGCGGCCGTCACACCCCGTTCTTCAAGGGCTACCGTCCGCAGTTCTACTTCCGCACCACCGACATCACCGGCGCTTGCGAGCTGCCGGAGGGCGTCGAGATGGTGATGCCGGGCGACAACGTGAAGATGGTCGTCACGCTGATCAACCCGGTGGCGATGGACGAAGGCCTGCGCTTCGCGATCCGCGAAGGCGGCCGTACCGTCGGCGCCGGCGTCGTGGCCAAGATCATCAAGTAATCGCACCATCGCGGCGGTCGCAAGGCCGCCGCAAGCCGCGAACGGCGGGCCGGCAACCCGGTCCGCCTTCGTTGTTTAGTACACCTTGGAATATCCGCTCGATGCCGGGCCCGATTCGGGCGCTGAGTCGGGTAGAAGACTTCAAAGACGTACGCCAGTAGCTCAATTGGCAGAGCAGCGGTCTCCAAAACCGCAGGTTGGGGGTTCGAGTCCCTCCTGGCGTGCCACTCGATACCGAGCCGGCTCGGACGATCCGGCGACTGGAATGCATTGAAAGGGCCGCGCAGGGATGGGCGGGCTTTCGCGAGGGAATCGCCCCGAGAATGAACAGCAAGGCCGAACAACATAAATCCGGCGGTGCCGGTGATATTGCCAAGTACGCGCTGGCGCTGCTGCTTGCGCTGGGCGGTGTGTTCGCCTACCTCTGGTTCGAGAACTGGAGCGGCCCGCTGCGTAGCGGCGTGGTCGTCGCCGGCCTGCTCGCCGGCGCGGTGGTGTTCATGTTTTCCACCAAGGGTGCACAGACCCGCGAATTCCTCTCGGAATCGCGTTTCGAGTTGCGCAAGGTGGTCTGGCCGACCCGCGAAGAAGCGCTCAAGACCACCTGGGTGGTCATGATCGCGGTCGCGATTCTCAGCCTCATCCTGTCCGGCTTCGATTATGTGATCCAGGCTGCGGTCAAGTTCCTGCTGTCGCGTTGAGGAGACGACCGACGTGAATTCGCAAGATAACAAGCGCTGGTACGTGGTACATGCGTATTCCGGCTTCGAAAAGTCCGTGGCGCAGGCGCTGCGCGACCGTATCGTCCGTTTCGAAATGCAGGACCGCTTCGGCGACGTCCTGGTGCCGACCGAAGAGGTCGTCGAAATGCGTTCCGGCCAGAAGCGCCGGTCCGAGCGTAAATTCTTCCCGGGCTATGTCCTGGTCCAGATCGCCACGCACGACGAAGCCGGTATCCCGCGCATCGACAGCGAGAGCTGGCATCTGATCAAGGAAACCCCGAAGGTCATGGGTTTCATCGGCGGCACCGCCGATCGCCCCTTGCCGATCCAGGACCGCGAAGCGGACCGGATCCTGCAGCGCGTTCAGGAAGGCGTCGAGAAGCCGCGTCCGAAGGTGCTGTTCGAGCCGGGCGAAATGGTCCGCGTGGTCGATGGCCCGTTCGTCGATTTCAACGGCGTGGTCGAGGAAATCAACTACGAGAAGAGCCGCCTGCGCGTCGCGGTGCTGATCTTCGGCCGCTCGACCCCGGTCGAGCTGGAATTCGGGCAGGTCGAAAAGGCCACCTGAGCCCGGCCCCGGTCTGGCTGACTCCATCGAACGAGGCCCGGCTTGCCGGGCCTCGTCGTGTTGTATTCCGCAAAACCTGTTATAGTGCGCGGCTCACTGCCTAGGTGCGGTGAGCCCATTCATTCAGCTGCCCCCTCTGAACAGACCCGGGGCGGCTGTCTGCGCAAGCAAAACGCGATGCCGGAACGCGCGATTTCCGGCCCGATGGGGAGCCTGAGGTCCAGGCGCTAGCACCCGGAGAGCAGAGCAATGGCAAAGAAAGTAGTCGGTTACATCAAGCTGCAGGTGAAGGCCGGTCAGGCCAACCCCTCGCCGCCGGTCGGTCCTGCGCTGGGTCAGCGCGGCCTGAACATCATGGAGTTCTGCAAGGCGTTCAACGCCGCGACCTCCAAGCTCGAGCCGGGTCTGCCGACCCCGGTCATCATCACGGCCTACTCGGACCGTACCTTCACCTTCGTCACCAAGAGCACCCCGGCTTCGGTCCTGCTCAAGAAGGCCGCCGGCATCTCGTCGGGCTCCAAGCGCCCGAACACCGAGAAGGTGGGCAAGGTCACCCGTAAGCAGCTCGAAGACATCGCCAAGGCGAAGGAAGCGGATCTGACCGCGGCCGACCTGGAAGCGGCAGTGAAGACGATTGCGGGTTCGGCCCGCAGCATGGGTCTGGTGGTGGAGGGCTGATCATGGCAATCACGAAGCGCGAAAAAGCAATCAAGGCAGCTGTGGTCCCGGGCAAGGCCTACTCGTTCGAAGAAGCGGTCAAGATCGTCAAGACCGCGACCAAGGCCAAGTTCGTCGAGTCCGTCGACGTCGCCGTGCGCCTGGGCGTGGACGCGAAGAAGTCCGACCAGCAGGTCCGTGGCTCGACCGTGCTCCCGGCCGGTACCGGCAAGACCGTGCGCGTGGCGGTGTTCGCCCCGGCCGGCGCGAAGGCCGACGAGGCCTTGGCCGCCGGCGCCGAAGCCGTCGGTATGGACGACCTGGCCGAGAAGATGCAGGCCGGCGATCTGAACTACGACGTCGTCATCGCCACCCCGGACGCCATGCGCGTCGTCGGTAAGCTGGGCCAGGTGCTCGGCCCGCGCGGCCTGATGCCGAACCCGAAGGTCGGTACCGTCTCGCCGAACCCGGCCGAAGCGGTCAAGAACGCCAAGGGCGGCCAGGTGCGTTACCGCACCGACAAGGCCGGCATCATCCACTGCACCCTGGGCAAGGCTTCGTTCGAAGACGCCTCGCTGAAGGACAACCTGCAGGCGCTGCTGCTCGACCTGATCAAGGCCAAGCCGGCGACCGCCAAGGGCCAGTACCTGCAGAAGATCTCGATCAGCTCGACCATGGGTCCGGGCGTGACCGTCGATCTGACCTCGCTGTCGCTCAAGTAATCGAATCAATGGAGTGAGCCAAGAGAAGTGAGGAGTGAGCGAAAAGCCGCATTCGCTCTCACTCGTTTCTCGCTTCTCTCACCTCGCTCCTAACTTTTTGAGGGCTATCGCCCAGGGGCAACCCGAAGCGATCGCCGTCAAAGACCGCAGGCGCGGTCAGCGCATACCGACGACGGGCACGGAAGCTCGACACGGCAAGGAGTCGCCGTCGGTACAGCGGGATCGCTTAATTCGGACTCTTCGGAGCCGGGCCGGCGTAGATGGTGCCGCCCCTGAAACTATTTTCAGGAAAGGCCACCACCCGGGATGCCTTCGGCGTCCCCGGCGCCAAGGACGGTCGCCGCCCAGGACCGCAAGCGGCAGGAGCCGTAAGCGGAGTTAATAGTGCCGGGATGGGTAGTACGGGATCGGGATCGGTCGAGGCCAGGCGCGAGCCGCTTCGCCAGTTCCCTCTCACGAATCCCGAATCCCGGCCTTGGAGGAGTGCAATGGCTCTTAATCTGTCTCAGAAGCAAGAAGTAGTCGCCGAACTGGCAGAAGTCGCCGCCAAGGCTCACTCCTTGATTGCTGCCGAGTACGCAGGCATCACGGTCGGTCAAATGACCGCGATGCGCAAGAAGGCTCGTGAAACCGGTGTGTACTTGCGTGTCGTCAAGAACACCCTGGCTTCCCGTGCCGTTGCCGGTACCGAATACGAGTGCGTCCAAGACAAGCTCGTCGGTCCGTTGCTGTATGCGTTCTCGACGGAAGAACCCGGCGCCGCCGGTCGTCTGATCAAGGAATTCGCCAAGGGTAACGACAAGCTGCAGGCCAAGGTCGTCGCGTTGGGAGGCCAGGTGTACCCGGCCAGCCACGTCGACGTGCTTGCCTCGCTGCCGACCCTCGACCAGGCCCTGGCCATGCTGGCCCGCGTCCTGTCCGAACCCGCCAGCATGTTCGCCCGCGCCGTCAAGGCCGTGGCCGACCAGCAGGGCGGTGGCGAAGTCGCTGTCGAAGCTCCGGCCGAAGCGGAACCGGCGTAATCGCCGCCCGGCATTCGCGACCGCTTCACTGAATCCGATTCGTAAGATCAATATTTCCTGAGGTTATTCAAATGTCCCTTTCCAACGAACAAATCGTCGAAGCCATCGCCGAAAAGAGCCTGATGGAAGTCATGGAACTCGTCCGCGCGATCGAAGAGAAGTTCGGCGTTTCCGCCGCTGCTCCGGTCGTCGCCGGCGTTGCCGCTGAAGCCGCTGCTCCGGTCGAAGAGCAGACCGAGTTCAACGTCATCCTGAAGGCTGCCGGCGAGAAGAAGGTCGAAGTCATTAAGGCCGTCCGCGCCATCACCGGCCTGGGCCTGAAGGAAGCGAAGGACCTGGTCGAAGGCGCTCCGCAGACCGTCAAGGAAGCCGTCTCGAAGGCCGACGCCGAGAAGTTCAAGAAGGACCTCGAAGCCGCTGGTGCAGCTGTCGAAGTCAAGTAAGTCGTACTTGCGTCGCCGAATCACTTTGGCGACCACCCAAGGCTGGGGACGAAAGTCCCCGGCCTTTGGCCGTTCCACGGGAATCGATATTCCCGGCGTCATCCGAGTTACCAGTCGGAAGTAGCGGGAGAAGGCGTGCTGGTGCCGGCAATACCAGCGACTTCCCACTGGCAATTTTCCCTTGTTCCCCCGGACCGCGGACGCGCGGTCTGCCCGGAAGGACGCTACGGCGGCTTTCCCGGCCCATTAAAGTTAATCGAGGCGGTAGCTCACCATGACCACAGCTTCCACGAACTATTCGTTCACCGAAAAGAAGCGCATCCGCAAGGATTTCGGCAAGCGCAAATCCATCCTCGAAGTGCCGTTCCTGCTCGCGATCCAGGTCGACTCCTATCGCGAATTCCTGCAGGAACATACCGATCCGGCCAAGCGCGCCGATCGCGGCCTGCATGCGGCCCTCAAGTCGGTGTTCCCGATCTCCAGCTACAGCGGCAACGCTGCTCTCGAATACGTCGGCTACAAGCTCGGCGATCCGGTGTTCGATGAGCGCGAGTGCCGCAACCGCGGCCTGTCCTACGGCGCCCCGCTGCGCGTGACCGTGCGCCTGGTGATCTACGACCGCGAGTCGTCGACCAAGGCCATCAAGTACGTGAAGGAGCAGGAGGTCTACATGGGCGAAATTCCGCTCATGACCGACAACGGTACCTTCATCGTCAACGGCACCGAGCGCGTCATCGTCTCGCAGCTGCACCGTTCGCCCGGCGTGTTCTTCGACCACGACCGCGGCAAGACCCACAGCTCGGGCAAGCTGCTGTACAGCGCCCGCATCATTCCCTACCGCGGTTCCTGGCTCGACTTCGAGTTCGACCCGAAGGACGCGCTGTTCACCCGTATCGACCGTCGCCGCAAGCTGCCGGTCACCGTGCTGCTGCGCGCGCTCGGCTACAACAACGAAGAAATGCTCGCCGAGTTCTTCGAGATCAACACCTTCCACATCATGTCCGAGGGCGTGCAGTGGGAGCTGGTCTCCGAGCGCCTGCGCGGCGAAACCCTGGACTTCGATCTGGCCGACGGCGACAAGGTCATCGTCGAAGCCGGCAAGCGCATCACCGCGCGCCACGTCAAGCAGCTCGAGCAGTCCGGCATCGCCGCGCTGGCCGTGCCCGACAGCTACCTGGTCGGCCGCATCCTGTCGCACGACGTCGTCGACACCCGTTCCGGCGAACTGCTGGCCTCGGCCAACGACGAAATCAGCGACGACCAGCTGGCCGCGTTCCGCAAGGCCGGCATCGAGTCGGTCGGCACGATCTGGGTCAACGACCTCGACCGCGGTCCGTACATCTCCAACACCCTGCGCATCGATCCGTCGAAGACGCAGCTGGAAGCCTTGGTCGAAATCTACCGGATGATGCGTCCGGGCGAGCCGCCGACCAAGGACGCCGCGCAGAACCTGTTCCACAACCTGTTCTTCACCTTCGAGCGCTACGACCTGTCGGGCGTCGGCCGGATGAAGTTCAACCGCCGCATCGGCCGCAAGGAAACCCTCGGCGCCTCGGTGCTGTACGACGCCAAGTACTTCGCCGAGCGCAAGGACGACGAGTCCGTGCGCCTGCGCAACGAGCTGGGCAAGACCTCGGACATCCTCGACGTCATCCGCGTCCTGACCGAGATCCGCAACGGCCGCGGCGTGGTCGACGACATCGATCACCTGGGCAACCGTCGCGTGCGTTCGGTCGGCGAAATGGCCGAGAACACCTTCCGCGTCGGCCTGGTCCGCGTCGAGCGCGCGGTCAAGGAACGCCTGTCGATGGCCGAGTCCGAAGGCCTCACGCCGCAGGAACTGATCAACGCCAAGCCGGTGGCCGCCGCGATCAAGGAGTTCTTCGGCTCCTCGCAGCTGTCGCAGTTCATGGACCAGAACAACCCGCTGTCGGAAGTCACGCACAAGCGTCGCGTGTCGGCCCTCGGCCCGGGCGGCCTGACCCGCGAGCGCGCCGGCTTCGAAGTGCGCGACGTCCACCCGACCCATTACGGCCGCGTGTGCACGATCGAAACGCCTGAAGGCCCGAACATCGGCCTGATCAACTCGCTGGCCGTGTTCGCCCGCACCAACAAGTACGGCTTCCTCGAGACGCCGTACCGCAAGGTCGTGGACGGCAAGGTCACCGACGACGTCGAGTTCCTCTCGGCGATCGAAGAGAACGAGTACGTCATCGCCCAGGCCAACGCGCCGCAGGACGACAAGGGCATGATCAGCTCGCAGTTCGTCGCCTGCCGTTACCAGGGCGAAACCCTGCTCAAGCCGCCGTCCGAGATCCACTTCATGGACGTCTCGCCGATGCAGACCGTGTCGGTCGCGGCCGCGCTGGTTCCGTTCCTCGAGCACGACGACGCCAACCGCGCACTGATGGGCGCGAACATGCAGCGTCAGGCCGTCCCGACCCTGAAGGCGCAGAAGCCGCTGGTCGGTACCGGCATCGAGCGCGCCGTGGCGCGCGACTCGGGCGTCACCGTGAATGCGCTGCGCGGCGGCACGATCGAGCAGATCGATGCGGCCCGTATCGTGGTCAAGGTCAACGAGTCGGAAATCTCCGGCGTCACCGATGCCGGCGTCGACATCTACAACCTGATCAAGTACACGCGTTCGAACCAGAACACCTGTATCAACCAGAGCCCGCTGGTCAAGGTCGGCGACGTCATCGCCCGCGGCGACGTGCTGGCCGACGGCCCCTCGACCGACATCGGCGAGCTCGCGCTCGGCCAGAACATGCTGGTCGCGTTCATGCCGTGGAACGGCTACAACTTCGAAGACTCGATCCTGCTCTCCGAGCGCGTGGTCGAAGAGGATCGTTACACCACGATCCACATCGAAGAGCTGACCTGCGTCGCGCGCGACACCAAGCTGGGACCGGAGGAAATCTCCGCCGACATCCCGAACGTCTCCGAGCAGGCGCTGAACCGCCTCGACGAGTCGGGCGTGGTGTACATCGGCGCCGAAGTTCGCGCCGGCGACATTCTGGTCGGCAAGGTCACGCCGAAGGGCGAGAGCCAGCTGACCCCGGAAGAGAAGCTGCTGCGCGCGATCTTCGGCGAGAAGGCTTCGGACGTTAAGGACAGCTCGCTGCGCGTGCCCCCGGGCATGGACGGCACCGTCATCGACGTGCAGGTCTTCACCCGCGACGGCATCGAGAAGGACAAGCGCGCCCGCCAGATCGAAGAGTCGGAAATCCGTCGCGTCAAGAAGGACTTCGACGACCAGTTCCGCATCCTCGAAGCGGCGATCTACGACCGTCTGCGTTCGCAGCTGATCGGCAAGACCGCCAACGGCGGCGCCGGTCTGAAGAAGGGCGACACGGTCACCAGCCTGGTGCTCGACGGCCTGAAGAAGTCCGATTGGTTCACCCTGCGCATGAAGGACGAGGACGCGATCGAAGCGATCGAACGCGCCCAGAAGCAGATCGACGTCCACCAGAAGGAATTCGATCGCCGCTTCGCCGACAAGCGCGGCAAGATCACCCAGGGCGACGACCTCGCGCCGGGCGTGCTCAAGATGGTCAAGGTGTTCCTGGCGGTTAAGCGCCGCATCCAGCCGGGCGACAAGATGGCCGGCCGTCACGGCAACAAGGGTGTCGTGTCGACCATCGTGCCGGTCGAGGACATGCCGTACGCGGCCGACGGCCAGACCGTCGACATCGTGCTGAACCCGCTGGGCGTGCCGTCGCGTATGAACATCGGCCAGATCCTCGAAGTGCATCTGGGCTGGGCCGCCAAGGGCCTGGGCCAGAAGATCCAGCGCATGCTGGAGGCGCAGCAGAAGATCGCCGAACTGCGCAAGTTCCTCGACGACATCTACAACCACGACCAGAAGCTCCACGGCCAGCGCGTCGACCTGAAGCAATTCACCGACGAAGAGCTGCTGACCCTGGCGCACAACCTGGTCGACGGCGTGCCGATGGCGACGCCGGTGTTCGACGGCGCGGCCGAGTTCGAGATCAAGCGCATGCTCGAGCTGGCCGAACTGCCGAGCAGCGGTCAGACGATCCTGCACGACGGCCGCACCGGCGAAGCGTTCGAGCGTCCGGTCACGATCGGCTACATGCACATGCTGAAGCTGAACCACCTCGTCGACGACAAGATGCACGCGCGTTCGACCGGTCCGTACTCGCTCGTCACCCAGCAGCCGCTGGGCGGCAAGGCGCAGTTCGGCGGCCAGCGTTTCGGCGAAATGGAAGTCTGGGCGCTGGAAGCCTACGGCGCGGCCTACACCCTGCAGGAAATGCTGACGGTGAAGTCCGACGACGTGCAGGGCCGCAACCAGATGTACAAGAACATCGTCGACGGCGAGTACGAGATGGTCGCCGGCATGCCGGAGTCCTTCAACGTGCTCGTGAAGGAAATCCGCTCGCTCGCGATCAACATGGAGCTGGAAGAGAACTGAGGACCGCCGGGAATCGGGGATGGGGAGCAGGGAGTCGCGAAAGCGTCCCACGCCCCTCCCGAAACCCGCTTTGACGATTCCCCATTCTCGATTCCCGATTCCCGGAGAACCCCATGAAAGACTTGCTCAATCTCTTCAACCAGCAGCGTCCCGCGCTGGACTTCGACGCGATCAAGATCGCGCTGGCTTCGCCCGACCTGATCCGTTCGTGGTCGTTCGGCGAAGTGAAGAAGCCGGAAACCATCAACTACCGTACCTTCAAGCCCGAACGCGACGGCCTGTTCTGCGCCGCCATCTTCGGACCGATCAAGGACTACGAGTGCCTGTGCGGCAAGTACAAGCGCATGAAGCACCGCGGCGTGGTCTGCGAGAAGTGCGGCACCGAAGTGACCCTGGCCAAGGTGCGTCGCGAGCGCATGGGCCATATCGACCTGGCTTCGCCGGTCGCGCACATCTGGTTCCTGAAGTCGCTGCCCTCGCGCATCGGCCTGATGCTCGACATGACCCTGCGCGACATCGAGCGCATCCTGTACTTCGAAGCTTACGTCGTGACCGAGCCGGGCCTGACCCCGATGGAACGCGGCAACCTGCTGACCGAAGAGCAGTACCTGACCGCGCGCCAGGAGCACGGCGACGACTTCGAAGCCGCGATGGGCGCCGAGGCCGTGTACGACCTGCTGCGCACGATCGATCTGCAGGCCGAAATGCTGCAGCTGCGCGAAGAGATCGCCTCGACCAACAGCGAAACCAAGCTCAAGCGCCTCACCAAGCGCATCAAGCTGGTCGAAGCCTTCCTCGAGTCCGGCAACCGTCCGGAGTGGATGGTCATGACCGTGTTGCCGGTGCTGCCGCCGGACCTGCGTCCGCTGGTGCCGCTGGACGGCGGCCGCTTCGCGACCTCCGACCTGAACGATCTGTACCGCCGCGTCATCAACCGCAACAACCGTCTGCGCCGCCTGCTCGAACTCAATGCGCCCGACATCATCGTGCGCAACGAAAAGCGCATGCTGCAGGAATCGGTCGACGCCCTGATGGACAACGGCCGTCGCGGCCGCGCCATCACCGGCACCAACAAGCGCCCGCTCAAGTCGCTCGCCGACATGATCAAGGGTAAGCAGGGCCGTTTCCGCCAGAACTTGCTCGGCAAGCGCGTCGACTACTCGGGCCGTTCGGTCATCGTGGTCGGCCCGACCCTGCGTCTGCACGAGTGCGGCCTGCCGAAGAAGATGGCGCTGGAGCTGTTCAAGCCCTTCATCTTCGCCAAGCTGCAGCGTCGCGGCCTGGCCACCACGATCAAGGCCGCCAAGAAGCTGGTCGAGCGTGAAGAGGCCGAGGTGTGGGACATCCTCGAAGAGGTGATCCGCGAGCATCCGGTGCTGTTGAACCGCGCTCCGACCCTGCACCGCCTCGGCATCCAGGCGTTCGAGCCGGTGCTGATCGAAGGCAAGGCGATCCAGCTGCACCCGCTGGTCTGCACCGCGTTCAACGCCGACTTCGACGGTGACCAGATGGCCGTTCACGTGCCGCTCTCGCTGGAAGCCCAGCTGGAAGCGCGCGCGCTGATGATGGCGTCGAACAACATCCTGTCGCCGGCCAACGGCGAGCCGATCATCGTGCCGTCGCAGGACGTCGTGCTCGGCCTGTACTACATGACCCGCGCCCTGGAGAACAAGGCGGGCGAGGGCATGGCGTTCGCCAACGTGGCCGAAGTCAAGCGCGCCTACGACAACCGCGTCGTGCAGATCCACGCCAAGGTCAAGGTCCGCATCAGCGAGATCGTGATCAACGAGGACGGCACCCGCGAGCCCAAGACCTCGATCGTCGACACCACCGTCGGCCGCGCCCTGCTGCGCGAGATCCTGCCGGACGGCCTGCCGTACGCGCTGGCCAACACCGAGCTGACCAAGAAGAACATCAGCCGCCTGATCAACTCGTGCTACCGCATGCTCGGCCTGAAGGACACGGTCGTGTTCGCCGACAAGCTGATGTACACCGGCTTCGCTTACGCGACCCGCGCCGGCGTTTCGATCGGCATCGACGACATGATCATCCCGGGCGAGAAGAAGGGCATCCTGGCCGAGGCCGAGACCGAAGTGCTGGAAATCCAGCAGCAGTACCAGTCCGGTCTGGTCACCGCCGGCGAGCGCTACAACAAGGTCGTCGACATCTGGTCGCGCACGAACGAGCGCGTGGCCAAGGCGATGATGGACGCGATCGGCACCGACACCGTGGAAAACGCCGAAGGCAAGCGCGTTCCGCAGAAGTCGATGAACTCGATCTACATCATGGCCGACTCCGGCGCCCGCGGTTCGCAGGCCCAGATCCGTCAGCTGGCCGGTATGCGCGGCCTGATGGCGCGTCCCGACGGCTCGATCATCGAGACGCCGATCACCGCGAACTTCCGCGAAGGCCTGAACGTTCTCCAGTACTTCATCTCGACCCACGGTGCCCGTAAGGGTCTGGCCGATACCGCGTTGAAGACGGCGAACTCGGGTTACCTGACCCGTCGTCTGGTCGACGTGGCGCAGGACGTGGTCATCACCGAAACCGATTGCGGCACGCTCGGCGGTCTGACCATGACCCCGATCGTCGAAGGCGGCGACGTCGTCGAACCGCTGCGCGACCGCGTGCTGGGCCGCGTCGTGGCCGAGGACGTGTTCCTGCCGGGCAACGACGAGGATCCGATCGTCACCCGCAACACCCTGCTCGACGAAGCCTGGGTGCAGAAGCTCGAGGACGCCAGCGTCCAGTCGATCAAGGTGCGCTCGACCATCACCTGCGAAAGCAGCTTCGGCGTGTGCGCGCACTGCTACGGTCGCGACCTCGGCCGCGGCCACCTGGTCAACCACGGCGAAGCGGTCGGCGTCGTCGCCGCTCAGTCGATCGGCGAGCCCGGCACGCAGCTGACCATGCGTACGTTCCACATCGGTGGCGCCGCGTCGCGAGCCGCCGCCATCGACAACGTCACGGTCAAGACCACCGGTTCGATCAAGTTCAACAACCTCAAGCACGTCGCTCACGCCAACGGCCACCTGGTCGCGGTGTCGCGTTCGGGCGAACTGTCGGTCCTCGACCCGCACGGCCGCGAGCGCGAGCGCTACAAGCTGCCGTACGGTGCGACCGTCGCGGTCAAGGACGGCGCCGAGATCAAGGCCGGCCAGACCGTGGCCAACTGGGATCCGCATAACCACCCGATCGTTTCGGAAGTCGCCGGTTTCATCCGCTTCATCGACTTCGTCGACGGCGTGACCGTGATCGAGAAGACCGACGAACTGACCGGCCTGGCTTCGCGCGAGATCACCGATCCGAAGCGTCGCGGCTCGATGGGCAAGGACCTGCGCCCGATCGTGCGCATCGTCGACAAGAACGGCAAGGATCTGCAGATCCCGAACACCGACTTGCCGGCGCAGTACCTGCTGCCGCCGCGCTCGATCGTCAACCTGCAGGACGGCGCGCCGGTCGGCGTGGGCGACGTGGTCGCCAAGATCCCGCAGGAAGCCTCGAAGACCCGCGACATCACCGGTGGTCTGCCGCGCGTGGCCGACTTGTTCGAAGCGCGCAAGCCCAAGGACCCGGCGATCCTCGCCGAAGTCTCGGGCATCGTCAGCTTCGGCAAGGACACCAAGGGCAAGCAGCGCTTGATCATCAAGCAGGCCGACGGTGAAGAGCACGAAGAGCTGATCCCGAAGTACCGCCAGATCATCGTGTTCGAAGGCGAGCACGTGGAGAAGGGCGAGACCGTGGTGGACGGCGAGCCGAGCCCGCAGGACATCCTGCGTCTGCTGGGCGTCGAGCCGCTGGCCGTGTACCTGACCAAGGAAATCCAGGACGTCTACCGCCTGCAGGGCGTGAAGATCAACGACAAGCACATCGAGGTGATCGTTCGCCAGATGCTGCGCAAGGTCGAGATCACCGACCAGGGCGACAGCAAGTTCCTGCACGGCGAACAGATCGAGCGTCAGCGCTTCGTCGAAGAGAACGCCCGCCTGCTGGCCCGTAACGAGATCCCGTCGAAGTACGACCCGGTCCTGCTCGGCATCACCAAAGCCTCGCTGGCGACCGAGTCGTTCATCTCGGCCGCCTCGTTCCAGGAGACCACCCGCGTCCTGACCGAGGCCGCCGTGCGCGGTACCCGCGACGGCCTGCGCGGTCTCAAGGAGAACGTGATCGTCGGCCGTCTGATCCCGGCCGGTACCGGCCTGGCGTACCACACCCAGCGCCGCAAGAACGCCTCGGGTCTGACCGACTCGGAAATGGAAGCCCTGTCGGGCCCGGTCTCGGCCCCGGCGGTCGAGGCTCCGGCCCCGGCGGCCCCGGTGGCCGAAGCGGCAGGCGAGGAGTCCAGCGCCTCCTGAGGCGCTGCGGCTCGTAATCGCACGGCAATGCAGCTAAACTAGGTAATTCGGACGGCCTTCGGGCCGTCCCAGATCACGAAATGAGGCGCATGGAGCGCCTCGTGTTCGGCCCAGGGCAGGGCGGGATCAATCGGAGTTGGAATGGAATTGGCGCTATCCGGCGCCGATTTCGTTCGTCCGCGTCGCTCGCGTTGACGGCCACGTCAAACGCGAGCTATACTTTTTCGTCTCGGTGGGTCGGGTGTATTCGGCTTGCCGTTCGTTTCTCACGAAGCGGCCGCCCGGCCCCTCATCAATAGAGTTCTAGATGGCAACCATCAATCAGCTCGTCCGCAAGCCGCGGCAGGCGACCACCTACAAGAGCGCCTCGCCGGCGCTGGCGAATTGCCCGCAGCGTCGCGGCGTTTGCACCCGCGTTTACACCACGACCCCGAAGAAGCCGAACTCGGCTCTGCGCAAGGTCGCCAAGGTGCGCCTGACCAACGGCTACGAAATCATTTCGTACATCGGCGGCGAAGGCCACAACTTGCAGGAGCACTCGGTGGTCCTGATCCGCGGCGGTCGCGTCAAGGATCTGCCGGGCGTGCGCTACCACACCGTGCGCGGCTCGCTCGACGCCGCCGGTGTCGCCAAGCGTCGCCAGAGCCGTTCCAAGTACGGCGCCAAGCGTCCGAAGTCCTAAGCGCGTCGCTTCTACGGCCGGCGCTTCGTGTAAGTGCCGGTTTCCGGAAGTACGTCTACCAAGAATCACGAGAATAGGTACGCACCATGTCGCGTAAAGGTTCCACCCCGCAGCGTTCGGTTCTGCCCGATCCCAAGCACGGCAGCGAGACGATCGCGCGCTTCATCAATATGGTCATGCAGAGCGGCAAGAAGTCCGTCGCCGAGAAGATCGTTTACGGCGCGATGGACGTCATCGGCGAAAAGAGCCCGAATGCTCTTGAGCTGGTCGAGAAGGCGTTGACCAACGTTTCTCCGTCGGTCGAAGTGAAGTCGCGTCGCGTCGGCGGCGCCACCTACCAGGTGCCGGTCGAAGTGCGTACGTCGCGCCGCATGGCGCTGGCTATGCGCTGGCTGATCGAGTCGGCGCGCAAGCGCGGCGAGAGCAGCATGCCGCGCAAGCTCGCCGCCGAACTGCTCGACGCCTCGGAAAACCGCGGCGCGGCGATCAAGAAGCGCGAAGAGACCCACCGTATGGCGGAAGCGAACCGCGCGTTCGCGCACTACCGCTGGTGATCGCAGCGCCCTGGCGACAGGGCCTTCGCAACATCCGCATGAGATGTTGCCGCGGCGGCGTAAAGGCCGCCTAGCGAACCGGAGGCCGCCCACGAGGCGGCGTCCGGCCATTTGGAATTCGAAAACTTATTACGAGAGGGTCCCGTGGCTCGCACCACTCCCATCGAGCGTTACCGCAACTTCGGCATCATGGCGCACATCGACGCGGGTAAGACCACCACGTCCGAGCGCATCCTTTTCTACACCGGCGTCAGCCACAAGATCGGCGAAGTGCACGAAGGTGCCGCGACGATGGACTGGATGGAGCAGGAGCAGGAACGCGGCATCACCATCACGTCGGCAGCGACGACCGCGTTCTGGAAGGGCATGGACAAGTCCCTGCCCGAGCACCGCTTCAACATCATCGACACCCCCGGACACGTCGACTTCACCATCGAAGTGGAGCGCTCGCTGCGCGTCCTCGACGGCGCGGTGTTCGTGCTGTGCGCGGTCGGCGGCGTGCAGCCGCAGTCCGAGACCGTCTGGCGCCAGGCCAACAAATACTCCGTGCCGCGCATGGCCTTCGTCAACAAGATGGACCGCACCGGTGCCAACTTCGACAAGGTCGTCGAGCAGCTGAAGGCCCGCCTGGGCGCCTACGCCGTGCCGATGCAGGTGCCGATCGGCGCCGAAGAAGGCTTCGAGGGCGTGGTCGACCTGCTCAAGATGAAGGCCATCCACTGGGATGTCGCTTCGCAGGGCACCAAGTTCGAGTACCGCGAGATCCCGGCCGAACTGCAAGCCAAGGCCGAGGAAGCGCGCGCGTTCATGATCGAAGCCGCGGCGGAAGCCTCGGAAGAGTTCATGGACAAGTACCTCAACGAGGGCGAGCTGAGCGAAGAAGAGATCGTCGCCGGTCTGCGCGCGCGCACCCTGCGCGTCGAGATCGTGCCGGTGTTCTGCGGCTCGGCGTTTAAGAACAAGGGCGTGCAGGCCATGCTCGACGGCGTGATCAACCTGCTGCCGTCGCCGTCCGACCGTCCGCCGGTCGCCGGCATCGACGAAGACGAGAAAGAAGACACCCGCAAGGCGTCCGACACCGAACCGTTCTCGGCGCTGGCGTTCAAGATCATGACCGACCCGTTCGTGGGTTCGCTGACCTTCTTCCGCGTCTACTCGGGCGTGCTGAATTCCGGCGACCAGGTGTACAACCCGGTCAAGTCGAAGAAGGAACGCGTCGGCCGCATCCTGCAGATGCACGCCAACCAGCGCGACGAAATCAAGGAAGTCCGCGCCGGCGACATCGCCGCGGCGGTCGGCCTGAAGGACGTGACCACCGGCGACACGCTGTGCGCGCAGGATCACATCATCACCCTCGAGCGCATGATCTTCCCGGAGCCCGTCATCTCGATGGCGGTCGAACCGAAGACCAAGTCGGACCAGGAAAAGATGGGTATCGCCCTGGGCCGCCTGGCGCAGGAAGATCCCTCGTTCCGCGTGCGCACCGACGAAGAATCGGGCCAGACCATCATCGCCGGCATGGGCGAGCTGCACCTGGACATCCTCGTCGACCGCATGAAGCGCGAGTTCAACGTCGAAGCCAACGTCGGCAAGCCGCAGGTCGCTTACCGCGAGACCATCCGCAAGTCGGACGTCAAGTCGGACTACAAGCACGCCAAGCAGTCCGGCGGTAAGGGTCAGTACGGTCACGTCGTGATCGAGCTGTCGCCGATGAACGAGAAGGACCGCGCGCACGAAGACGTCGAGAACGATTTCCTGTTCATCAACGACATCACCGGCGGCGTGATTCCGAAGGAATTCATCCCGGCGATCGAGAAGGGTCTGCGCGAAACCATCACCAGCGGTCCGCTGGCCGGCTTCCCGGTCGTCGGCGTCAAGGTCAAGCTGGTGTTCGGCTCGTACCACGACGTCGACTCCTCGGAAATGGCGTTCAAACTCGCTTCGTCGATGGCGTTCAAGGAAGGTTTCCGCAAGGCCGATCCGGTCCTGCTGGAGCCGATGATGAAGGTCGAAGTCGTGACGCCGGAAGAGTACGTCGGCGACGTGATGGGCGATTTGAGCCGTCGTCGCGGCCTGTTGCAGGGCCAGGACGACACGCCGTCGGGCAAGACCATCAATGCGATGGTTCCGCTGGGCGAAATGTTCGGTTACGCCACGACCATCCGCTCGCTGACCCAGGGTCGCGCGACCTTCACGATGGAATTCGATCACTACGCCGAGGCGCCGAACAACATCGCCGAGACCGTGATCAAGAAGGGCGGCTGATTCATGCCGGGATCCGGGAGTAGGGATTCGGGATTCGCAAAAGCGGATTCCGCCTGCTTCCGGGGCCCGTGCCGGCTCTGATCGAGTGCAAGTTTAGTTAAAGGGATTGGGCGGCTTCGTTCGTCGAATCCCCAATTCCGAATCACGAATCACAGAACATTTGAGAGAGACATCATGGCTAAGGGTAAATTCGAGCGCACCAAGCCGCACGTGAACGTCGGCACGATCGGCCACGTTGACCACGGCAAGACGACGCTGACGGCGGCGCTGACGAAGGTGGGCGCCGAGCGTTTCGGTGGCGAGTTCAAGGCATACGACGCGATCGACGCGGCGCCGGAAGAAAAGGCGCGCGGCATCACGATCTCGACGGCGCACGTGGAATACGAATCGGCGACGCGTCACTACGCGCACGTCGACTGCCCGGGCCACGCCGACTACGTGAAGAACATGATCACCGGCGCCGCGCAGATGGACGGCGCGATCCTGGTGTGCTCGGCCGCTGACGGCCCGATGCCGCAGACCCGCGAACACATCCTGCTGTCGCGTCAGGTCGGCGTGCCGTACATCGTCGTGTTCCTGAACAAGGCCGACATGGTGGACGACGCCGAGCTGCTCGAGCTGGTCGAGATGGAAGTGCGCGAGCTGCTGAGCAAGTACGAGTTCCCGGGCGACGACACCCCGATCATCCACGGTTCGGCCCGTCTGGCGCTGGAAGGCGACCAGAGCGAAATCGGCGTGCCGTCGATCCTGCGTCTGGTGGATGCGCTGGACAGCTTCATCCCGCAGCCGGAGCGCGACGTCGACAAGCCGTTCCTGATGCCGGTGGAAGACGTGTTCTCGATCTCGGGCCGCGGCACCGTGGTGACCGGCCGTATCGAGCGCGGCATCGTCAAGGTCGGTGACGAAATCGAAATCGTCGGTATCCGTCCGACCCAGAAGACGACGGTCACGGGCGTGGAAATGTTCCGCAAGCTGCTCGACCAGGGTCAGGCGGGCGACAACGCTGGTCTGCTGCTGCGCGGCACCAAGCGCGACGACGTCGAGCGCGGCCAGGTGCTGTGCAAGCCGGGTTCGATCAAGCCGCACACCGACTTCGAAGCCGAAGTCTATGTGCTGTCGAAGGACGAAGGCGGCCGTCACACCCCGTTCTTCAAGGGCTACCGTCCGCAGTTCTACTTCCGCACCACCGACATCACCGGCGCTTGCGAGCTGCCGGAGGGCGTCGAGATGGTGATGCCGGGCGACAACGTGAAGATGGTCGTCACGCTGATCAACCCGGTGGCGATGGACGAAGGTCTGCGCTTCGCGATCCGCGAAGGCGGCCGTACCGTCGGCGCCGGCGTCGTGGCCAAGATCATCAAGTAACGAACCGGCCCGGGCGCGCCAAAAAGCGCGCCCGGCTCTGTCGGTTCGTTATCTCCGCGAAGGCGGGGAGCCAGAGCCGAAAGTCGAGTTCCGCTTTTGGTCGAGGGCCGGTTTCCTGAACAGGGTTCCAGCCCGCGCAATCCGCCATCAGGGCAGGGTGCTTGCACTCTTCTCCCGGATGCATGTAGAATGCGCGACCACCGTGCCACCCCTGTTCACGCCGGGGCGGCACAACCAGCGAAATGAGGTGCAGGACGCGCCTCGTATTCGCCAGACAAGGACATGTCGCACGGCTGCGCTCCGTACGTTCCGGGCCCTCGGGCTTCCAAGGAACAGTAAACGGGGCCTTTCGTGCGTTCCATTCCTTTCTGGGCGGGTCGGGCAACCGACCTGCCTTAGTTTTTACCAGGCAAGGAGGCTCCGGGGCGTGGGTGTAGTCCTGGAGTGTTTGCGTTTTCGTGGGGTTCGGCACACCCAGAGGCCGGCCCGTCGCTCTTTTAACCAAGGAATTCCGTCATGGCGGACCAAAAGATCCGGATTCGGCTGAAGGCGTACGATCATCGTCTGATCGACCGCTCGGCCAGCGAGATCGTCGAGACAGCTAAGCGGACCGGCGCGCAAGTGCGCGGCCCGATCCCGCTGCCGACCAAGATCGAGCGCTACACCATCCTGGTGTCCCCGCACGTCGACAAAGACGCGCGTGACCAGTATGAAACCCGCACGCATAAGCGCGTGCTCGACATCATCGACCCGAACGACAAGACCGTAGACGCGCTGATGAAGCTCGAGCTGGCGGCGGGCGTCGATGTGCAGATCAAGCTGACCTGAGGCCACCACCATGACCGCGAAGAAATATTCGTTGGGCATCGTCGGTCGCAAGGCCGGCATGAGCCGCTTCTTCACTGAAGACGGCAAGTCGGTTCCGGTGACCCTGATCGAGGCGACCCCGAACCGTATTACCCAGATCAAGACCACGGACACCGACGGCTACAGCGCCGTGCAGGTCACCGTCGGCGTGCGCCGCGCTGCGCTCGTCAACAAGCCCGAAGCCGGACACCTCGCCAAGGCGAAGGTCGAAGCCGGTCGCGGCCTGTGGGAGCTGCGCGTGGAAGACGACAAGATCGGCGCGTTCGAAGTCGGCGGCGAAATCAAGGCCGACATCTTCGAAGTGGGCCAGATCGTCGACGTCCAGGGCATCACCAAGGGTAAGGGCTTCCAGGGCACGATCAAGCGCTGGAACTTCAGCATGGGCGACGCGACGCACGGTAACTCGTTGTCGCACCGTTCGCCGGGTTCGATCGGCCAGCGCCAGACGCCGGGCCGCGTTTTCCCCGGTAAGAAGATGTCCGGTCACATGGGCGCCGTCCAGCAGAGCACGCAGGGCCTGGAAGTGGTCAAGGTCGACGCCGAGCGCGGCCTGATCGCGATCAAGGGCGCCGTGCCGGGCGCTCCGGGCGGCGACGTGATCGTCCGTCCGTCGAGCAAGGGAGTATGACGATGGAACTTGCCATCAACGGTAGCGACAAGAAGCTGTCGGTTTCCGACGCCATCTTCGATCGCGAATTCAGCGAAGACCTGGTCCACCAGGTTGTTGTGGCCTACCGCAACGCGGGCCGCGCCGGCACCAAGGCGCAGAAGACGCGTTCGGAAGTCAACGGCACCACCAAGAAGTCGAAGAAGCAGAAGGGCGGCGGTGCGCGTCATGGCGCGCTGACGGCTCCGATCTTCGTCGGCGGCGGCGTGACCTTCGCGGCCAAGCCGCGCAGCTTCGCCCAGAAGGTGAACCGCAAGATGTACCGCGCAGCGATGGCTGCGATCCTGTCGGAATTGAACCGCCAGGGCCGCATCACCGTCGTTGAGAAGCTGGACGTCGAGACGCCGAAGACCTCGGGCATGGTCGCCATGCTGAAGTCGCTCGAAATGGGCCGTCGTCCGCTGCTCGTCACCGAGGAAGCTTCCGAGAATCTGTACCTCTCGGCTCGCAACCTGCCCTATGTGGAAGTCCGCGACGTGCAGGGACTCGATCCGGTGGCCCTCGTCGGCGCCGATTCGATCGTGTTCACCGCCGATGCGGTCAAGAAGATCGAGGAGTGGCTGGCATGAACGAGGCCAAGCTCTACAGCATCATCCGTGCGCCGCGCGTGTCCGAAAAGACCGCACGTCTGCAGGAAGTATCCAACCAATACGTCTTCGAAGTCGCGACGGACGCTACCAAGGCCGACATCAAGGTCGCCGTGGAAAAGCTGTTCGACGTTAAGGTCGAGGCGGTGAATGTGGTCAACGTGAAGGGTAAGAACAAGGCCTTCAAGTTCCGCATGGGCCGTCGCGCCGACTGGCGCAAGGCGTACGTGAAGCTGGCCGAAGGCCAGTCGATCGACGTAATGGCCAAGGCCTGAGGAAAGACCCATGGCATTGATGACTTTCAAGCCCACTTCCGCCGGCCGCCGCAACGCGGTCCGCGTCGTGACGCCGGGCCTGCACAAGGGCGCGCCGCACGCGGCGTTGGTCGAAAAGCAGAGCAAGAGCGGCGGTCGTAACCACCACGGCCGCATCACCACCCGTCACATCGGTGGTGGTCACAAGCAGCACTACCGCATCATCGACTTCAAGCGCGACAAGGAAGGCATTCCGGCGCGCGTGGAGCGGATCGAATACGATCCCAACCGCACCGCGCACATCGCGCTGCTGTGCTACGTCGATGGCGAGCGCCGTTACATCATCGCCCCGAAGGGCCTGAAGGACGGCGATCAGGTGATCGCTGGCCGCGATGCTCCGATCCGCGTCGGCAACACGCTGCCGCTGACCAACATCCCGGTCGGTTCGACGGTGCATTGCATCGAAATGAAGCCGGGCAAGGGCGCTCAGATCGCTCGCGCCGCAGGCGCCGGCGTTCAGCTGGTCGCTCGCGAGCAGGGCTACGCCACGCTGCGTCTTCGCTCCGGCGAAATGCGCAAGGTGCCGGTCGAGTGCCGCGCCACCATCGGCGAAGTCGGCAACGACGAGCACAGCCTTGAAAAGCTGGGCAAGGCCGGTGCCAAGCGCTGGCGCGGTATCAAGCCGACCGTCCGCGGCGCCGCCATGAACCCCGTCGACCACCCGCACGGTGGTGGTGAGGCGAAGGCTGGCCAGGGCAACCCGCATCCGGTCACCCCCTGGGGTGTTCCGACCAAGGGTTACAAGACGCGCAAGAACAAGCGCACTTCGCAATTCATCGTGCGCGATCGCAGGGGTTAATCGGCCATGGCACGTTCACTCAAAAAGGGTCCGTTCGTCGACCACCATCTCATCAAGAAGGTGGAGACCGCGGGCAACAACAAGAAGCCGATCAAGACCTGGTCGCGCCGCTCGATGGTGCTGCCGGAAATGGTGGGCTTCACCATCGCCGTGCATAACGGCAAAAACCACATCCCGGTGCTGGTCAACGAGAACATGGTTGGCCATAAGCTTGGCGAATTCGCTTTGACCCGTACGTTCAAGGGTCACGGCGGCGACAAGAAGTCGGGTAAGTAAGGAGATGACCATGGAAGCGAAAGCCATCCTGCGCACCGCGCGCATCTCCCCGCAGAAGGCCCGCCTGGTCGCCGACCAGGTGCGCGGTCTGTCCGCTGAGCGCGCCGTCAACCTGCTGAAGTTCTCGGACAAGAAGGCAGCTGCACTGATCCGCAAGGTCGTGGAGTCCGCCATCGCGAACGCCGAGAACAACCAGGGCGCCGACGTTGACGAACTCAAGGTCACGACCATCATGGTGGACGAGGGTCCCGCACTGAAGCGCTTCATGGCTCGTGCGAAAGGCCGCGGCACCCGCATCCTCAAGCGCACCAGCCACATCACTGTGGTTGTGGGCGCGGGCAAGTAAGGCGGAGTCAGACAATGGGTCATAAAGTACATCCGACCGGAATCCGCCTGGGCATTGCCAAGGACTGGAATTCGAAGTGGTTTGCCGGCAAGAAGCAGTATGCCGAGTACCTCGCTGCCGACCTCAAGGTCCGCGAGATGCTCCGCAAGAAGCTCGCTCAGGCTGGTATTTCCAAGATCTTCATCGAGCGTCCGGCGAACAACGCCCGCGTGACGATCCACACCGCCCGTCCGGGCGTGGTGATCGGCAAGCGCGGCGAGGACATCGAGAAGCTGCGTAAGGAAGTCAGCGCACTGATGGGCGTCCCGGCGCACATCAACGTGACCGAGGTCCGCAAGCCGGAACTCGACGCACAGCTGGTCGCCGAATCGATCGCGCAGCAGCTCGAGCGCCGCATCATGTTCCGCCGCGCGATGAAGCGCGCCGTCGGCAACGCGATGCGCCTGGGTGCCCTCGGCATCAAGGTCAACGTCGCCGGCCGTCTCAACGGCGCCGAAATCGCGCGTTCGGAGTGGTACCGCGAAGGTCGCGTGCCGCTGCACACGCTGCGTGCCGACATCGACTACGGCTTCGCTGAAGCCAAGACGACCTACGGCATCATCGGCATCAAGACCTGGATCTACAAGGGCGAAGTGTTCGACTTCTCCCAGGTGGGCCAGGAGAAGCAGGACGATTCCCCGCGCAGCGATCGTGGTGACCGCGGCGACCGCGGTGATCGTAACGACCGTCCGGGCCGTCCGGCCCGCGAACAGAGGTAATCCGTCATGTTGCAACCCAAGCGAACTAAGTACCGCAAGGTACACAAGGGCCGCAATGATGGCCTGAGCTGGAGCGGCAACGCCGTCAGCTTCGGCGAGTACGGCCTCAAGGCCACCGCTCACGGCCAGCTCACTGCGCGCCAGATCGAAGCGGCCCGCCGCTCGATCAGCCGTTACGTCAAGCGCGGCGGCAAGATGTGGATCCGCGTGTTCCCGGACAAGCCGATCACCAAGAAGCCGATCGAAGTCCGAATGGGCTCCGGTAAGGGCAACGTCGAGTACTGGGTCGCTCAGATCCAGCCCGGTCGCATGATTTACGAGATCGAAGGCGTGGGCGAGGACGTGGCGCGCGAAGCGTTCCGTCTGGCCGCCGCCAAGCTCTCGGTGACCACCACTTTCGTTACCCGGACGGTGCGCTAATGGAACTCAAGCAACTGCGCGAGAAGTCGGCCGACCAACTGAAGGCCCACCTGGTGGAACTGCATAAGGAGAGCTTCGCTCTCCGTATGCAGAAGGCCACCGGCCAGCTCGCCAAGACTCATGAAGCCCGCCGTGTGAAGCGCGAGATTGCTCGCGTCAACATGCTGCTGGGTGAGAAGAAGTAAGGACCCGCCATGACCGACAACAATACAGACAAGGCGCTGCGCACGGTTGAAGGCCGGGTCGTCAGCAACAAGATGGACAAGACCGTCACCGTGCTCGTCGAACGCCAGGTCAAGCACGCGCTGTACGGCAAGTACATCCGTCGCTCGTCCAAGCTCCACGCTCACGACGCCGAGAACGCCTGCAAAGAAGGCGATATCGTCCGCGTGAAGGAGATTGCCCCGATGTCCAAGACCAAGAACTGGAGCGTGGTTGAAATCGTCAGCCGCGCGGCCGAATAAGAGGAGGCTGAACCATGATCCAGATGCAAAGCTACCTCGGCGTGGCCGACAACTCCGGTGCTAAGGAAGTGATGTGCATCAAGGTGCTCGGCGGCTCCAAGCGCCGTTACGCGCACATTGGCGACATCATCAAGGTCACCGTGAAGGACGCGATCCCGCGCGGCAAGGTCAAGAAGGGCGACGTTTACGACGCCGTCGTGGTCCGCACCCGCAAGGGTGTGCGCCGTCCGGACGGCTCGCTGATCCGCTTCGATGGCAACGCTGCGGTGTTGCTCAACAATAAGCATGAGCCGATCGGCACCCGTATCTTCGGGCCCGTGACTCGCGAGCTTCGCTCCGAGAAGTTCATGAAGATCGTCTCGCTCGCGCCTGAAGTGCTCTGAGCGGAGGAACTAGACATGAACCGTATCAAGAAGGGCGATCAAGTCATCGTCACCGCCGGCAAGGACAAGGGCAAGAAGGGTGATGTGGTGCGCGTGCTCGGCGACAAAGTCGTCGTGGCGAACATCAACATCATCAAGCGCCACACCAAGCCGAATCCGCAGGCCAACCAGCCGGGCGGCGTGATCGAGCGCGAAGCGCCGATTCACATTTCCAACGTCATGCTGTTCAACCCGGCCACCGGCAAGGGCGAACGCATCGGTTTCAAGATGCTGGAGGATGGACGCAAACTGCGTGTGTTCCGCTCCAGTGGTGAGGCGGTTGACGCCTGAGGAATGCTGAAATGACCACCCGGCTCGAAGAGTTTTACAAGAAAGAAGTGGTTCCGGCGCTGACCGAAAAGTTCGGCTACAAGAACCCGATGGAAGTGCCGCGCCTCGTCAAGATCACGCTGAACATGGGCGTGGGCGAAGCCGCCACCAACAAGAAGATCCTGGAAAATGCCGTCGCCGACATGACCAAGATCGCCGGCCAGAAGCCGATCGTGACCAAGTCCCGCGTGTCGGTGGCTTCGTTCAAGATCCGCGACGGCTGGCCGATCGGCGCCAAGGTCACCCTGCGTCGCGCCAAGATGTACGAGTTCCTCGACCGTCTGGTCAACATCTCGCTGCCGCGCGTGCGCGACTTTCGTGGTGTGTCCGGCCGTTCGTTCGACGGCCGCGGCAACTACAACATGGGCGTCAAGGAACAGATCATCTTCCCGGAAATCGATTTCGACCAGGTCGACGCGCTGCGCGGCATGGACATCGCGATCACCACGACCGCGAAGACCGATGCCGAGGCCAAGGCCCTGCTCGAAGCCTTCCGCTTCCCGTTCCGCAACTGATACTTAAGGATTGAACAATGGCTAAGACTTCCATGGTCAACCGCGAGGTCAAGCGGGCCAAGCTGGCGAAGAAGTTCGCCGGCAAGCGCGAAGCGCTGAAGAAGATCATCTCCAGCGACGCCTCGTCGTACGAAGACAAGGCCGAGGCCGTGGTCAAGCTGTCCAAGCTGCCCCGCGACTCTTCGCCGAGCCGTCAGCGCAACCGTTGCGCCCTGACCGGTCGTTCGCGCGGCGTATACAGCAAGTTCGGCCTCGGCCGCAACAAGCTGCGCGAAGCCACCATGCGCGGCGACGTGCCTGGTCTTCGCAAGGCAAGCTGGTAAGATAGTCGGCTTTCCCGGATCCACCGCCGCGGCCTTCGGGTCGCGGCGGCGCTTCTGGGGGCTGCTGCAACAAAGCGTTACTACTACTGAAATTCGCAATTCCGCGGATATCGGTGCTACTCATAAGGTGAATCTCAATGAGCATGACTGATCCCATCGCCGACATGCTGGTCCGCATCAAGAATGCGGCCGCTGTGCGCAAGCCGACGGTGAAGATGCCGTCGTCCAAGGTCAAGGTGGCCATCGCGGCCGTGTTGAAGGACGAGGGTTACATCCTGGATTCCCGCGTGACGGAAGTCGCCCCGGGCAAGTCCGAACTCGAAATTTCGCTGAAGTACTACGAAGGCAAGCCGGTGATCGAGCGCCTCCAGCGCTACTCCCGCTCGGGCCTGCGTCAGTACCGCGGCAAGGAAGCGCTGCCCAAGGTCCTCGGCGGCCTGGGTATCGCCATCATCTCCACCTCGAAAGGCATCATGACCGATGCGCAGGCGCGCCAGCAGGGCGTCGGCGGTGAAGTCCTGTGCTTCGTGGCCTAAGGGAGTAAACGACCATGTCCCGAGTTGCCAAGAAGCCGATCGCCCTGCCGAAGGGTGTTGAGCTGAACGTCCAGTCCGATTCGATCGTCGCCAAGGGCCCGAAGGGCTCGCTGTCGATCGCCAAGCCGGCCGCCATCAACCTGAAGATCGAGAACGGCGAAGCGCTGTTCGCGACCGAAGACGCGGCGCTGATCCCGCTGACCGGCACCCTGCGCGCCATCCTCGCCAACATGGTGAAGGGCGTGTCGGAAGGCTTCGAGCGCAAGCTCGAGCTGGTCGGCGTCGGTTACCGCGCCTCGATGGCCGGTGCCGACCTGAACCTGTCGCTGGGTTTCTCGCACCCGGTGCTGTTCAAGGCCCCGGAAGGCATCACGATCGCCACGCCGACCCAGACCGAGATCCTGGTCTCGGGTGCGGACAAGCAGCGCGTCGGTGAAGTCGCCGCCAAGATTCGCGGTTTCCGTCCGCCGGAGCCCTACAAGGGCAAGGGTGTGAAGTACGCCGGCGAAGTCATCATCCGTAAGGAAGCCAAGAAGGCCTAACGGGTAGGGCGCCGGTCCCGTACCGGCCCCACAACACCAAGCTTTCAGCTTTCGGAGATCAGAACATGAACAAGAACATCGCTCGTCTGCGTCGCGCCAAGTCGACCCGTTCGCACATCCGCAACCTCGGCGTCGCCCGCCTGACCGTGCTCCGCACCGGCCAGCACCTGTACGCCCAGGTCTTCACCGCCGACGGCTCCAAGGTCCTGGCCACGGCCTCGACCGTCCAGGCCGACGTCAAGGAAGGCCTGAAGAACGGCAAGAACGCCGAAGCCGCCGTCAAGGTCGGCAAGCTGATCGCCGAGCGCGCCAAGGCTGCCGGTATCGAGAAGGTCGCTTTCGACCGCTCGGGCTACCGCTACCACGGCCGCATCAAGGCGCTGGCCGATGCCGCGCGTGAAGGCGGTCTGCAGTTCTAAGCATCCGGGCCTTTCACAGGCTTGAAAGCGTGGAGATTCGTCTCCACGCCTGATGCATCGAATCGTTCCACCCTGCCAACGCGGGCTGCGTTGGGCGCGATGACGGATTCCCGCCATCGCTGCAACACCCGAGTCACATCACAATCATAAGCGGCGATGCCGCAAATCCCTTCAATAAACGAGACATCGAAATGGCAGACGATAGAGCACCGCGGGGCCGCGACCGTGATCGCAACCGCGAAGAAATCGACGACGGCATGATCGAGAAGCTGATCGCGGTCAACCGCGTCAGCAAGACGGTCAAGGGCGGTCGCCAGTTCACCTTCACCGCTCTGACGGTGGTGGGCGACGGCAACGGCAAGGTCGGCTTCGGCTACGGCAAGGCGCGCGAAGTGCCGGTCGCGATCCAGAAGTCGATGGAATACGCCCGCAAGGCGATGAACAACGTCGATCTGAACAACGGCACCTTGTGGCACGCCGTGAAGTCGGGCCACGGCGCGGCGCATGTGTTCATGCAGCCGGCGTCGGAAGGTACCGGCGTGATCGCAGGCGGCGCGATGCGCGCCGTGCTCGAAGCGGTCGGCGTCAAGAACGTGTTGGCCAAGGCCACCGGTTCGCGTAACCCGATCAACCTGGTTCGCGCCACGCTGAAGGGTCTGACCGGCATGCACTCGCCGGCCAAGATCGCTGCCAAGCGCGGCAAGAAGGTGGAGGATCTGCACCATGGCTAAGGCTCAGAACAAGGCCGTCGAAGGCGGCACCGTCACCGTGCGCCTGGTCAAGGGCATGCGCGGTTGCCAGGCCCGTCACCGCTTGTCGGTGAAGGCGCTCGGCCTGAACAAGCTGAACGACGTGCGCGTGCTGAAAGACAGCCCGCAGGTTCGTGGTCTGATCAACACGGTCCACTACCTGGTTCAGGTCGAGGGCTAAGGAGAACATCATGCGTCTCAATACACTCAAGCCGGCTGACGGCGCCCGCGAAGACCGCAAGCGCGTCGGTCGCGGTATCGGTTCCGGCCTCGGCAAGACCGCCGGCCGCGGCCACAAGGGTTCGTTCGCCCGTTCGGGCAAGGGCAAGATCAAGGCCGGTTTCGAAGGCGGCCAGATGCCCATGCAGCGTCGTCTGCCGAAGATCGGCTTCCGCTCCAAGCTGAAGAACGACACGGCCGAAGTGCTGCTGTACCAGCTGGATAAGCTGGACGCCGGCGACGTCGATTTTGCCGCCCTCAAGGCCGCCAAGCTCGTTCCGAGCTCGGCCAAGCAGGCCAAGATCGTCAAGAAGGGCGAGTTGACCAAGAAGTTCGTACTCAAGGGCGTGCTGGCTACGGCCGGCGCCAAGGCCGCCGTCGAAGCGGCCGGCGGCAAGGTCGAGGAGTAAACGACGCATGGCGCGGAGCGGCAACGCGATGGCTGGCCTCGGTGGCGGGCTCGGTAAGTTCACCGAGCTCCGTCAGCGTTTGCTGTTCGTGATCGGCGCTTTGATCGTCTACCGCATCGGTAGCTACATCCCGGTGCCCGGCGTCAACCCGCAGGCGATGGTCGAATTCATGTCGACCAAGCAGGGCACGATCGTGGACATGTTCAACATGTTCTCGGGCGGCGCCCTGCATCGCTTCAGTCTGTTCGCACTGAACGTGATGCCGTACATCTCGGCCTCGATCATCGTGCAGCTGCTGGTGCAGATCGTGCCCAGCCTGAAAGCCATCCAGAAGGAAGGCGAGTCGGGCCGGCGCAAGATCAACCAGTGGTCGCGCATGGGCGCGATTCCGCTGGCGGTGTTCCAGGCCTGGGGCATCGCCGCCGGCCTGCAGTCGAGCATGGCGCCGAACGGCGTGCCGGTGGTGTACGCACCGGGCATGGGCTTCATCCTGACCGCCGTGATCGCGTTGACCGCGGGCACGATGTTCCTGATGTGGCTCGGCGAGCAGATCACCGAACGCGGTATCGGCAACGGTGTCTCGCTGATCATCTTCGCCGGCATCGTCGCGGGCTTGCCCGCCGCGGTCCTGCAGATGTTCGAGCAGATCCGCAACGGCGACATGAGCGCCATTGCGGCGATCGCGATCATCGCCCTGGTCGTCGGCTTCACCTATCTGGTGGTGTTCGTCGAGCGCGGTCAGCGTCGGATCACGGTGAACTACGCCCGTCGTCAGGGCGGCCGTAACGCCTACATGAATCAGGCCTCGTTCCTGCCGCTGAAGCTCAACATGTCGGGCGTGATCCCCGCGATCTTCGCCTCGAGCATCGTGATGTTCCCGGCGACGGCAGCGACCTGGTTCGCCCAGAACAACAGCGGCAGCGGTTTCTCCGGCTTCCTGCAACGCCTCAGCCAGTGGTTGAACCCGGGTGAACCGGTTCACATGATCCTGTATGCTGGCCTGATCATCGGCTTCGCGTTCTTCTACACGGCGCTGGTGTTCAATTCGCAGGAAACCGCCGACAACCTCAAGAAGTCGGGCGCGCTGATCCCGGGCATCCGTCCCGGCAAGGCCACCGCGGACTACGTTGACGGCGTGCTGACTCGTCTTACGGCGGCTGGCGCAATTTACCTGGTGATCGTCTGCCTCCTTCCGGAGGTCATGCGGACCCAACTGGGAACCTCGTTCTACTTCGGCGGCACCTCGTTGCTGATCGTCGTGGTCGTGGTGATGGATTTCATCGCTCAAATCCAGGCTCATCTGATGTCGCATCAGTACGAAAGCCTGTTGAAGAAAGCGAACTTGAAGGGCGGCTCGCGCGGCGGTCTCGCGCGCGGGTGAGTCAGGACCGTTCCGCGCGCCAGAGTAGCGCGCGGGGCTGGGAGGGCAGGTCACCGCCTTGTTCAGCCAGTTCAGATTCGTCGCCGGAGCATGGGCACACTCCCCATGCCGTGGTTCCGTGGCACCTTTGGTGCCGCGGGGCTTCCTATTAACCCGAGACCTAGATATAATTTCCAGTTCACTCCGCCGGGATTAATCCGTCCTGGCCGCCAAATCAGTTGGAGATCGCCTTATGGCGCGTATTGCGGGCGTTAATTTGCCTGCCCAGAAGCATGTCTGGGTTGGCCTGCAAAGCATTTTCGGCATCGGCCGTACCCGTTCGAAGCAAGTCTGCGAGTCCGCAGGCGTCACTTCGACGACCAAAATCCGTGACCTGTCCGAGCCGGAAGTCGAGCGCTTGCGCGCCGAAGTCGGCAAGTTCGTGGTCGAAGGCGACCTGCGTCGCGAGGTCGGTATTGCGATCAAGCGTTTGATGGACCTGGGCTGCTACCGCGGCCTGCGTCACCGCCGCGGCTTGCCGCTGCGTGGTCAGCGCACGCGTACCAATGCACGTACCCGTAAGGGTCCGCGCAAGGCCATCAAGAAGTAAGGGACCCATACCATGGCCAAGCCGGCAGCTGCCAAAACCAAGAAGAAGATCAAGCGAGTCGTCACCGACGGCATCGCCCACGTCCACGCTTCTTTCAACAACACCATCATCACGATCACCGACCGCCAGGGCAACGCGCTCTCGTGGGCGACCTCGGGCGGCGCGGGTTTCCGCGGTTCCCGCAAGTCGACCCCGTTCGCCGCCCAGGTGGCAGCCGAAAAGGCTGGCCGTGCTGCGCTCGACTACGGCGTCAAGTCGTTGGAAGTGCGCATCAAGGGCCCGGGTCCGGGTCGCGAGTCCGCCGTTCGTTCGCTGAACAACGTCGGATACAAGATCATCAACATCATCGACGTGACGCCTATCCCGCACAACGGGTGCCGTCCGCCGAAAAAGCGTCGCGTCTGAGGAGCTGAAGAAAAATGGCTCGTTATATTGGCCCCACCTGTAAGCTCGCTCGTCGCGAAGGCGCCGACCTTGGTCTGAAGTCGTCCGCTCGCGCGCTCGACTCGAAGTGCAAGCTCGAGCAAAAGCCCGGCCAGCATGGCCCCACCGCCCGCAAGGGCAAGCTGTCCGACTACGCCACCCAGCTTCGCGAGAAGCAGAAGGTCAAGCGTATCTACGGTCTGCTGGAACGTCAGTTCCGCAACTACTACAAGAAGGCCTCGACCAAGAAGGGCAACACCGGCGAGAACCTGCTGCAGTTGCTGGAGACCCGTCTCGACAACGTCGTCTACCGCATGGGCTTCGCCGTGACCCGTCCGGCCGCCCGCCAGCTGGTCTCGCACCGTGGCGTCACGGTCAATGGCAAGTCGGTCAACCTCCCGTCGTACCAGGTCAAGGCCGGCGACGCGATCGCGTTGTCCGAGCGCGCCCAGAAGCAGCTTCGCGTGCAGGAATCCCTGACCGTGTCGTCGCAGATGGACCTGTCGCCGTCGTGGGTCGAGGTCGACAACAAGAAGTTCAGCGGCGTGTTCAAGGCGGTTCCGGATCGTGCGGACCTGCCGGCCGACATCAACGAAGCGCTGATCGTCGAGTTGTACAGCAAGTAATAGTGCAGGGCGCTGCCGGTTCCTCGGGGCCGGCAGTACCCGCAACCCAGGTCGATGCGCCAGGCGCATCGGCCGCTCCCTCGAACTAGAGGGGGCTCCAAGAGCTAAAGCCTTCCGTCGCCCCCCGACGAAGGTCATTGGAGACACCGAAACATGACGGTTACCGCCAACCAGGTACTGCGCCCGCGCGGTCCGCAGATCGAACGCCTCACCGGCAATCGCGCGAAAGTCGTGATCGAGCCGTTGGAGCGCGGTTACGGCCACACGCTGGGCAACGCGCTGCGTCGCGTGCTGCTGTCTTCGATCCCGGGTTTCGCCATCACCGAGGTCGAAATCGACGGCGTGTTGCATGAGTACACCACGGTCGAAGGTCTGGAAGAAGATGTGCTGGAGGTTCTGCTGAACCTCAAGGACGTCGCGATCCGCATGCACACCGGCGACGCTTCGACGCTGTCGCTGGCCAAGCAGGGTCCCGGCATCGTCACCGCCGGCGACATCAAGACCGACCACAACGTCGAAATCCTCAACACCGACCATGTGATCTGCCACCTGACCAAGGACACGGCACTCAACATGCGTCTGAAGATCGAACGCGGCTTCGGCTACCAGCCGGCGGCTTCGCGCCGTCGTCCGGACGAAGAAACCCGTGCGATCGGCCGCCTGATGCTCGACGCCAGCTTCTCGCCGGTCCGTCGCGTCGCCTACGCGGTGGAAGCCGCGCGCGTCGAACAGCGCACCGACCTCGACAAGCTCGTGCTCGACATCGAAACCAACGGCACGATCGACGCCGAGGAAGCCGTGCGCACCGCCGCCGACATCCTCACCGATCAGCTGTCGGTGTTCGGCGACTTCACCCACCGCGACCGCGGTGCGCAGAAGCCGGCCACCAGCGGCATCGATCCGATCCTGCTGCGTCCGATCGACGACCTCGAGCTGACCGTTCGTTCGGCCAACTGCCTCAAGGCCGAGAGCATCTACTACGTCGGCGATCTGATCCAGAAGACCGAAGTCGAGCTGCTCAAGACCCCGAACCTCGGCAAGAAGTCGCTCACCGAGATCAAGGAAGTACTGGCTCAGCGCGGCCTGTCCCTCGGCATGAAGCTGGAAAACTGGCCGCCGGCCGGCATCGCCTCGCACGGGATGATGGGCTAAACCCAAGCCTAGCCCGCGCGGCACTGCCGCGCGGCTTGGGCGAAGGCCCGGCGCGCTGCGCAGGGCCGGGGAACGAAAAGAAATCCACGCCGAAGCTCAGCCGAAGCGTGGATTTCTGATTCAGGCAACTCAGTAAGAGCAACACCGCAACACACGCCGACGGACCTTAAGTCCGCGGCTCGCCGGTCAGGGAAGGCCGGTTCGGACCAACCGCAGTCCAATGCTCCAACGCCTGGATGGCGACAGCGATCTCCAACAGTTACGACATTCATCAGGAATCCCAACCATGCGCCACCAGAAATCCGGCCGTAAGTTCAGCCGCACCAGTGCTCACCGCGACGCCATGTTCACCAACATGGCCGCTTCGCTGATCAAGCACGGTCTCATCCGCACCACCCTGCCGAAGGCGAAGGAGCTGCGTCGCGTTGCCGAGCCGCTCATCACCCTCGCCAAGAAGGACGGCGTCGCCAACCGCCGCCTGGCCTTCTCGCGCCTGCGCGACAAGGAAGCCGTCGGCACCTTGTTCGTCGAACTCGGCCCGCGTTACGCCTCGCGTCCGGGCGGTTACCTGCGCATCCTCAAGTGCGGTTTCCGCGCTGGCGACAATGCGCCGATGGCCTACGTCGAACTGGTCGATCGTCCGCAAGCCGCGGCCGAGTGATCGCCGGCGCCGGGCGACCGGCGCTGCGATACGACATGCAAGCCCCAGGCAGGCGACCGGCGATGGTCGCTCGCCCAGCTAGCGAAGCCCCGGCCCCGGCCGGGGTTTTTGCTTTTCGGCGACGGTTACTTCGGCAACGGTTGCGGCGGTAATGATTATGGGAGACGGGTTTCGAGGGGCAATCGGTTTCGCGACGCAACTTTTCCGGCCCGGCGCAGTCGATGTTGCTGCGACGAAACGCCACGTTGCGTAGCGACATGCCTATCCGACATTGGCACGACCCGACCCAGACCCGTATGGTGTGAACATGAACCCCTTCAAAGCCTCTTTCCGGACCCAGTACCTGCTCGGCTTCCTGGCCTGCACGGGCCTGCTTGCGTACGCGTTCTACCTGCAGCTGTACCAGCACCTCGAACCCTGCCCGCTGTGCATCTTCCAGCGCGTCGCCTTCTTCGCCCTCGGCCTGGTATTCCTGGCCGGCGCCCTGCATGGCCCGAAAAAGGCCGGCGGACGCCGCAGCTACGGCGTGCTGGCCCTGCTGGCCTCGCTCGCCGGCATCGCCGTCGCCGGCAACCACGTACGTCTGCAGCACCTGCCGCCGGACCAGGTCCCGGCCTGCGGCCCGGGGCTGGACTACATGCTCGATGCGATGCCGATCGCCGGGGTGATCCGCAAGGTCATGACCGGTTCCGGCGAATGCGCCGCGGTCGACTGGAGCTTCCTCGGCCTGGCCATGCCGGCCTGGAGCCTGATCTGCTTCATAGTCCTGGCGGTCTGGGCGGCCTATGCCGCGTTCCGCCGTCGTTGATTCAATAGAGTCCCCGCCTCACTCGATCCCCACCGCTGTCCCCAACTGGAAACCAAGGAAATGAGCGCCTCCGATCGCAACCTGCGTGCCGTCAACCTTCCCGCCGACTGGACGCCGACGTCCTGGCGCGAGCGCACCGCACTGCAGTTGCCGAATTATCCGGACGCGGCCGAGTTGGAATCCGCGTTGCAGGAACTGCGTCATCTGCCGCCGCTGGTGACTTCGTGGGAGATCCTCTCGCTCAAGCAGCAGCTCGCCGAGGCGCAGGAAGGCAAGCGCTTCCTGCTGCAGGGCGGCGATTGCGCCGAGAGCTTCGACCAGTGCTCCTCGGACGTGATCTCCAACCGCCTGAAGGTGCTGCTGCAGATGAGCCTGGTGCTCGTGCACGGCATGCGCAAGCCGGTCGTGCGTGTCGGCCGCTTCGCCGGCCAGTACGCCAAGCCGCGTTCGGCCGACACCGAGACCATCGACGGGGTGACCCTGCCGAGCTACCGCGGCGACATGGTCAACGCGCCGGCCTTCAACGAGGCCGCGCGCAAGCCCGACCCGCGCCGCATGATCAAGGCGCATGCGCGTTCGGCGATGACGATGAACTTCGTCCGCGCCCTGATCGACGGCGGTTTCGCCGACCTGCACCATCCCGAGTACTGGAACCTGAGCTGGGTCGGCCACTCGCCGCTGGCCGACGAGTACCGGCGCATGGTCAACGCCATCGGCGATGCGGTGCGCTTCATGGAGACGCTGTCGGGTTCCGAGGTGCACAACCTCAACCGCGTCGACTTCTACACCTCGCACGAAGCCTTGCTGCTGCCGTACGAAGAGTCGTTGACCCGGCAGGTGCCACGTCACTGGGGCTTCTTCAATCTCAGCACCCATTACCCGTGGATCGGCATGCGCACCGCAGCGGTCGACGGCGCCCACGCCGAATACTTCCGCGGCATCCGCAACCCGATCGCGCTCAAGGTCGGTCCGTCGGTGACGCCGGACCAACTGCTGCGCACGATCGACCTGCTCAACCCCGAGGACGAGCCGGGCCGCCTGACCTTCATCCACCGCATGGGCGCGAGCCACATCGCCGAGAAGCTGCCGCCGCTGCTCGACGCGATGCGTCGCGACGGCCGTCGCGTGCTGTGGGTCTGCGACCCGATGCACGGCAACACCGAGAGCACCAGCAACGGCTACAAGACCCGTCGTTTCCGCAACATCCGTGCCGAGATCGAGACCTCGTTCGAGCTGCACGCGGCGGCCGGAACGCGCATGGGCGGCGTGCACCTGGAGCTGACCGGCGAAGACGTGACCGAATGCCTGGGCGGCGCGCGCGAACTGACCGAGAGCGATCTCGACCGCGCCTATCGCTCCACGGTCGACCCGCGCCTGAACTACGAGCAGGCGCTGGAAGTGGCGATGCTGATCGTGCGCAAGCAAGCGCAGATCGCCGCGCCGGCCTGAGATTTCGCTTCAGGTTCGGTCGATCCACCGCAAGACAAAAGCCCGCCGCAAGGCGGGCTTTTTGTTTGGCGATGTGGCGGTGGATGGAGAGATGTCCGCGACGTGGCGCACAAGGGGAGATTGCCGGCGCCGGCGCCGGTGCCGTTGCCGTTGCCGTTGCTGTGCGTAGCCTCGTACTAGCGAAGGCAATCGAAGACCCGGAGGGCGGCGCGCATGGATGCGCGCCGTTTTTCATCGGGACAGGGATGTCCCGTATGAAAAATCCCTGCGGACGCACCGCGCGCGCGGGCCTGTGATTCAAAGAAAAGCATTTTTCTTTGGTTACCTTTCTTTTGTTGCTTATGACAAAAGAAAGTAACCCGCCGCTTTAGTGGCGGAAGCTTTTGGCGTTTGATCTGGATCTTGCTTTAAAGATGCGCCGCGAGACTGCGACGGCGTGGTCGCGGCTTGTGACCGAAGGAAATCCAGTAGGACGCCGCTCCTACCCTGACGGGCTGCGGTTGGTAGCGGCGCGAGATTGATGCGTCGCAGTCGCGACTTATGTCGCTCCTACAGGGGTGGATCGCGGTACTGCGTGGCTCAAGCAAGTGCAGAGCTTCCGCCCCCTAAAGGGTGCGGGTAACTTTCTTTTGGCCAAAGCCCCAAAAGAAAGTCACCAAAGAAAAGTGCTTTTCCTTGACGAAGCTCCCCTGCGAGCACGCAGCCCGCGCCGGGATTTTCCGATAAGACGTCCCTGTCTTATCGGAAAACGGCGCACGTCCTGTGCGCCGCCCTCCGGGTCTACGATCGCATCGCTAGTTCGAAATTTCGCCAAGCTCTTTACGGCAACGGCAACGGCAACCTTACGCTTCGCTGCCGGCCGAATCGTTCCGACGATGCGATGCGCACAATCGCGCCATCTTCCTATGCGATGGCTGCGATGAAACGACGCGATCTGATGACCTGGCCGCTATCCGCGATGGCGTTGTCGATGTTGCCGCTGCCGGCGATGGCAGCGGGCGATCGGTCTGCGCGCGAACGACGCTCGGCCGCATGCGCCTTGGATGGTGAAATCTTGCGATTGTCGCTCGTGCGGGAGCCGGGTACCGGCCCGGTCGTGCTGTACGTTCACGGCGCCACGTTTCCCTGCGAGCTATCGATCGGCTGGCGCATGGACGGCAGGTCGTGGCTGGACCATCTGCAGGCGCAGGGCTTCGATGCCTGGGGGCTGGATTTCGCCGGATACGGCTACTCGCAGCGGCCCGAGGTGTTCCGCGCCGCTGCGGACTCGGCGCCGCCCTGGGGCGACTACCGCATGGGCGCGGCGCAGATCGCCGCCGCCATCGCCGCGATCCGGCGCGAGCGCCCGCACGCGCCGATCCATCTGCTCGCGCATTCCTGGGGCACGTTGCCGGCGCGGCAAGCGGCGATCGAGCATCCCGACGCGGTGAGCAAGCTGGTGTTGTTCGGGCCGGTTTCGACTCGCGAAGGCCCTCCAGGCAATGAGCCTAAGCCGGCCTGGACGCTGATCGGCGCGGCCGATCAACGGCCGCGCCAGCGCTCGGGGCTGCCCGCGGACGCGGCCACGCCGGTAGGTGCGCAAGAGCTGGAGCGCTGGTGCCGGGCGTATCTGGCCAGCGATGAAGCGTCGGCCACGCGCAACCCGCCGTCGGTACGGATTCCGACCGGGCCGATGGCCGATATCGACCGGCTCTGGGCCGGGCAAGCCTTGGTCGACAATACGCGCCTGCGTCAGCCGACTTTGATCGTTCGCGGCGAGTGGGACCACGTCACCACCGATGCCGATGCCGCGCGACTGTACGCCGAACTCAGCGGGGCGTCGGAGCGGCGCGACGTCAAGATTTCAGGCGGCAATCATTGGCTGCATCTGCAACCGCGGCGCACGGCGCTGTGGTCGACGACCGCGGCCTTCCTGCGCGATTGATCGCTCGCGAATCGAGGCCGTGGGGCGTCGACAAAGCGAGCGAGCTCAGCGTCTCCGCCGCCGCTTGCAGCTCAGGGATTCAACGTCGCCCGATAGCGCGGTGCGGTGCGCGCCTGGGTCAGTTGCTCGAAGGCATAACCCAGCGACAACAGCTTCGCATCGCTCCAGCGCCGGCCCATGAAGACCATGCCGACCGGCAGACCCGAGGCTTCGCCCAGCGGCACGGTCAGGCTCGGGTAGCCGGCCACCGCGGCCGCGCCCCAACTGGCGCCGCCGAAGGGGTCGCCGTTGACCGCGTCGACCATGAAGGCCGGGGTCGTCGCCACCGCGATCAGGGCGTCGAGCTTGTGCCGCTTCATCACCGCATCGATGCCCTGGGCACCGGCGAGCTGGCGCGCGCGGGCCGCGGCCTTGCGATAGGCCGCGTCTTTGAGGCTGCCTTTCTTGTTGGCCTGTTCGAGCAGTTCCTGGTCGAAGTAAGGCATCTCGGTGGCGGCGTTGGCGCGGTTGAAAGCGATCAGCTCGCTCAGCGTTTTGACCGGCGCATCGTGTTCGCGCAGGTAGCGCTCGACGCCGTCCTTGAATTCGTACAGCAGCACCTGGAACTCGGCCGCGTCCCATTGCCCGGCGGTCGGCATGCGCACCTCGACGATGGTCGCGCCGGCATCGCGCATGCCCTTGAAGGTGCGTTCGAGCACCGCGTCGATCGATGGAGGCGTCTTGACCCCGGCGTCGCGGATGAAACCCAGGCGGGCGCCGCGCAACGACTCGGCATCGAGCGTCGCGACGTAGTCGTCGATGCGTTTGCCGGCGGCGGCCTGCGCGGCGGCGTCGCCGCCGGCGTCGGCCGCGGCGAGCACGCTCAGCAGTCGCGCGGCATCGGTGACGTTGCGCGCCATCGGGCCGGCGCTGTCCTGGCTGTGCGAGATCGGGATGATGCCGGCGCGGCTGACCAGGCCGACGCTGGGCTTGAAGCCGACCAGACCGTTCATGGCCGCCGGGCACAGGATGCTGCCGTCGGTTTCGGTGCCGACGCCGAGGGTGGCCAGACTGGCGGCGATGGCGGCGCCGGTGCCGCTGCTGGAGCCGCAGGCGGTGCGGTCGAGCGCGTAGGGATTGCGGGTCAGGCCGCCACGGCCGCTCCAGCCGGAGATCGAGCGGGTCGAGCGAAAGTTGGCCCACTCGCTGAGGTTGGTCTTGCCGAGGATCACCGCGCCGGCCTGGCGCAGCGCGGCGACCAGCGGCGCGTCCTGCCGCGGGCGGTGCGCGGCCAAGGCCAGCGAGCCGGCCGAATTGACCATCGGCGTGGCATCGATGTTGTCCTTGATCAGCACCGCGATGCCGTGCAGCGGGCCGCGCAATTTGCCGGCCTTGCGTTCTTCGTCGAGTGCGCGCGCCTCGGCCAGAGCGTTCGGGTTGAGTTCGATCACCGCATTGAGCCTCGGCCCGTCGTCGTCGAGCGCGGCGATGCGGTCGAGGTAGGCCTGGGTCAGTTTGGAGCTGCTGAAGTCGCCCGCGGCCATGCGTGCGGCCAGGGTCGCGCTGTCGGTTTCGGTGAGGCGCAGCGGGTCGGCGGGCAGGAAACCGCGCGGCAGGTCGGCCGGCACGGCCGGGCGGGTCGGGCGCGGCGTGCCGCTGCTCGCGCAGCCGGCGACGGCCAGGACGAGCGCGACGGCGCTCAGGCGCAGCGCGGGCGTGGCGGACATGGCGGATTCCTGCGGGGAGTCGGCCGAGTATGCCCGCGCGGACCTGGGTGGGCGAGGCACACTGTTCCGCTTGTACGGTGCAGGTCGCCGTTCGGTCGGATGGCGGTCGTTCTAAGCGCAACGTGCGCGTGTCGCGCCCTGGCGAGGCTCAGGGCGCGCGGTTGCCCGCGGGCCGGATCTTGCGATAGACGAATTCCGGCGCCGGCGCCTGCGATTCGCGCTCGGCCAGTTCGCGCACGCCGGCGTGGTCGGGCGAGCGATCGCAGACCGGGTCCAGGGTGTCGGCGCGTCCGCTCAGGGCCAGCGCCTGGCAACGGCAGCCGCCCCAGTCGATCTCGCGGCGCTCACAGCCGCGGCAGGGTTCCGGCATCCAGTCGGTGCCGCGATAACGCTGGAAGGCGTCCGACTCGCGCCAGATCTCGCCGAGGCCGCGTTCGCGCACCGAATCGAAATGCAGGTCGGCGATGGTCTCGGCGGCATGGCAGGGCAGGACCTTGCCTTCCGGGGTGATGTTGACGAAGCGCTGCGCCCAGCCGCCCATGCAGGCCTTGGGGCGGCGCGCGTAATAGTCGGGGGTGACGTAGTCGATGGTCAGGGTGCCGCGCAGGCGCAGGCGCGCGTCCTCGACCACGGCGGTGACGGCGTCGAGCTGCGCCCGGGTCGGCATCAGCGCGGCGCGGTTCTTCAGGCCCCAACCGTAGTACTGGGTGTGGGCGACTTCGAGCCGGCCGGCACCGAGATCGAGCGCGAGTTCGATCATCGCCGCGACGCGTTCGGCGTTGTGGCGATGGACCACTGCATTGAGGGTCAGCGGTAGGCCCAGTTCGCCGCACCAGCGCGCCAGGGCGAGCTTGCGCCGATGGCTGCCGGCATACCCGGCGATGCGGTCGGCGCCGCGTTCCTCGCTGTCCTGGATGCTCAGTTGCAGATGATCCAGGCCGGCCTGTTGCAGGGCGAGCAGACGTTCGCGCTCGACGCCGACCCCGGAGGTGATCAGGTTGCAGTACAGGCCCAGCGAACGCGCGTGTTGCAGCAGTTCGGGCAAGTCCTTGCGCAGGGTCGGCTCGCCGCCGGAGAAGTGCACCTGCAGCACGCCGAGTTCGGCGGCTTCGCCGAGCACGCGCAGCCAGTCGGCGGTCGCCAGCTCATCGCGCAGACCGACCAGTTGCAGCGGATTGGAGCAATAGGGACAGGACAGCGGGCAGCGATGGGTGAGTTCTAGCAGTACCGCGAGCGGCGGTGCCGGTACGCGTTCGGCGCGCAGTGGCGGCGCCACCGCGGCAGCCGGTGTCGGCGATGGCGTCGCCGCGGTCATGAGGCCGGCGCTGCGACCGCGAGCATGCGCTTGTCGAGCAGGTTGGCGAACAGTTCGAGCACGTCGCCGCGGACCTGTTCGGCATCGGCGCCGTACTCGGCCGCGAGCGCGTCGACGATCGCGGCGATGTCGGCGGTGCCGTCGACGCGCGCGAGCACGGCGTGGGCGATCTCGTCGAGTTCGACCACGCGTTCGGGCGCCAGCAGCACCCATTGTTCGCGCGCGCGGTCGTGTTGCAGGCGCACGCCCGCCGGGAAGCGCGGCACCGCGCGGGCATCGATCGTCGCGCTCATGCGCCGGGCTCCGGGTCCGGGCGGAATGCGCCCGGCGGGATCATGTCGATGCGGCCCTCGCCTGGCGCATTGCCGACATAGGCGAGGTAGAGGGCATCGAGCATCGACCACAGCACCTCGCACTTGAAGCGCAGCGCCGCGCAGACCGCGTCCTGCTGCTCGCGGCTGCGGGCATGCTGTTTGACGTAGTCGAGGGCGAAGTGGGCATCCTGCGGCGCCTGGTGCAGGCGCGAGTCGAAATAGGCCAACGCCGGCTTCGATACGAAGTCGTAGTGGGCGAGCATGCCGGCGACGCGCTGGCCGATGATGTTCGGTGCGAACAGTTCGGTCAGCGACGAGGCGATGGCTTCGAGCAGGCTGCGTTCGCGGACGAAGTGGATATAGGCCTGGACCGCGAAACGCGTCGCCGGCAGCAGGCCGCGACCCGACTCGACCAAGTCGCGGTCGAGGCCGAGCGCATCGGTGAGGTGCAGCCAACGCGCGATGCCGCCGTCGCCGGCGCGTTCGCCGTCGTGATCGACGATGCGCTGGCGCCAGATGCGGCGCAGGTCGGGGTCTTCGATGCGGGCGAGCAGGGCGGCGTCCTTGAGCGGGATGCAGCGCTGGTACTCGAACCGGTTGAGCGCCCAGGCCTGGACCTGGCCGCGGTTGAGGCGGCCGCTGTGCAGCAGCGCATGGAAGGGATGCTTGTCGTGATAACGCTCGGCGCCGATCGCGCGCAGGCGCGCTTCGAGTTGCGCCGGAGTCAGCAGCGCATCGTCGGCGATGCGCTGCTCGGACGGGTCCGCTTCGACGGCGTGCGCGTTCATAGCCTGATCTCCATCAAAGCCTGATCTCCATGCCGTCCTCGGCGACTTCCCAGCCGTGCGCGGCGACGTGCGCGCGTTCGGGAGAGGCCTCGTCGAGCACCGGGTTGGTGGTGTTGAGATGGATGAAGAGCTTGCGCTGCACGTCGAGGTCGGCGAACGCGGCGAGGGTGCCGCCGGCGTCGCCCTCGCCTTGGCCGAGGATGTTCATATGGCCCATGCGCGCACCGGTCTTGTGCCCGACCTCGGCGCGGATCAGCTCGTCGTCGCGCCACAGGGTGCCGTCGAAGAACACCAGTGCCGCGCCGCGCAGGCGTTCGCGCAAGGCCGGCGTCATCGCCGCGCAGCCGGGAATATAGAAACAGCGTTGGCTGCCGTCGGAGATCTCCAGGCCGACAGTTTCCTCGGCCGAGCCGGCGAGGTCGCCGCCGCTGCGCGATTCCATGAATAAGGGCACCTTGCCGGGCACGCTGAACGCGGTCACGCGCAGACCGAACGGAGCGTCGAGGCCGGCGACATCGAGCGGCGCATCGAGCGTCAGCGCTCTGCGCGTTACGTACTCGGGATCGAGCGCGTCGAAGATCGCGTTATCGCGCAGCAGCTGCAGCACGCGCGCGCTGGCCCACAGGTCGAAGCGCTGGCGTTCGCGCATCGACAGCAGGCCGGCGATGTGGTCGATCTCGCCGCTGGTCAGCAGCACCGCCTCGATCGGCGAATGGCGCAGGCCGCGCTGCGGCCACAGCCGCGGAATGGCCAGCACCTGCTGGCGGAAATCGGGCGAGGCGTTGATCAACAACCAGCGTTCGCCATCGGCGCTGACCGCGATGCTGGCCTGACTGCGGCGCTTATGGCCGGGCTCCTGGCGCCAGGCGCGCCGGCTGCCGGGGGTGTTGCAATTCCACTGCGGGTAACCGCCTCCGGCCGCCGCACCGAGCACGACGATATGCATCATCGTGTCGCCATCGGGCCAGCGTTACGACTCGCGCGCGTTGCGACGGCGGAAGCGGGCATGATTCAGAACAGGTCGCCGGAGGAGTACGAATTGATTTCGCAGCCGACCGAGATTTCGCGGATCTGAGGCTTGGACCAGGTCTTCATGTACGTTCCTCGCGTTGGGGAGTGGGGCCTTGCCGGGACGGTGGAGCCGCGGGCGATGGCTTGCGCGCGTCCGCACGGCCTTGCATCGCGCAAGCCGGGATGCGGAGGCCGCGGCTTGCGGTCGGGCCGGGGCCGCGACCTCAAAACGATACACCCGCTCGATGGGCGGCGCCTGTGATTTCGAGCCCGATCGCGATGCGGGCAATACGCTCCGGTGCGCCGCGGCCCTGCCGCCGAACCGAGCAGGCAGGCCTCAGCGACGGCGCTTGAACAGGTCGCGGCCGAGAACCCAAACCACGATCACGTTGATTATGAGAACTGCAATGGCCAGCCAGCCGGGATGGCGATACAAGGCATAGAGATCGAACGGCAGATACAGCGCCGCGCCGATACAGCCGAGCCACGAGGCCCAGGCCTTCGCCTTCCACAGACCCCAGGCTTCGATCAGGTGCAGTAGGCCGTAGGCGAGCACGACGCCGGCGGCCAGGTGCACCGAGTGCGGGCTGATCGCCTGCGCGAGCCAGGCCAGCGAGCCGTGCTCGGGGTCGAGATGGAAGCGTTTGATGAGTTCTTCGATCCAGCGCTGCAACGGCGCCGGGCCGAGCAGTTCCAGCCCGCTCGCGGCCGACAGGGCGAGCAGGCCCTTGATCGCTTCGACCGCGGCGATCAGGTGCAGACCCGGATGAGCCTTGGGGTCGCTGTCGTAATCGGGATCGGTCGGCGTCATCGCGGTGCGCCGGATGCGGATTGCAGGCGAGGCCGTGCGTGTCGGTTCGACGCGAACCGGCAGGAATCGAACGGGCTTGGATCGAACCGGATTGGATCGAACCGGATAGGATCGAACCGGATAGGGTCGAACCGGATAGAAGCGGACATGATCAGATCGTGCATGGACATGCGGCGTTCGATCCCGGTTGCGCGTCAGGGTTCCCGGCCTGCGCCGTCGAGCATGGCCGTCGACTGTGCCGGTATGGGCCGTAGAAACCGGAACGCGCGCCATCGGCGCGCGTTCCTTGGCCCCAACGCTCTCCCGCGGGCGGGAGAGCGTTGGGGCGATGCCGCCTTGCGGACAAGGCGACGGTGGTGCCGATCAGGCCGCGCGCGAGGCGCGCTTGCGATCGCTTTCGGTGAGGAACTTCTTGCGCAGGCGGATTTCCTTCGGGGTGACTTCGACCAGCTCGTCGTCCTCGATGAAGTCCAGCGCCTGTTCCAGCGTGTACTTGATCGCCGGGCTGAGCTGGATCGCATCGTCCTTACCCGAAGCGCGCATGTTGGTCAGCGGCTTGGTCTTGATGGCGTTGACGGTCAGATCGTTGTCCTTGGAGTGGATACCGATCAGCTGGCCCTCGTAGACGTTGTCGCCCTCGGCGGCGAACAGGCGGCCGCGCTCCTGCAGCGGGCCCAGCGAATAGGCCGGGGTGGCGCCCGGCGCATTGGCGATCATCACGCCGTTGATGCGCTTGGCGATCGCGCCCTGTTCCTTCGGGCCGTAATGGTCGAACACGTGGAACAGCAGGCCCGAACCCTGGGTCAGGGTGCGGAACTCGTTCTGGAAGCCGATCAGGCCGCGCGCCGGGATCATGTAATCCAGGCGCACGCGGCCCTTGCCGTCGGGCTCCATGTTCTTGAGCTGGGCCTTGCGGGTGCCGAGCTTCTCCATGACGCCGCCCTGGTGCTGCTCTTCGATGTCGACCACCAACTGCTCGACCGGCTCCATCTGCTGGCCGTCGATTTCCTTGATGATCACTTCCGGACGCGACACGGCCAGCTCGAAGCCTTCGCGACGCATGTTCTCGATCAGCACCGACAGGTGCAGCTCGCCGCGGCCCGACACCAGGAACTTGTCCGGGTCGGAACCTTCTTCGACCTTCAGCGCCACGTTATGCAGCGTCTCGCGCTCCAGGCGCTCGCGCAGCTGGCGGCTGGTGAGGAACTTGCCGCCGCTGAGCTCTTTATTGCCGGCGAACGGCGAGTTGTTCACCTGGAAGGTCATGCTGATGGTCGGCTCGTCCACCGTCAGGGCGGGCAGGGCTTCCGGGGTGTCGAGCGCGCACACGGTGTCGGAGATCGACAGCTCGGCGACGCCGGAGATGGCGACGATGTCGCCGGCCTCGGCTTCCTCGGTCTCCAGACGCTCCAGGCCCATGAAGCCGAGCACCTGCAGGACCTTGCCCTGGCGCTTCTTGCCGTTACGGTCGACCACGCTGACCGGCATGTTGCGGCGGACCTTGCCGCGCTGGATGCGGCCGATGCCGATCAGGCCGACGAAGTTGCTGTAGTCCAGCTGGCTGATGCGCATCTGGAACGGGCCGTCGAGGTCGACCTGCGGCGGCGCCACGTGCTTCATGATCGCTTCGTACAGCGGGGTCATGTCGCCCGAGCGCGCAGCGTCGTCGAGGCTGGCGTAGCCGTGCAGCGCCGAGGCGTACACGATCGGGAAGTCGAGCTGCTCGTTGGTGGCGCCGAGCTTGTCGAACAGGTCGAACACCTGGTCGATGACCCAGTCCGGACGGGCGCCCGGGCGGTCGATCTTGTTGACCACGACGATCGGCTTGAAGCCCATCGCGAAGGCCTTCTGGGTAACGAAGCGCGTCTGCGGCATCGGGCCGTCCATCGCGTCGACCAGGATCAGCACCGAGTCGACCATCGACAGCACGCGCTCGACCTCGCCGCCGAAGTCGGCGTGGCCTGGGGTGTCGACGATGTTGATGCGGTTGCCCTGCCAGGTGATGGCGGTGTTCTTGGCCAGGATCGTGATGCCACGTTCCTTTTCCTGGTCGTTGCTGTCCATCGCGCGCTCGGCCAGCACCGTGCGTTCGGACAGGGTGCCCGACTGCTTGAGCAGGCAGTCGACGAGGGTGGTCTTGCCATGGTCGACGTGGGCGACGATGGCGATATTGCGCAGGCGTTCGATGGACATGCGATTGGACGCCGGAAGGCGCTATAGCTGAGGAAGTAAGCCGATCATTATAGCGGGCAAAGATGGCAAGTGCCTGCGGGGCGAGGATTTATTCGCCTGCGGGCCAGTTTTATGAACGGGGCAGGGCGATCCGGGCCGGCAGGCTGCGCGGCGGAGGCCGTCGGCGCCGGATTTCCCGCAGTTCCCTGCTGACCGCCCCAAGCCGAGCCAGGGGGCGGCGGGCCGGCCGAATCGCCCATCGGGTACCCTTGTGGATGGCCCCGGGCGCCGCCATGTCGGCTGCCGAACGTCCGTTGTCCCATCCCCTCGCACCATCTGGAGTCCGCTGTATGAGCCTGATCGCCACTTTCGACACCGACCGCGGCCCGATCCGCGTCGAACTCGCCGCCGACAAGGCGCCGCTGACCGTCGCCAACTTCGTCAATCTGGCCCAGCGCGGCTTCTACGACGGCCTGAACTTCCACCGCGTGATCCCGAACTTCATGATCCAGGGCGGCTGCCCGCAGGGCACCGGCACCGGCGGCCCGGGCTACCGTTTCGAAGACGAGACCCGTAACGGCCTGGGCCACCAGCGCGGCGTGCTGTCGATGGCGAACGCCGGCCCGGGCACCAACGGCAGCCAGTTCTTCATCACCCACATCGTCTGCGACTGGCTCGACGGCAAGCACACCGTGTTCGGCAAGGTCCTCGAAGGCCTGGACGTGGTCGATGCGGTCAAGCAGGGCGACAAGATCAAGTCGGTCAAGATCGAAGGCGATGTCGCCGGCGCCCTGGCCGCCAAGGCCGAGCGCGTCGCCGACTGGAACAAGGTCCTCGACGAGAACGCCCGCGCCTGAAGCTGCGGGCCGCGGCGGCCACCGCCGCGGCCCTCTCCAAGGCGGGACAGGAAAGACGGCCGCAAGGCCGTCTTTTCGTTTCTGCAGCGCCGCCGCCGGCATTCGTCGCGGCGGCGACGCCAGGGCCGCGCCGAAGCGGCCGCCCGGGCAAAGCGGCGCGGCCGATCGGGCACCGCGAACGGCGGCGAAGACGCCGATCCGGGCGCGTAAACAGGCGTAGTCGAAGCCGGCGTGGCGGCGACGCTGTGCTACCATTTTGCGGCTCGAACCAGTGGTTCCGGCAGGCGTTCCCCGAGCACTGCTCTTCAGCTGCCGGGCACGCCGGCGCGCCGCCACTGCCGTCTCGCGCACGCTCCTCTCCCGCACCAGCTCCGTCGTACACCACCCCACGAGGTTCAAGACGATGCCCCAGCTCGCCCGGCGCATCGGTCGCGCCAAGCCCAGCGCGATCATGCAGGTTGCCGAAAAGGCCAAGCGGCTCAAAGCCGAAGGCCGCGACATCATCAGCTTTTCGATCGGCGTTCCCAACTTTCTGCCCGGCGACCATGTCTACGCCGCCGTGCGCGACGCGCTGGCCAAAGACAGCGGCCAGTACGGCAGCAACCGCGGCGCCGACGCATTGCTGGATGCCTTCATCGAGCACATGGGCAAGATCGGTCTGACCGGCTACGGCCGCGTCAACGTCGCCACCGGCATCGGCGCCAAGCACGTGATCTACAACATCGCCGAAGCGCTGCTCGACGAAGGCGACACGATCGCGTTCCCGACCCCGTACTGGACCAGCTATCTCGACATCGCCGAGATCGTCAACGCCCAGATCGACCTGCTGCCGTGCCCGGCTTCGCAGGACTACAAGCTCACCCCCGCGCAGCTCGACGCCGCACTGGCGAAGAAGCCGAAGGTGTTCTTGTTCAATAACCCGTCCAACCCGACCGGCATGGTCTACGGGAAGGAAGAAATCGACGCGCTGGCCGACGTCGTGGCGAAGTATCCGGACACCTGGATCATCACCGACGACATCTACAACCGCATGGTGTTCGACGGCCTGGGCTACCACAACTTCGTCCATGCCCGTCCGGAACTGCGCGACCGCGTGATCTTCATCGACTCGCTGTCCAAGACCTACGGCATGCCGGGTTGGCGCGTGGGCTTCATGGCCGGGCCGGAATCGGTCGCCCAGGCCGTGACCACGATGAACTCCAACCACATCACCAACGTGCCGGAAGTCGTCACCGCCGCCGCGGTCGCCGCGCTGTCGGGCCCGCAGGACGTGCCGACGCAGAAATGCGCCGAGTTCCAGGCCAAGCGCGACCAGGTCATGGCGGTGATGAACGCCATTCCGGGCGTGGTCTGCCCGCGTCCGCAGGGCGCGTTCTACGTGTTCCCGGACATCAGCGTCGCCTTCGGCAAGACCCATGTGCCGAGCGGCCTGAAGATCGGCAACGACATGGATTTCTGCAGCGCGCTGCTGGAAACCAAGGGCGTCGCCTGCGTGCCGGGTTCGGCGTTCGGCGAGCCGCGCGCGTTGCGCATCAGCTACACCTGCCCGACGCCGCAGCTCGCTCCGGGCCTGCAGCGGTTCCAGGAGTTCTTCGCCGAGCTCGTCTGAGCCCGGCGCAGTCCCATCACTGACGTAGCCAAGGAAAGCCTCGCATGCGCGTACTCACCGTCCTGCTGATCCTGGGTCTGGCCGGTGGCGCGTATGCGCTGGCCTACAAGGGCGATACCGCCTGGTTCGCCACTCGCCAGGCCGAACTGAAACCCGACGACCCGCGTCACCAGACCGGCGACAAGCGCATCGTGATGCTGGCCGCGGAGTGGTGCGGCTATTGCGAAAAGCTGCGCAAGGATTTCGAACTCGCCGACGTGCGCTACAGCATCATCGACATCGACACGCCCGCCGGCCAGCGCGCCATGAGCGCGGTCGGCGCGCGAGGCGTGCCGGTGACGATCGTCGGCCAGGAGATCGTCTACGGCTACGACATGGACGAGATCAAAGACCGGCTGAAACCGCTGGGCTATCGACTCTGAACGCGCCTGGCGCTGCTATCGACTGCGAAAGCGCCCGACGCTTTCCACCCTTATTCACGATCACCTTGGCGGGCTCCGCGCCCGCACCATCGATCAACTAGCGAAGGAAACACCCCGATGAAGACCCCCGTCCGCGTTGCCGTCACCGGTGCTGCCGGCCAGATCGGCTACTCGCTGCTGTTCCGCATCGCCTCCGGCGAAATGCTCGGCAAGGACCAGCCCGTCATCCTGCAGTTGCTCGAACTGCCGCTCGAAAAGGCCCAGGCCGCGCTCAAGGGCGTGATCATGGAGCTCGAGGACTGCGCGTTCCCGCTGCTGGCCGGCGTGATCGGCACCGACGACGCCGAAGTCGCGTTCAAGGACGTCGACGTGGCCCTGCTGGTCGGCGCGCGTCCGCGCGGCCCGGGCATGGAGCGTAAGGACCTGCTGCTGGAAAACGCCAAGATCTTCACCGCCCAGGGCGCGGCGCTGAACAAGGTCGCTTCGCGCGACGTCAAGGTGCTGGTGGTCGGCAACCCGGCCAACACCAACGCCTACATCGCGATGAAGTCGGCTCCGGACCTGCCGGCGAAGAACTTCACCGCCATGCTGCGCCTGGACCACAACCGCGCGCTGAGCCAGCTGGCCGCCAAGGCCGGCGTCGCCGTGGGCGACATCGACAGCCTGATCGTGTGGGGCAACCACAGCCCGACCATGTACCCGGACTACCGCTTCGCCAAGGCCGGCGGCGTGTCGCTGAAGGACAAGATCAACGACGCCGCCTGGAACGCCGACAGCTTCATCCCGACCGTCGGCAAGCGCGGCGCGGCGATCATCGAAGCGCGCGGCCTGTCCTCGGCAGCTTCGGCGGCCAACGCCGCGATCGACCACATCCGCGACTGGGTGCTCGGCAGCAATGGCAAGTGGGTGACCATGGGCGTGCCGTCCGACGGCAGCTACGGCATCCCCGAAGGCGTGATGTACGGCGTGCCGGTGATCACCGCGAACGGCGAATACACCCGCGTGGAAGGCCTCGAAATCGATGCCTTCAGCCGCGAGCGTATGGACAAGACCCTGGCCGAGCTCGAAGAAGAGCGCGCCGGCGTGGCCCACCTGCTGGGCTGATCGCGCTGCGATCGCGATGCATGAACGGGGCGGCCTTGGCCGCCCCGTTTTTGTTTGGGGCTGGATGGCCGGATGCCCCGATGCTTCCGCGCGGCGATCGCCCTGGGTCCCGCCGACGGTTGTTCCTTCTCCCGCTTGCGGGAGAAGGTGGTCCGCAGGGCCGGATGAGGGCAGCGGGATGGCGATTCGCATCGTCGGCGCATTGCGGCGCTGCGACAACCTTCCTTAAGCGCGACAAGGGCCGGGTCTACTGCCGCCGGACCGGCCGCGAGCGTGTAGCATCGATCCCGCTCCGAAGTCCGAGGGGGACCCTGTCCGATGAGCGAGACCCTGCGCCTGCTGATTGCCGACGACCACCCGATGTTCCGGGCGGCGTTGCGTTATGCCCTCGGCGAGATCGCGCCGGGCGCGAGCATCGTCGAGGTGTCGAGCCAGAGCGCGCTCGAGGCGGCCATCGCCAGCGGCGAGGAATTCGACCTCGCCATGCTCGACCTGATGATGCCGGGCGCGATGGGTTTCTCCTCGCTGGTATACGCACGCGGCGAGCGGCCCGAGTTGCCGGTGGTGATCATTTCCTCCAACGAACACCCGCGCACGATCCGTCGTGCCCAGCAGTTCGGCGCCGCCGCCTTCGTGCCCAAGTCGGCGCCGACCACGATGCTCGGCGAAGCGGTGAAAGCGGTGCTGGCCGGCGACATCTGGTTTCCGCCGCAGAAGGCCGAACGCGACGAACACGATGCCCAGCTCGCGGACAAACTCGCGTTGCTGACACCGCAGCAATTGCGCGTACTGATGCGCCTCGCCGACGGTTTGCTCAACAAACAGATCGCCTACGAACTGTCGCTGGCCGAGAACACGGTGAAGATCCACGTCACCGCGATCCTGCGCAAACTCGGCTGCCACTCGCGCACCCAGGCGGCGGTGCTGGTGAAGGGCCTGTCGCTGGAAGACGAAGGCGCGGACCTGCACGGCTCGACGACGCAGTAGCGGAAGAAGGCGTTGAGACCCATGTGCGGCTCCCCCCTTTGCAAAGGGGGCAGGGGCTGCTTTTGGCTTTGCAGTGAGCGCTGAAGCAAATCCCCCGCGCCATTGAGCCGAGTTCAGGCCTCGTACCACGCAAGGCGCAGCCCCCTTCTCAAAGGGGCGATTTCGACGGCGGCTTTTTTGCTGACGATGCGGCGCGGGGAAATCGGGTGTTCGGAGCGAGCCCTTGATCGAAGCCAAGTCTCTACCCTTCAACCGCGCCCCGGCCCAACAATCGCATCGACAGCGCGCGCAGCGCGGCGGGTTTGAGCGGCTTGGGCAGGAAGCTCCAGCCGCGTTCGGTAGCGCGCGGGCGCAGGGTGGGGTCGGCGTCGGCCGACATCAGCACCACCGGCGGCATGCGCTCCCACTCGGCTTCCAGTTGGACGGCCAGTTCGAAGCCGGTGCTTTCGCCGAGACGATAATCGAGCAGCAATAGTTCCGGCATGCTCAGCGACGCGGCCATGTGCAGGGCGCCGGCCGCGTCGGCGGCAGTGTCGACATGGCAGCCCCAGTCGCTGAGCAGCCTTTGCGCGGCTTGTCGCGAATGCGGGTCGTCGTCGATCACCCATACGCGCCGACCGCGGAGCAGCGGGTCGAGGTCGAGCACCGCATCGCTGTCGTGGGTTTGGTCCGAGGCCGCGGCCGCGACCGGTTCGGTTTGCGTAGCCGAATACGGCACTTCCACCGAGAACACGCTGCCGCGGCCCGGCCACGATCGCACTGCGATACGGTGGCCGAGCAATTGGGCGACACGACGTACGATCGCCAGGCCCAGCCCGGCGCCGCGCGCCGGCGCCTCGACGCCGAGGTCCAGGCGCTGGAATTCCTCGAAGATCAGCTCGAGTTTGTTGGCCGGAATGCCGGGGCCGGTGTCCCAGACCTCGATGCGCAGGCTGTCGCCCAGGCGCCGCGCGCCGAGCACGATGCGGCCGTCGCGCGGGGTGAATTGCAAGGCGTTGGACAGGAAGTTCTGCACGATCCGGCGCAGCAGCACTTCGTCGCTGTCGACCACGGCGCTGGACGCGATGCAGTGCAGGCGCAGGCCGCGCGACTCGGCCAGGATGCGGAACTGACTGTCGATGGTGGCGAACACGCGCGCCAAGGGCAGGGCGCCGCGGCGCACTTCCAGCGCGCCGGATTCCAGGCGCGAGATATCGAGCAGGCTCGACAGAATGTCGTCCTGCGCCGCCAGCGCGGCCTCGATATGGTCGGTGAGTTCGCGGCCTTCGTCGTCGACGCGGCGGCGCAGCGACGACAAGTACATGCGCGCCGCGTTCAAGGGCTGCAACAGGTCGTGCACGGCCGCGGCGACGAAGCGGGTCTTGGAGCGGTTGGCGCGTTCGGCTTCGCCCTTGGCGGTCTGCAGGTCGCTGGTGCGCTGTTCGATACCGCGTTCGAGACTGTCGGCGAGCGTGCGCAGATCGCGCGCGGCCTGTTTGTAGGCGGTGATGTCGGCATAGCTGGTGACGAAGCCGCCGTCGGGCATGGGATTGCCGCGGATCTCGATGACGGTGCCGTCGGGGCGCTCGCGTTCGTGCAGATACGGCTGGCCGCGCTGCAAGTGATCGAGGCGGCGGCGGATCGCGTCTTCGGGATCGCTGCCGAGCAGGCCGCGGCGGGCGTTGTAGCGGATCAGGTCCTCGATCGGCCGCCCGACCTGCAGCAGCTCGGGCGGGTAGCGGAACAACTCGGCGTAACGCTGATTCCAGGCGACCAGGCGCAGTTGCGAATCGACCACGCTGACGCCTTGCGGCAGATGCTCCAGGCTGTGGCCTTCGCCGAGACTGGCCTGGCGTGCGGCCTGGACGACGCCGTCCTGCGCCGTGCGCAAGGCCTCGGCGTGGTGCTCGACCATCTTTTCCAGTTCCTGCCGGCTGCGCAGGCGCAGGGTCGCGATGCGATGACGCTGCAGAATCAGCAAGGCCAGCGAGACCAGCAACAACCAGCCGCCGGCGGCGACCGCGCGCGCGATCCAGGCGGTGCGCAGGCTCGGCGTGGTGTCGCGCAGTAGGTGCAGGGTCCAGTTCTCGCGCGGCAGGTGCAGCGATTGCCACAGCATCGGCTCGCGCATGGCCGGGTCGCGCAGGCGCACTACGCGCGCGCCGCCGCCGATGTCGCGTTCGAGGCGGATCGAAGCCAAACGTAGCGATTGCCCCTGGTATTGGCGGGTGAGCTGCAGTTCGCGGCGTTGCGCCGCGGTCGGCGGTTCCAGCATGCGATAACGCCATTGCGGTTTCGCGCTGAGGAACACCACGCCGTTGGCGTCGCTGAGCAATACCAGGTCGCCGCGCTCGCTCCAGTCCGAACGGATGTCTTCGAGTTCGACCTTGACCGCGACTGCGCCGACCGCGCCGCCGCGTTCGTCATGAATCGCGCGGGCGATGAAATGGCCGGGCACGTGGGTGGTCACGCCGATCGCGTAGAACTCGCCGGTGCCTTCGGTCATCGCCCTTTGGAAGTACGGACGGAAAGCGTAGGAATGGCCGACGTTGCTGTTCGACCCGGCCCAGTTGCTCGCGGCGATGCCGATGCCGTTGCCGTCGATCAGGGTCAGGGTGCTGGTGCGGTTGGCGAAGTTGAGCTGGACCAGGCGTTCGTTGGCGCGCTGGCGCTGCAGCTTGTCGTCCGGGTTGGCGAGGGTGGCGCGCAGCTGCGGATCGAGCGACAGCACCGCCGGCATGATCCGGTAGCGGTCGATGTGCTGTTCGATGACCTGGGCGCGCTGATCGAGCAGGGCGCGCGCTTCGGTGGCCTGGCGCTGCAGCGCCTGCGAATAGGCCACGCGCCCGGCGACCAGCATCGCCAGCAACAGCACGGCCAGGATCGCGGCGATCCATAGCGCGGTCTTGAGCTGGCGGGGGCGGGGAATCAAGGTGGCGGGGCTCGTTGGGGCCTCGGTGCAAGACTAACCGGTTTGGGGTGGAGGCCGGAGTGGCGCCGACTGCCGAAGCCAAGACCACATCGACGCAAGCTGCCGACAACTCTGCGTTCCCTCAGAAATGCACCTGCGCCCGCACCTCCAACACGTCCGGGTCCGCCGACAGCACGCCCTTGTCGTCCGACACGCGCACGTAATTGGCCTGGAACTTGAAATGCGTGGTCAGGTACCAGTTCACGCCGAGGGTCAGGTCGCGCTGGCGGCCGCCGGCGATGCCGCCGTCGTCGAGGTCCACTTCGCCGTAGCGCGCGAGCAGTTCGACCGCGCCATAGCCGTGCGCCGGTTTGATGTTGGCGACGTTGTTGTTGCTGTAGGGTCGCGTTTCGCCGGTCAGCACCCAACTGCCGGTGACGTAATAGCCCTTGGCGGTGAAATCGCGCGCGCCGTTGTCGCGTTCGGCGCTGGCGCGCAGGTATTCGGCCTGCAGCGACCAGGGGCCGTCGATCCACAGCGCTTCCAGGCCGTTGCGCACGATGCGGTCGGTGTTGCGCAGGCTGCCCGAGTCGACCAGGCGTACCGCCGTGAGTCCGTTCTCCGGGCGCGCGCGGAACCGCGCCGACGGGCCGAAGTAGGCGCCGCGTCCGTCGCGGAAGCCGTGCGGGTTTTCGACCGAACCGGTCAGGCCCAGGTGCACGACGCGATTCTTGTCCTTGACCGGCGTCCACACCGCGCGTGCCGCGGCGGTGGTGCCGGGGTTGTCGCCCTGCAGATCGTGACCGAAAAAGTAGGCGGTGCTCACGGCATAGCGCGGCCGCTCCAGCGACCACTCCACGCCGGTGCGGCGGCCCTGGAACATCGCCTGCGAGGCTGCCGACAGTTCCATCATGCTGGCGGTGCGCGAAGCCGCCACGCTTTCCATGCTGACCGGCGTCTTGAAATAGCCGACCCGCAATTTGCCGTAATCGGCGCCGAACAAGGCCTTGGTTTCCAGGCGCAGGGCGACGTCGAGCCAGAGCTTGGATTCGAAGTCCATCACCGCGGTGAAATCGTAGACGTCCTTTTTCTTCAGGCCGATTCCGAATTCGCGGCGACGGTAGTGGCCGTCGTCGCTGAGCGCGGTCGCTGCCGTGCCGTAGCCGCGGTCGCCGGAAAAATCGACCACGTCGTAGGCGAAGTTGCCGGTGGCCGACACCTCGGTGCCGTTGCCGAAGCTGTACTTGGTCGGCCAATCGTCGAAACCGGCGGCCTGGGCGGCGCAGGCGGCGGACGACAACAACACGGCGGACAGGGCGAGGGCGAGATGATCGGGACGCGGCATCGAGGCGGGCTCCAGGGTCGTGCGGCAGCCGTCCTGGCAGCAGCGTGCCGTGCCGGACGCGATGCGTCCGGCTGCGGCGATGGCTAGGGAGGGGGTGTTGCTAAGGGGGGTACTGAGGGCTCAGGCGGTCTTGTCGGCCAACGGCGCGTGGCTGTCCGAGGGCAGGGCGGCGTCGAGCTCGATCGCGCTCGGCGGGTTGAGCAGCTCATGGTTGAGCTTGTCTCGGTCGAGCTCGTTCTCCCAGCGCGCCACCACGATGGTGGCGACGCCGTTGCCGATGAAGTTGGTCAATGCGCGCGCTTCGCTCATGAAGCGGTCGATGCCGAGGATCAGCGCCAAGCCCGCGACCGGCACCGCCGGCACCACGGTCAGGGTCGCGGCGAGGGTGATGAAGCCGGCGCCGGTGACGCCGGAGGCGCCCTTGGAGGTCAACATCGCCACCGCGAGCAGGGTCAGTTCCTGGGTCAGGGTCAGGTCGACGTTGAGCGCCTGGGCGATGAAGATCGTCGCCATCGTCAGGTAGATGTTGGTGCCGTCGAGGTTGAAGGAATAACCGCTCGGCACCACCAGGCCGACCACCGGCTTGGAACAGCCCAGGCGTTCGAGCTTGCGCATCAGCGGCACCAGTGCCGACTCCGACGACGAGGTGCCGAGCACCAGCAGCAGCTCGTCGCGGATGTAGCGGATGAAGCGCAGGATGCTGAAGCCGGTGAAGTGGGCGATGGTGCCGAGCACGACCAGGATGAACACCGCGCAGGTCAGGTAGAAGCTGCCCATCAGGCGCGCCAGCGGGCCGAGCGAGTCGACGCCGTACTTGCCGATGGTGAAGGCCATCGCCGCGCCGGCGCCGATCGGGGCCAGCTTCATGATCATGCTCATCATGCCGAAGAACACCTTCGACACCGACTCGAACAGGTCGATGACTTTCTCGCCGGTCTTGCCGATGTGCAGCAGGGCGAAGCCGAACAACACCGCCAGCAGCAGCACCTGCAACAGATCGCCGTTGCCGGTGAAGGCGTCGGTGAAGGTCTTGGGAATGATGTGCAGGAGGAACTCGACCGTGCTCTGGTCCTTGGCCGCGGCGGCGTATTTCTCGACCGCGCTCGCGTCCAGGGTGGCCGGGTCGGCGTTGAAGCCGGCGCCGGGCTTGAGCGTGTTGACCACGATCAGGCCGATCACCAGGGCTATCGTCGAAACCACTTCGAAATAGAGGATGGCCTTCACGCCGACGCGGCCGACCTTCTTGACGTCGGAGACGCCGGCGATGCCGAGCACCACGGTCAGGAAGATGATCGGCGCGATCAGCATCTTGATCAGCGAAATGAAGCCATCGCCCAGCGGTTTGAGCTTGACCGCGAAGTCGGGGAAGAAGTGGCCGACCACGCCGCCCAGGAGAATGGCGCCGAGCACCCAGAGGTAGAAACGCGAGCCGGACTTTTTCATGGCGGGTACTCAGGCGAGGAACGAGTGGAGAGGAACGAGCGACGAGCGAAGCGGGGGGCTCAGTCGCGGTCGATGTGGGAGTGCTTGCGGGTGTCGGGCATCAGGGTGTAGACCAGCAGCGAGCAGGCGATGCAGGCGCTGACGTACCAGAAGAAGCCGGTCTCCATGCCGATCTTCTTGAACCACAGCGCGACCGGCTCGGCGGTGCCGCCGAACAGGGCGACGGTGAGCGCATAGGGCAGGCCGACGCCGAGCGCGCGGATCTCGACCGGGAACAGCTCGGCCTTCACCACCGCATTGATCGCGGTGTAGCCGCTGACCGCGCTGAGCAGGATCATGATCAGCCAGAACGCCTGCATCGGCGTCTGCGCGTCCTGGATCAGGTGCATCACCGGCACCGTCAGCACCGTGCCGAGCACGCCGAAAGCGATCAGCAGTGGGCGCCGGCCGATGCGGTCGGACAGGGCGCCGACCAGCGGCTGCATCAGCATGTAGACGAACAGGGTCGCGGCGTTGATCAGCGACGCGGTTTCCTTGTCGAAGCCGGTGCTGATGGTGAGGAACTTCAACATGTAGTTGGTGTAGGTGTAGAACGCCAGGGTGCCGCCCATGGTCAGGCCGATCACCGTCAACACCGCGCGCGGGTGCTGCATCAGGGTGCGCAGCGAGCCTTCCTTGCGCAGCGGGGTGTCGCTGGCCTTGAGCTTGGTGAAGGATTCGGTTTCCTGCATGTTGCGGCGCAGGTACAGGGCGATCACCGCGGCTAGGGCGCCGATCGCGAACGGGATACGCCAGCCCCAGGACTTGAGCTGCTCGTCGTCGAGCACGAACTGCTGCAGCACGATCAGCACCATCAGGGCGAGCAACTGGCCCATGATCAGGGTGACGTAGAGGAAGCTCGACCAGAAGCCGCGATTTTCGCGCGAGGACATCTCGCTGAGGTAGGTCGCCGAGCTGCCGTATTCGCCGCCGACGCTGAGCCCCTGCAGCAGGCGCGCGAACACCAACAGGATCGGCGCGAAGATGCCGAGGGTCTCGTAGCCCGGGGTGAAGGTGATGATCAGCGAGCCGGTGCACATCATCAGCACCGATAGCATCAGCGCCGCCTTGCGGCCGCGGCGGTCGGCGTAGCGGCCGAACACCCAGCCGCCGAGCGGGCGCATCAGAAAGCCGACGGCGAAGATCGCCGCGGCATTGAGCGCTTGCGAGATACTGTCGCCCTTGGGGAAGAACACGTGGGCGAAGTACAGCGAGAACGCGCTGTAGACGTACCAGTCGTAGTACTCGACCAAGTTGCCGATCGATCCGGAGAAGATCGACTTCAGGCGCTGGCTGGGGCTCATGGCCGGTGCGCTGGCAAGGAAGGTGTCGGCGGTGGTAGCGCTCACGGCGGCTCCTGGTTGGGTAGGGACGGCGCCGGATCGTTCGATGCGGAGGCATCGCGGAACGGCCATGGCACGACGGCGGCACGTCCCTGCGCCCGTTGCCGATGGTGGGCGCGCGGCCGGCCGCGACCAATAGCACCTTAGGGTTAGGGCCGGCCGAGGCCGTGCCAAAGGCCGGAAATGCAGGCGATCCGGTGCATTCGGCCTATGCGGATCGACCGCGGCGAGGGGCTTTGGCGTCGTGACCGCGGTCGATGAATCCGCGGACCGCGCCATCGGGGAAATGCAGGCGATAAGACCGGATCGGCGTCGCGGCGCAGCCGCACTCGCGCCTCGCAGCGGCATCGCGGGCGCAGCCTCGCCATCTTCGCGTCATCTGCGACCGCCATCCTTGCCGGCTGTGATCGATGCCCCTTTGGAGATGTGCGAATGAAACGAGCCCACGCAACGCCGACCCTGGTGCTGGCGATCTGGTCGGCGCTGGCGATGCTGCCGGTCCAGGCCGCCGCTCTCGAAACCGCCGGTCTCGATACCGCCGCCCTCGATGCTGCGGCCGATGCCGCCGCCGACAGCGACGCGACCACGCTCGACGCGGTGTCGGTGATCGGCATGGGCGAAACCCGCCAAGTCCAGCGCATCAAGCGCGCCGACATGGAGCTGCCGGCCCCGGGCACCAGCGCACAGAAGATCCTCAACAAGCTGCCGGGCATCTCGGTGCAGTCCAACGACGTCTACGGCGCCAACGAGGAATCCCAGACCATCAGCCTGCGCGGCTTTAATCAGCGCCTGCTGGGCTATACGCTCGACGGCATCCCGCTCGGCGACAACAGCTACGGCAATTACAACGGCCTGGGGATCAGCCGCGCCCTGATCGGCGAGAACCTCGCCGGCGCCGAACTCGCCGCTGGCGTGGGTTCGCTCGGCACCGCCTCGACCAGCAACCTCGGCGGCACCCTGCAGTATTTCTCGGCCGACCCCGAGGCCGAGTTCGGGCTGCGCCTGGCTCAGACCTTCGGCAGCGACAAAACCCGCCGCACCTATGCGCGCCTGGACACCGGCGAGCACGGCGGCTTCTCGATGTATCTGTCCGGCTCGATCCTCAGCGCCGATATGTGGTCGGCGCCGGGCGACAACCAGGACCAGAACCAGGTCAACCTCAAGGCGGTCTACAACTTCGGCGACGGCCACCGCATCAGCGCCTACCTCGCCAGCGCCGAGACCAGCCAGGCCAACTTCGCCTATCTGTCCAAGGGTCTGCTCGCGCGCGGCGCCGGATGGGACTGGAACCTGTACAAGCCCGATTGGCAGCGCGCCCTGGCCGCGGCCTATTGCGCGCCGCGCCCGTGGCCGGCGCGCCAGCACCTCGCTGGCGACAAACGCTGCGCCTTCAGCGGCCCGGCCAACAGCATCGACGACGCCTACTACGCCAGCCGAGCCCTGCGCACCGACCACCTCGCCGCGATCGCCGGCGAGTTCAATCTCGGCGAAGGCGTGCAGCTGAAGTCGCAGGCCTACTACCACGACAACCGCGGCCAGGGCCATTGGTGGTCGCCGGGCAATTACTCCTATCCGAACACGTCCAAGGCGATCCCGATCTCGATCCGCAGCACCAACTACGGCATCAACCGCTACGGTGCGATGGCCTCGTTGAACTGGGAGATCGGCAACCACCGCATCGAAGGCGGCTTCTGGTACGAGAGCAACCACCACGACGTACAGCGCAATTTCTACTTCATCGAAGGCCCGGTCAACGACGACCGCTATCTGCGCGACCCGGATCGCCGCCTGTTCTTCCAGAAGTACCGCATCAACACGCGCCAGGCCTATCTGCAGGACACCATCAGCCTGCTCGACGGGCGCATGACCCTCGACATCGGCGCCAAGAGCACCCGGGTCGACATGCGTGCGCGCCAGGTCGCGCCGTCGACCATGGAAGTGCCTAACGCGACCGGTCGCCTGAAGACCGACAAGAGCTTCCTGCCGCAGCTGGGCATCGGCTACAAGCTCGGCGAAGGCCAGGAGCTGTTCGCCGCCTACACCCGCAACGTCGCCGCTTTCGTCGGCGGCGGCGCCGGCGGCCCGCTGGCGATCAACCAGGCCGCGTTCGATGCGCAGAAAGACAGCCTCGACCCCGAGGAGTCGCGCACCATCGAAGCCGGCTACCGCCGCGTCGGCGAGACCTACCAGGCTTCGTTGAGCCTGTACGCGGTGCGTTTCGACAACCGTCTGCTGTCGTTGAACCCTTGTTCGAGCATCGAAGCCGGTACCCGCCCGGAGTGCATCACCAAGTTCTTCAACGTCGGCTCGGTCGACAGCGTCGGCAGCGAGCTGGTCTTCATCTGGAAACCCAGCGAACAGTTCCAGTGGTACAACGCCTTGTCGTGGAACAAGTCGACCTACCAGGACAACTACATCGACGCCGGCCGCGAGATCCAGACCCGCGACAAGCGCGTGGTCGACGTGCCCGACAAGATGCTGTCGAGCGAAGTCAGCTACCGCAACGGCCCCTGGCTGCTGAGCCTGAGCGGCAAGTACACCGGCAAGCGCTACTACACCTACACCAACGACAACGGCTTCGGCGGCTCGACCACCTTCGACGCTTCGGCCCGCTACACCTTCGGCGCGATGGGCCCGTTCCGGCAGTGGTCGGTGGCGCTCAATGGCAGCAACCTCACCGACAAACGCACCGCGAGTAATTTGACCGCGTTCAGCGCGGCCGACCCGCAGGGCAAGACCTTCGCCTTCCATGCGAACGCGCCGCGGCAGGTGTTTTTGACGATCGACGCGAGGTTCTGATCCGCTTTGCTTTGTTTTGCTTCTGTACTGTTTCCGCTTGGCTCTAGCTCTAGCGGTGTAGCTTTAGCTGTGCGTCGTCTAAGATTTGCGAAGGCAAAGGACACCCGAAGGGCGACGCGCATGGATGCGCGTCGTGCAACACCGGGACAAGGATGTCCCGTGTGTTGCATGCCTGCGTATGCGCCGAACATGCGGGCTTGTGATTCAAAGAAAAGCATTTTTCTTTGGTTAGCTTTCTTTTGTTGCTTATGACAAAAGAAAGTAACCCGGCCGCTTTAGCGGGCGGAAGCTCTGCACTTGCTTGAAGAAAGGAGCACAGCGAATCCTCCCCCGTAGGAGCGACGTGAGTCGCGACTGCGACCTCTCACTCGCGCCGATGCGGGCCGTAGCCCGTCAGGGTAGGAGCGGCGCGAGCCGCGACCGCGTTGTGGTGGTCTTGCGGCGCAACGCTCAAGCAAGATCTAGATCCAGATCCAGATCCAGATCCAGATCAAACGCTAAGAGCTTCCGCCACTAAAGCGGCGGGTTACTTTCTTTTGTCATAAGCAACAAAAGAAAGCTAACCAAAGAAAAATGCTTTTCTTTGAATCACAAGCCCGCACGAGCGGTGCATCCGCGGGGATTTTTCATGCGGGACATCCCTGTCCCGATGAAAAACGGCGCGCATCCCTGCGCGCCGCCCTTCGGGTCTTCTATTGCCTTCGCGAGTCTCAGGCTACGCACAGCTACAGCTACAGCTACAGCTACAGCTACGGCCAAGGCCACAGCCAAGGCCAAAGCGGAGGGGAGGCCACAACTAAGGCAGGGGCCGCGGCACTCCCGGGGCGAGCCTCCCGACCGGATCGCCAACGCCAAATCCCACCCATTCACACCCCACCAACACCCCTCCCTCTAGACCATGGTCGTAGCGCCACCCGCCGGCCGCTTGGTCTAGCCTGCGAGCGGTAGCCCCCAGGTCGCACGAGGCAGCCGCATGCGTGACGAGGTCGAGTCCTACGAAGCGTTCCACCGTCGCTCGATCGAGCAGCCCGAGGCGTTCTGGGCCGAGCAGGCGCAGGCGATCCATTGGCACAAGCCGCCGCAGCAGATCCTCGACTACTCGCGGCCGCCATTCCGGCGCTGGTTCATCGGCGGCGAAACCAATCTTTGCTACAACGCGGTCGATCGCCACCTGCAAGCGCGCGGCGAGCAGGCCGCCCTGATCGCGATTTCCAGCGAAACCGGATCGACGCGCGAGGTCAGTTACGCCGAATTGCATCGCGAAGTGAACACCTTCGCGGCGATCCTGAAGTCGCTCGACGTGGGGCGCGGCGACCGCGTGGTGATCTACATGCCGAACATGGCCGAGGCGGTGTTCGCCATGCTCGCCTGCGCGCGTATCGGCGCAGTGCATTCGGTGGTGTTCGGCGGCTTCGCCGCGCACAACCTGGCCCTGCGCATCGACGACGCCACGCCCAAGCTGTTGATCTGCGCCGACGCCGGCATGCGCGGCGGCAAAGTTATTCCCTACAAACCGCTGGTCGATGCCGCCTGCGCCGAGGCGCAATCGCCGCCGTCGCGGGTGTTGGTGGTCAGCCGCGGTCTGGACCCGGCGCTGACCCTCCTCGCCGGGCGCGACGTCGACCATGCCGCTCTGCGCGCCCGCCACGACGGCACCCAGGTCGAAATCGAATGGCTCGAATCCAACGAGCCCAGCTATCTGCTCTATACCTCCGGCACCACCGGCAAGCCCAAGGGCGTGCAACGCGACGTCGGCGGCTACGCGGTGGCGCTGGCCTTGTCGATGTGGTCGATCTACGACATCCGCGCCGGGCAGGTGATGTTCTCCACCTCCGACGTCGGTTGGGCGGTCGGCCACTCCTATAACGTCTACGGCCCGCTGATCGCCGGCGCGACGTCGGTGTTGTACGAAGGGCTGCCGACGAATCCGGACCCGGGCATCTGGTGGCGCATCTGCGAGCAATACGGCGTGCGCACCATGTTTTCCTCGCCGACCGGCATCCGCGTGCTGAAGAAGCAGGACGCGTCGTGGCTGAAGAAACACGACCTGTCGAAACTGCAATGGCTGTTCCTCGCCGGCGAACCGCTCGACGAGCCGACCGCGCACTGGATCACCGACGGCATCGGCAAGACCATCATCGACAACTACTGGCAGACAGAAACCGGGTGGCCGGTGCTGTCCCTGATGCCCGGGCTCGAGCTCAAGCCCGTCAAGTTCGGCTCGCCCGGGTTGCCGACGCCGGGCTATCACCTGCGGGTGATCGACGAGGCCACCGGCGCCGACGTCGGCCCGCGCGAGAAGGGCGTGCTGGTGATCGTGCCGCCGCTGCCGCCGGGTTGCATGACCACGGTCTGGAACGACGACGCCCGCTTCCTGTCGAGTTATTTCAGCCACTTCAAGGAGCTGCTGTACAGCTCGCTGGACTGGGCGATCCGCGACGAGGACGGCTACACCTTCATCCTCGGCCGCACCGACGACGTGATCAACGTCGCCGGCCATCGCCTCGGCACGCGCGAGATCGAGGAGTCCGTCGCCAGCCATGCCAGCGTCGCCGAGGCCGCGGTGATCGGCGTGCACGACGAGCTCAAGGGGCAGGTGCCGGTGGTGTTCGCGACGCTCAAGCAGTCCGCCGACCAGGACCCCGCCGGGGCCGCGGCCGGCATGCAGCGCTGCGTGGTCGAGCAGCTCGGTGCGGTCGCGCGGCCGGCGCGGGTGTACGTGGTCAATGCCCTGCCCAAGACGCGTTCGGGCAAGTTGCTGCGGCGCTCGATCCAGGCCCTGGCCGAAAGCCGCGACCCCGGCGACCTGTCGACCCTCGACGACCCGGCCGCGCTCGACGAGGTCCGCCGCGCCCTGGCGCGCGGGGCCGATGCCGGTAGTTGAGGGCAGGGGAGGATGGCGATAGGCTTCTTGACAGAACTTTTTCCGCAGTCGCGTTAGCATCGGCCCCAGTGTGCGGGTACGTCCGCTCTCATCGCCAAAAGCGAGGCAGAACGCGTAATGGATGCACTACAGGACAGCGCGCCAGGTTGGGATGCGATCGACCGGGCCTTGAGCCGGTTGTATCTGCGCCAGGAGCCCAAGCACTACGGTCCCCTGGTCGGCGACGGCAGCGAACCCTTGGCGGGCATCCGCGCCTACAAACGCATCACCCCGGTGCCGCACTGGCACTTCATCACCTACGGTTTCAGCGAGCTGTATCGCAAGACCTCCGACGATCCGCAGGTCAGCGGTTTCGGTTTCGAACTGACTTTCCGCCTCGCCAACCCGGACGACGCCGAAGCGCCGCCGGCCTGGGTGCCGGATTTCCTGCAGAACCTCGCCCGCTACGTGTTCGAGAGCGGCAACGCGTTCCACGCCGGGCATTACCTCAACGCCAACGGCCCGATCGCCGCCGACACCGCGACCCGCATCCAGGCGGTGGCGTTCGCGCCCGATCCCGAGCTGCCGGCGATCGAGACCGAGAACGGCCGGGTCGAGTTCCTGCAGGCGGTCGGCATCACCAACGAGGAAGAGTTCGCGCTCAAGCGTTGGTCGACGCTGCGGGTGCTGGAGGTCTTTCTCGATTACCTGCCGCTGTGGGTGACCGAGCTCGATCGCGAATCCCTGCTCGACGAGGTGCAGATCGCCGAGCGCCTGCACGAAGGCTCCATCCACGAAGGCTCGAGTTCGGCGATGGTCTATACCGAGCAACTGGAGTGGCGCCAGCAAAAACGCCTGCTGCGCCGGCCGATCACCGAAATCGCCCTGGACTCGCGCCAGGTCGGTGAGTTGCTCGCCTTGTTGCCGCTGCGTCTGCCGTTCGGGAAGCCCTTCAGCCTGATCGGCCCCACGGCGCGGATCGTGTTCGAGCCGGCGCAGCGCAACAGCGCGCAAGTCGCCGACGAAGCCCTGCATCTGCGCCTGAACGAGGCGACTTTGCGCAATCTGGTGGCCTGCCTGCGCACCCAGGAAGGGCGTTACCAGGTCGAAGGGCTCGACTCGGTCGAAGTGGTGGTGCGCAAGAGCGAAGGCCACGGCCACCACGACCGGGTGGAGCCGAAGCTCGGCTGAAGCCCCTGAGAGCCGGTCTGGGACCGCTGTCGCGGGCGTGGCCCGGGCGACTGTACGGGGCCGTCATCGGCGGGTCGGCGGGGCGGGTTAAAATGCCGGATCGCCCCGCCCGGGCCATCCGGAGTTCCAAGATGACGCTACTGTCCGCTGGCGCGAAGTTCCGCGCCGCGCTCGCCGAAGAATCGCCGTTGCAGGTGATCGGCGCGATCAACGCCAATCACGCGCTGCTCGCCAAGCGCGCCGGTTATCGCGCGATCTACTTGTCCGGCGGCGGCGTCGCCGCGGGTTCGCTGGGCCTGCCGGACCTGGGCATCAACACGCTCGAGGACGTGCTGATCGATGTGCGCCGCATCACCGATGTCTGTGACTTGCCGTTGCTGGTCGACATCGACACCGGCTTCGGCCCGAGCGCGTTCAACATCGAGCGCACGGTCAAGTCGCTGATCAAGGCCGGCGCGGCCGGCTGCCATATCGAGGACCAGGTCGGCGCCAAGCGCTGCGGCCACCGCCCGGGCAAGGAAATCGTGTCGGCCGACGAAATGGTCGACCGGGTCAAGGCCGCGGCCGACGCCAAGACCGATCCCGCGTTCTTCCTGATCGCGCGTACCGACGCGATCGCGGTCGACGGCGTCGACGCCGCGATCGAGCGCGCGATCGCCTGCGTCGAGGCCGGCGCCGACGGCATCTTTGCCGAGGCCGCCTACGATCTGCCGACTTACCGCCGCTTCGTCGATGCGGTCAAGGTGCCGGTGCTGGCCAACATCACTGAATTCGGCCAGACCCCGCTGTTCACCCGCGACGAGCTGGCCTCGGCCGGCGTCGCCATCCAGCTGTATCCGCTGTCGGCGTTCCGGGCCATGAACAAGGCCGCCGAGAACGTCTACCAGACGATCCGCCGCGACGGCCACCAGAAGAACGTGGTCGACACGATGCAGACCCGCGAAGAGCTGTACGACCGCATCGGTTACCACGCCTTCGAAGGCAAGCTCGACGCGCTGTTCGCCAAGAAGAACGGTTGAGACTACCGACTCCCTTCTCCCGCGAGCGGGAGGAGTATTTGATTTTCCTTCTCCCGCAAGCGGGAGGGGTATTTGATTTCCCTTCTCCCGCAAGCGGGAGAAGGGGGCCGACAGGCCGGATGAGGGCCAGCGAACTTCCAGCCACGATGTAGCCGGACGTCGCGCGCCCTCACCCTTGCCTCTCCCACGAACGGGAGAGGGGATAGGGAAGAGAAGACCATCTATCTAGAGGAAGGACCATGAGCGATACGCAACAGACCCTGCCCAAGCCCAAGAAATCCGTCGCCCTCAGCGGCACCGCCGCCGGCAATACCGAGCTGTGCACCGTCGGCCGCAGCGGCAACGACCTGCACTACCGCGGCTACGACATCCACGACCTGGCGACCAAGTCGACCTTCGAGGAAGTCTCGCACCTGTTGGTGCACGGCGCGCTGCCGACGGCCTCGCAGCTCAAGGCCTACAAGATCAAGCTCAAGCGCCTGCGCGGGCTGCCGGCGATCGTCACCGACGCGCTGGAACTGGTGCCGGCCAATGCGCACCCGATGGACGTGCTGCGCACCGGTTGTTCGGTGCTCGGCACCGTGCTGCCCGAGCGCGAAGGCCACGTCGCCTCCGAGGCGCGCGACATCGCCGATCGCCTGATCGCCAGCTTCGGCTCGATGCTGCTGTATTGGTGGCACTTCACCCGCAACGGCCGCCGCATCGACTGCGAGACCGACGACGACAGCGTCGCCGCGCACTTCCTGCACCTGCTGCACGGCGAGCCGCCGAGCGCGCTGCATGCCGATGCGCTGGACAAGTCGCTGATCCTGTACGCCGAGCACGAGTTCAACGCCTCGACCTTCACCGCGCGCGTCATCGCCGGCACCGGTTCGGACCTGCATTCGTGCATCACCGGCGCGATCGGCGCGCTGCGCGGCCCGAAGCACGGCGGCGCCAACGAAGTTGCGATGGACATCATCTCGCGCTACGGCGACGCCGATGCGGCCGAGGCCGACATCCGCGCCCGCGTCGAGCGCAAGGAAATCGTGATCGGCTTCGGCCACCCGGTCTATACGGTCGGCGATCCGCGCAACCCGATCATCAAGGAGCTCTCGCGCAGCCTGTGCAAGGACGGCGGCAACCAGACCCTGTTCGACGTCAGCGAGCGCATCGAGAACCTGATGTGGGACCTGAAGAAGATGTTCCCGAACCTGGATTGGTACTCGGCCTCGGCCTATCACATGATGGGCATCCCGACGCCGATGTTCACTCCGCTGTTCGTGATCGCGCGCACCACCGGTTGGAGCGCGCACGTGATCGAGCAGCGCGAGGACGGCAAGATCATCCGCCCGAGCGCGAACTACACCGGCCCGGAAGACCGCGCCTACGTGCCGATCGAGCAGCGCTGAGCGCGCGCCGCCGGCTTCGCGCCGGCGGCATAAACGCAGGACGGCCACGCAAAAGGCCAGGCTTCGTGCCTGGCCTTTTGCGTTTGCGCTCGCGGCGCCCAGCGTAGCGATTGCTGCATACGACTAACGTCGAATAGGACACAGAAACGTCATGGTGCGACATGGCATAGTCCCGGACCAGCCGGGAGGACAACGGCGCGGCCGCGCGCATACGCGCACGGCTTGGGGAGCAGACGCCGCGCCTCCGGCCTCGGACATCCGTCGTGCGACGGGATTCAACACGGGGAACACCATGCGCGACAGCGATATGCCGGTTAAGACCAACGACGGTCGAGACGAAATCCAGAACCGCTCGCGCAAATTGCCGCCGGTCTTGCGTTCGATCCTGCTGATCGTCGACGGCGATCGCAGCGTGCGCCACCTGCGCGATCTGATTGCGAGCCTGCACGGCCCGACCGATGCGTTGGAGCAATTGGAAAGGATGGGGCTGATCGCCTCGTCGGCGGCCGTGGCCGCGACGATGACCGCGCATGCGCCGACGCCCGGCATCGCCTTCGCCGCGGTGGTGCCGCCGCCGGTTTCGCCGGCCGATGCCGCGCAGCGTTACCAGACCTTGTACACCTTGATGACCGAAACCGTGCGCGAGCATCTGGGGCTGCGCGGTTATTTCCTGCAGCTCAAGATCGAGCGCTGTGGCAACAGCGAAGAACTCGCCGAGTTGCTGCCCGACCTCAGTGCCGCCTTGGCCAAGGTGCGCAAGGACAACATCGCCGCCGAGATCGAAGATCGCTTCGCGGCCGGCGTTTGATCGCAGCCTGCATCGGATGCAAAGGGTAGGAGCGGCGCGAGCCGCGACCGCGATCTTTCGATCGATGACGATATCGGCTCGTGCGTATCGCTGCAGACCGCGCGCCGATGCCTTGTTCCTGTGCGTTCTATCTTGAGTTGAGGCCGCACCGCTTCGTCTGTCGCGGCTCGCGCCGCTCCTACCCAAAAGCGATGTCGCCGCTCCTACAAACCCGATGCTGTTGTTGCGTTCGCACTAGAACGACGCATCCATCGATGCGTCGTTCTGCAATGCATGCAGCAGACCTCTTTAGAGCAGGCCTTCGGCCTTCAACGCCGCCTGCACGCCGGCGTCGGCTTCCATGCGGCGCTTGAACGCGGCCAGATGCTCGTAGCCGGACAAGTCGACCTTGACCGAGTCGGCCCAGCGCAGGGTGATGTAGAGATAGGGATCGGCGTAGCTGCGGAAGCCGGCGATCCATTCGCGATCGGCCAGGCGCTGGTCGGCGCTCGCATACAGGCTGCGCAAACGCTCGCGCGCGTGCTGGCGCATCGTATCGGCCTGGGCGGGGTCGGGATGGAACCTGCCGGGCGCGAAGATAGGCAGGAACGCCGGGTGCACGTCGGAGTTCACGAAGGCCAGCCAACGCGCGGCTTCGGCGTGCTGCTGCGCGCTGCCGTCGCCGGTCAGCTGCGCCTGCGGAAAGGTGTCGGCGATGTAGCCCATGATCGCGGCGTTCTGAGTCAGCACGAAGTCGCCGTCGACCACCGCCGGCACTGCGCCGGCCGGATTGATGGCGAGGAAGGCGGGCGCCTTGATCGAGTCCTTGTCCATCACTTCGACTTCGAACGCGCCGCCGGTCCATTGCAGGGCGATATGGTCGGCCGTCGAACACGCACCGGGCTTGCTGTAGAGCTTCATGCTTAACGCCTCCATGGAAAGAAAAAAACAGGTCGGCGACTATCACCGACCTGCTTCGTATCCTCAAGGAGGAGACTGCAACGGAGCGTTACGACATCGGCGCTATGCGGATGCCATGAACGCGGCATCAGCCTTTGCTGATGCTTCAGCCCTTATGAGGCATCAGCCTTTGCTGACGCCTTTGGGCAGCTCGGCCTCGGCGACGACGCGGCGCGGCTTGAGCTTCTGCACCTTGTAGAAGGTGTGATCGCCGATGGTCGCGACCTGATAGGCGTTGCGCCAGGACGGGCTGGCGATCGCGAGGGCGGCGAAGTGGCTCGCGCCCGGCACGATTTCCTTGCGCTGACCGGCCGGCAGGGCCCAGTTGCGTTCGGCGGCCAAGGCGACGTTGACCGACTCGGTCCAGGCCTCGCTGTTGTTCAGACGGGTGCCCGGCGAGACCAGGCTCGGGGCGAACTGCTTGTTGGCGGTGACCACCTGGCAGACCGTCGTGCCCCACAGGCCGCTGTCGCGACGGCGCAGGGCGACCTCGGCGACGGCTTGCTGGCCGCGCAGGGACTGATCGCGGGCTTCCAGGTACACGGTGGTGCTCAAACACAGCGAATCGGCGGTTTGTGGCGGCAATACAGAGGCCAACCACAGGATCCAGGCCAGTTTCATCGTTGACTCCTTGCTCCGTTGCGCTGGCCGCACTCCGTCTTCCATCTCCATGAATCGGGAGATGGCGACAGCGGTGAGGCCGCATGGCGTACTGGGGAGGGCGGCGGCTCTACGGCGCGCTTTGCCCCGTCACCGGGAACCGTGTCTTGTCCGACGCGGGCGGTGTGGGATGCCACCTCTGCAGGGGTGGCGGAAAAGTTGGCGCAAGGTAGCGACGGCTTGCCAAACAAACCCTGAACGACAATTTCTAAGTTTCTAAATTAGTTGGAGTTTTTATTCTGAATAGGGCCTAGACCCTTGGTTTCATTGGGCTTCAGCCCGGCACGAACCGTGCCCGGCCCGTCTCAGTCCTCGTTGAGCCAGCCTGGTCGACGGAGCCGGCAGCGTGGATTTGGCGTCTCCGGGCCCAGGTGGACTCGGGAATCGGCTGGATTCGGGACTGTCCGGCCACTCCGGACCCCAGGGGTGGGAGTGGCGCAAGCTCCGACCACGACACCTGGGGTGCCGCGTGGCCATCAAGGCGAGCGTTCCTGGCCTGCATCGAGCCGGCTGCGGCCGCGAATCGTTACGCCGCAGACATATATATGTATGCCTGCAGCGCTGCGCCGACTCGGCGGCTGCGAGTAGTCATCGCAGCGCAGCCGCAAGCCGGCTGCTGCGTGTCGTCATAAGGCAGCCGCAAGCCGGCTGCTGCATGTCGTTACAAGGCAGCCGCAAGCCGGCTACCTTGGTCGATCGCGCGTTTGGCGTCGAGTTCGGCGGCGACGTCGGCGCCGCCGATTACGTGCACCGGCTTGCCGTTGTCGGCGAGCGCCGCGGCGAGCGGCTTGAACGGTTCCTGGCCGGCGCAGATCACCACCTGGTCGACCGGCAGCAATTGCTCGCTGCCGTCTACGCGGATGCGGAAGCCGTCGTCGTCGACGCCGATGTATTCGACCCCGCCGATCATGCGCACCTGCTTGGCCTTGAGGGTGGCGCGGTGGATCCAGCCGGTGGTCTTGCCGAGCTTCGCGCCGGGCTTGCCCGGGCTGCGCTGCAGCAGCCAGACCTCGCGTGCCGGCGGTTCCGGCCGCGCTTCGACCAGGCCGCCGCGGTTGTCGCCGTAGCTCAGGTCGACGCCCCATTCGGCGCGCCAGCGCGCCGGGTCGAGGCTGACCGAATGACCTTCGTGGACCAGGTACTCGGCGACGTCGAAGCCGATGCCGCCGGCGCCGATGATCGCCACGCGCTTGCCCGGCACTACGTGGCCCTTGAGCACGTCGAGATAGGAACAGACCTTGGGGTGATCGGCGCCGGGGAAATTCACCTGGCGCGGAGCGATGCCGGTGGCCAGCACGACCTCGTCGAAACCGGCCAGCGCGGCCGCGTCGGCGCGCGTGCCCAGGCGCAGCTCGACCCCGGTCTGCTCGATCTTGCCGCCGAAGTAGCGCAGGGTTTCGTGGAACTCTTCCTTGCCGGGAATCTTCTTGGCCAGGTTGAACTGGCCGCCGATTTCGTCGGCGGCGTCGAACAAGGTCACGCGATGGCCGCGTTCGGCCGCGACCGTGGCGCAGGCCAGCCCGGCCGGGCCGGCGCCGACCACGGCGATGCGCTTGGGCGCGCGGGTCGGCAGGTAGTTCAGCTCGGTCTCGGCGCAGGCGCGCGGATTGACCAGGCAGCTGGCGTGCTTGTTCTGGAACACGTGGTCCAGGCAGGCCTGGTTGCAGCCGATGCAGGTGTTGATGTCGGCGCTGCGCTGCGCGCGCGCCTTCGCCACCCAGTGCGAATCGGCGAGCAGCGGCCGCGCCATCGACACCATGTCGGCCTCGCCCGCGGCGAGGATGCGCTCGGCCACGTCGGGCATGTTGATGCGGTTGGTGGTGATCAGCGGCAGGCCGACCTCGGGCTTGAGGCGCGCGGTGATGCCGGTGAAGGCGCCGCGCGGCACCGAGGTGGCGATGGTCGGCACCCGCGCTTCGTGCCAGCCGATGCCGGTGTTGATCAGGGTGGCGCCGGCGGCTTCGATGGCCTTGGCCTGCACCACCACGTCGGCCCAGCTCGAGCCTTCGTCGACCAGGTCGATCATCGACAGGCGGTAGATGATGATGAAGTCCGGCCCGCAGGCCTCGCGGATGCGGCGCACGATCTCGACGCAGAAACGGATGCGCTGGGCGGTGTCGCCGCCCCAGGCGTCCTTGCGCTTGTTGGTGCGCGGCACGGTGAACTGGTTGAGCAGATAGCCTTCCGAGCCCATCACCTCGACGCCGTCGTAGCCGGCTTCGCGGGCGAGCCTGGCGGTGCGCACGAAGGCCTTGATCTGGCGTTCGACGCCGCCGGCCGACAGCGCGCGCGGGGTGAAGGGGTTGATCGGTGCCTTGAGCTTGCTCGGCGCCACCTGCAGCGGGTGATAGCCGTAGCGCCCGGCGTGCAGGATCTGCATGCAGATGCGCCCGCCGTGCTCGTGCACGGCGCGGGTCACCTGGCGGTGCTTGGCGGTTTCCCAGGGCCAGCTGAGCTTGCCGCCGAAGGGCTTGAGCCAGCCGACGATGTTCGGGGCGAAGCCGCCGGTGACGATCAGGCCGACCCCGCCGGCCGCGCGTTCGCCGAAATAGGCCGCCAGCTTGGGGAAGTCGGCGGCCTTGTCTTCCAGGCCGGTATGCATCGAGCCCATCAGCACGCGGTTGGGCAGGGTGCAGAAGCCCAGGTCCAGCGGTGCGAACAGCTGCGGATAGAGCGGATGCGGGGCGGAGTTGCTGGCGGCCGTGGACATGCTGGGCTGGATACGCTGGCGTATGGATTGTGCACGATGCCGGGAAAGCCGTGCTAATTCAAGGTCCCCGTCAAAGCCGCGCGAGGACAGGCACCGAACGCGGCGGATTGCAACGGTTGTCACGGACCGGACCCATCGCCGAACATGCCCGACCTTCCGTAGTCCCGAGTCCATGGACGTCGCCCCAGACCACAGCCTCCAGGATTACCTGCGCGCCGACATCGTCGCCGCCGATCTGCCCGACCTGTAGCCGCTGCTGGGCGCGCGCGATCTGCTGCGCGCGTTCTCCACCTTGTTCCACGGCGGCGAAGAGTCGGTGATGGTGCGGCTGCTGGTGCTGCGCGCCATCGGCGAGCGCGGCCAGGCCCCGGACTGGACGCCGCAGGAGTTGCGCGAACACTTCGGCTACCTCGACCCGGTCAAGTTCGACACCGTGATCGGCCGCCTGCGCGAGAACGACCTGTTGCTGTGGGACGGCGAAACCCAGCGCTACCGGATCAGCCCGGTCGGGCGCCAGGCGCTGGCCTCGATCGGCCTGCTGCTGCAGTTCAACCGCGAAGGCGACGAACTGGCCTACGTCACCGCCCAGATCGCCGCCGGCCAGGCGGTCGGCCGGGTGCGTTCGGACGATCTGCAACATTTGTTGTCGCGCCTCAACGAATTGCGCGAGGACTTCGACCAAGCGGTGCTCAGCGGTTCCGAACACCGCATCCAGCGCGCCGCCGGCACCTTGCAATCGGCCTGGCGCTGGATCGAGAAGGGCACCGAGATCGTCGAGGAGATTTCCTCGGACGTCGAACTCGACAGCCACACCCATCGCGTCGCCCAGCAGATCGGCCGCGCCCAGAGCGCGATGCTGCGCCAGGCCTCGGTGTTCCAGCGCGCGCTGAGCCAGCTCGACCGTCATCGCGTGCACCTGGGCGCGAGCGGTCTGTCGTCCTCGGACGTCAACCGCTATTTGCGCGGGCTCGACATCGAGGCGCTCGCCGCGCATGCCGACGACGTGCTCGCGCGTTCGGCGATTCCGGCCTTCATGCTGGCGCCGATCGCGCTCGACGTCGCCGAGTACGAACTGGTCGAACGCGAACGCGAAGCGCGCGAAGACCAATCCCTGCCGCCGGCGCAGGCCGCGCCCGACACCGACGCTTCGCCAGCCGCGGCCACCGACTTCCAGTTCGCCGAGCGTTGGCTGGACGAGTTGATGTCGCTGACCGGCGATGCTTCCGAATTGATCGACGTGGTGCCGCAGGACAGCTTCTCGATCAGCGCCTATCGCTTGTCCTTGCTCGGCCTGATCGGCGATCCCGGCGCGGAGAACCGCAACGGCGTCAGCGCCTCGATGGCGCGGCTGCCGCTGTCGTGGCGGGTCGAGCCGGAATTCGAAATCGTCGATCGTGCCGGCGTGGCCTACATGAGCCGCGGCCGCCTCGAAGCGGTCAGCGAGGAAATGCGACTGGCCGCGCGCGCGCCGCGCAAACGCGCGGCGAAGCACGAAACCCCCGACGGCGGCGAAGCGTCCCAGGACGAACGCAAGGCCGAGGCCAAACCCAAGCACAAGACCGCCTCCGGGCGCGGCGCCGCGCCCTCGGGCAAGCGCGCCAAAGCGACCAAGGACACCGCAGACACCCGATGAACGATCCCATCGCCTCTTTGATCGCGCGCCTGATCGCCGAGCGTTGGCTGCCGCGCGACGACGCAGCGGTCCGCGAACTGCTGACCGACGCCGAACAGCGCAACGACCTCGACCGCCGCCTCGCCGCGGCCGGCCTGCGCCTGCTCGAACATCCTTACGCCGCCAACATCGCCGTGGGCATCGCCCGTCCGCAGGAATCGGCGGTGTTCGGCAGCGCCAAGGCCTGGTCCTCGACCAATCTGCAACTCGACCGCGACGCCGTCGCGCTGTTGGTGGTGTTGTGGGCGCTGTTGGTGCTGCCCAAGCGTCAGCGCCAGATCGCGCGCCAACAGGCCGACCGCGATCAGGACCAGGAGCAGATGTTCGCCGAGCTCAAGCCGATTCCGGTCGGCGCCGAAGTGGTCGAACCGATCAACGAGCGCACCTTGCTCGCCGACTTCGGCGAGAAGCTCGGCGGCAAGACCCGCATCCAGTTCAACCTGGGTTCGCTGGCCCGGCAGGGGTTCATCGTCCGCCGCAAGGAGCGTATCCATGAGGGGCCGTTGCTGGATTTGGCACTGGATTACGAACGCATCGCCGGCCGGGTCATGAACGGTGCCTTGTCTTTCGTCGTCGCCGAAGCGCGCCACTACAGCGCCGAGAGCGCCGAACCCGAAGGCGAGAGCGCGGCCGAAGCCGAGGCCGATGCGGCCTTGCTGGCCGACATCGAGGCCGGCATCTATTCCGACCTCGATACCTATGCCGAGGCGAACGCCGAATACGAATCCGCGATGGCGCCAGACGCCGACGCTGCGGAACCGTTGCCGGAGGTCGCGACGGATGAAGCCGATGGCGTCGATGCAGATGCAGATGCAGATGCCGATGCCGATGCGGATGCAGAGGCTGCCGCAAGCGACGAAGCGGCCGACGCAGTCGACAGCGACGACGAAGCGGCTACTTCCACCGAACTGAAGCACGACGAGGAGGCCGCGGCCGATGTTTGAATTCCGCTCGCTCGAAGTCGTGCACTGGGACTATTGGCAGCGCTTCCAACTGCCGCTGGATGCGTCCATCGTCACCGTGGTCGGCCCCAACGGTTCGGGCAAGACCACCTTGCTCGATGCGCTGCGCACCCTGCTCGCGATCGAGGATCGCGACACTGCGCGCGACTACAAGACTTATCTGCGCCACAACGGCAAGCCGTATGCCTGGTTGCGCGCGGTGGTCAGCAATCGCCCCGACCGGCGCGGCGGCCGGCCGTTCTTCCCGATCAAGGACGACGTGGTCACCCTGGCCTGCCGCATCCGCAAGCGCGGCGGCGACTGGAGCCGCGACTACCAGATCGTCGCCGGCGACACGCCGGTGGAGACCCTGGAGCAAGGCGGCGAATGGCTGGGCGTGCGCGACTACCGCGTGCGTCTGGCCGGTGCCGGCCTGACCCGCGCGATCTGCCGCGTGTTGACCCTCGAACAGGGCGCGACCGACAAGCTTTGCCAGTACTCGCCGCGCGAACTGCTGCAGCTGATCTTCGACGTGTTCGAAGACAAGGCCGTGCTCGATGACTACCAGCGCGCCCGCACCGAGCAGTTCGACGTCGAGAAGGAACTGCAGCAGCTCGGCCAGGACCTGGCCGGCCTGCATCTGCGCCTGGAATCGGCCAAGGCCGACGTGCGTTCGTTCGAGGAAGGCAACGCCCTGCGCAATCAGCGCCAGCGCCTGGAAAGCGAAATCGCGCCGAAGGTCGAACTGGCCGATCAGCGCGCCGTGATCGACGGCGCCAAGCCGCGCCTGACCGGTCTGCGCCGCGCTTTGCGCGAACGCGAGCGGGTGCTGGAAGAGATGCGCGCGCAGGACGCCGTCGCCGCGACCGGCCGCGACGTGCTGCAGGAAGCGATGCGCGAAGCGCGCCGCCAGGTGACGGCCAGCGAACAGGCCTTCACCCAGGCCCGCGATGCCGCGCGCGACGCCGAGATGCTGGTCAAGCGTCGCGATGAGCTGGCCAAGCTGCAGGCGCAGCGCGGCGCTATCGACGTCGAAGCGCTTAGCGCCAGCGTCGAGAGCGGCCGTCGCCGCCAAGCCGAACTCAAGCTCGAAGCCGAGCGCGACCGCAAGCGCAGCGGCGAGATTTCCGCGCAGATCGCCGCCCTCAGCGGCGGCGGCCGCGTCGTCGAGCCGTTCGAGCGAGATTTCCGCGCCGGCCTCGACCAGGCCGGCATCAAGCACCATGTGCTGACCGAACTGGTCGAGATCACCGACCCGCAATGGTCGGTCGCGATCGAGGCCGTACTCGCGCCGTACCGGCATCTGCTGGTGCTGGAGAACCCCAAGGACGCCCGCGTCGCCTGGAAGCTCGGCGAAAGCCAGCAGTACCGCCACTTCATCGTCGCCGAACGCGCGCCGGTGCCGAAGGCCGGCGCCGGCACCTTGCTCGAAGTCGTGCGCTTCTCGGCCGATCCGCCGGCGTGGTTGCCGCGCCAGCTCGACCGCATCCGCCGCGTCACCGACATCGAACACGGCTCGCGCCTGCCGGCCGGGCAGGACTGGATCACCCAGAAGGGCTATCTGCGCGAAAGCCGCGGCGGCCGCCATATCGGCGGCACCCAACACCACTTCGGCACCGGCGCACGCCAGTCGCACCTGGCCGAGTTGCGCGCCGAACTCGCCGCGATCACCCAGCGCACCCAGGCGCGCGAAGCCGAGCTGCAGGAACTGAGCCAGCGCGTCGACGCCGAGCAATCGCGCCTGATGGGGCTCGACGCCGCGCAGGAACTGGTCACCCGTGCGGCCGAATTCGCCGATGCGCAAGCGCGGCTGCCCGGTCTGGCCGAAGCGGCCGCCGAAGCCGCCGCAGCACTGGCGCAAGCGCGCGCCAAGATCGACGAAGCCGCCGAGCAGGACAAGGCCGAAGGCATCGCCGCGGCCAAGCGTCAGGGCCAGATCGACGCGCTCGCCCGCGAGCTGCGCGAACGCGCGCAACAGATCAACGGCGAACGCCAGAGCCTGATCCAGCGCATCCTCGACTACCGCCGCAAGCGCGCGATGATGCCGGAGGCCTGGCGCAGCGCCGTCGCGCTCGCCGCCGCCCGCGAGGAATACGAAAGCGCTTCGGCGGTGCGTCGCGAGATCGAGCGCATGGACGACCGTCTCGCCCGCGGCGGTTTCGTCGACGACGAGTCCTGCATCCCGCTGCGCGACAAGATCGCCGCCGATCACGGCGAACTGGAGAACTCCATCGGCCGTCGCGAATCGCATCTGGAACGCGCCAAGCGCCTGACCCAGGAAGCACGCGGCGCCTACATCAACGTCTTGCGCGCCACCGTGCGCCGCTACAAGAAGAACCTCGCCGCGCTCGGCGAGCTCGCCGGCATCGGCGTCGACGCCGACATGCCCGAACTGGCCAACGACGACGTCGCTCTGGCCCAGGCCGGCCTGTCGGTGCGCTTCGATTTCGACCGTAAGGGCTGGATCGGCCTCGACGACGGCGAAGCCTCGGGCGGACAGCAGGTGATGAAGTCCTTGTTGCTGTTGGTGGCTTTGTTGCGCGACGAAGACCAGCCGGGCGGCTTCGTCTTCATCGACGAACCCTTCGCCCACTTGGACGTGTTCAACATCGAGAAAGTCGGGCGCTTCCTGCGCGCCACCGATGCGCAGTACATCCTGACCACGCCGATCACCCATAACCTCAACGTGTTCGAGCCCTCGGACCTGGTGTTGGCGACCAGCAAGCGTCGCGGCGGTAATCCTTGGGCCGAAGCCGTGGCCGTGCTCAAGCGCAAGCTCGAAGACAAGGCGGCGTAATCGCGAGGCGGCGTGCCGCCTCGTTCCGTTACACCTCTCACCAGTTCCTGCAGTTCCCTCCTTTGACAAAGGGGGGCAGGGGAATTTGCTTTCGCTCTTGCTACAGCCAAAGCCCAAAGCAAATCCCCCCGCTCTGCGAACGTCAGTCAGCAACGAAGCCCGCGCCGGGCGCTCGCCCCCTCTGCAAAGGGGGCAGAAGTTTGTGCGCCCGCTGAGCCTCAATGGGGAGAAACGGTTCGCACGCCCACGAATCCTCGGTTGACCGCTAACACGCTCCGCCTTTGTGCATCAGGTGGAACGATAAATCCCACGGATTCCGGGCTGGACCCGATTGACTCCCGCCGCGCCGGCCTTACTCTATGCACACCCAAAACCGCAGTCGCACCGCATCCATGAAGTCGTTCCCGCTACTGATATCGCTGCAAGCCCAGCGCGAGAGCGCGGGCCGGGTGCGCCTGCCTCCTGTGGTCTTCGGTTCCGGGTCGATGTAATCGACCGATCGAAGCCACACCAGAACAGAGCACCCGCAAGGGTGCTTTTTTATTGCCCGCTGTTTTTCGCCGGACCGGACCGAACCGGTTCCCGCGTCGGATTCCCTTCACCGCAATACCCGGAAAACCAAGGAGAACGTGCCATGAATTCCACGGCCGAAACTCAAACCTAGCCGCGCGCCCCGTAGCCAACAGGGACGCGCGGCCTCCCGTGTTGGCAACAAGGCAAGCATTCTCATGAACACCACGCTTCGTAGCGTTTCCACCCCCTCCCGCTGGCGCAACCTCGGCATCATCGCCCACGTCGACGCTGGCAAGACCACGCTGACCGAACGTCTGTTGTGGAAAACCGGCGCCATCCATCGCGTCGGCGAAGTCCACGACGGCGCCGCGACCACCGACTACACCGAGATCGAGCAACGCCGCGGCATCACCATCGGCGCGGCCGCGGTGCAGACCTTCTGGACGCCGCAGGACCAGGCCGAACACCGGCTGACGATCATCGACACCCCGGGCCATATCGATTTCGCGATCGAAGTGGAGCGTTCCCTGCGCGTGCTCGACGGTGCGGTCGCCGTGTTCAGTGCGGTGGACGGCGTGCAGCCGCAATCGGAAACCGTATGGCGCCAGGCGCGCCGTCACGGCGTGCCGCTGGTCGCGTTCGTCAACAAGATGGACCGCGTCGGCGCGTCGTTCGATCTCGTGCTCGCGCAGATGCGCGATAAGCTCGACGCGACGCCGTGGCCGATCGGTTGGCCGCTCGGCGCGGAAAGCGAATTGCGCGGTTGGGTCGATCTCGTCGATCGTAGCGTGGTGCTGTGGGACGACGCCGGTGCGAGCCTGCGGCGCGCCTGGAGCGACGATGAGGACGCCGAGTACGCGCCGCTGCGTAACCGCCTGGTCGAACAAGTCGCCGACCACGACGACGAACTCGCCGAGGCTTTCCTCGATGCGCGCGCCATCGATGCCGCGCTGCTCAAGGCGGCGTTGCGACGCGCCACTCTGAAAGGCGCGGGCACGCCGGTGCTGGCCGGCTCGGCGTTCAAGAACAAGGGCGTGGAAACGCTGTTGGACGCGATCGTCGATTACCTGCCGTCGCCGCTGGACCGTCCTGCGGTCCAGGCCGAAAGCGAAGTCGGCGAGGTGACCCTCGCTGCCGACGCGGCCGGCCCCCTGAGCGGTCTGTTGTTCAAGATCGTGCACCAGGAGCACGGCGCGCTGTCGTTCATCCGTTTGTACTCCGGCACCTTGCGGGTCGGCGACACGGTGTGGGCCTCGGGCCGTGGGCGCGCGCAACGCGTCGGCCGTCTGCAGGTCGTGCAGGCCAATCGCGGCCAGGACGTCGAGGTGGCCTATGCCGGTGAAATCGTCGCGGTGGCGGGTTGGAAGGACGCGGTCAGCGGCGAAAGCCTGAGTGGCGTCGAGCGCAAGCTGGTGCTGGATTCGATCCAGGCCCAGCCGGCGGTGTTGTCGTGGCGTCTGACGGCCGGCAAGGCCAGCGACCTGATCCGTCTCGGACAGGGCCTGGCGAGCCTGGCCCAGGAGGACCCGTCGTTCCGCGTCGGCACGGATGCCGAGACCGGCGAAACGCTGGTGTGGGGCATGGGCGAGCTGCATCTCGACGTCATGGTCGAGCGCCTGCGCCAGGAGTGGAGCGTCGAGGTGCGCACCGGTTCGCCGCGCGTGGCCTATCAGGAAACACCGAGCAAGCCGGTGGCGGGCGTGGAAGGCAAGCTGTCGAAGCAGAACGGCGGTTCCGGCCAGTTCGCGCGCGTGGTGATCGATGTGACGCCGCGCAGCGACGGTCAGTTCGAGTTCGTCGACCGCACCAGCGGCGGCGTGGTGCCGAGAAACTTCGTCGCCGCGACCGAGAAAGGCCTGCGTGCGGCGCTGGCGGAAGGCCCTCGCGGTTACCCGGTGGTCGGCCTCAGCGTGAGCCTGGTCGACGGCGAGACGCATGCGGTGGATTCGTCGGAACTCGCGTTCCAGCGCGCCGCCTCGGATGCGCTGAAGACGGCGTTGGCCTTGGCCGGCACGACCTTGCTCGAACCGGTGATGGCGCTGGTAGTCGATACGCCGGCGGGCAACGTCGGCGACGTGGTCGGCGACCTGCAGCGGCGTTCCGGACGCGTGTTGTCGATCGAGGACAAGGGCAGTCGCACCGACGTCACCGCGCGCGCGCCGCTGGCGCAGTTGTCGGGCTATACGACCACCTTGCGTTCGTTGACGCAGGGCCGGGCCTCGGCCTCGATGGTGTTCGACAGCTACGAAGAAGCGCGCAGCGCGCCTAAGGCGGCGTGAGTCGTAAGCGATATAGAGGAAAGGAAAGGGGCCGGCATGCCGGCCCCGACAGACTTCAGAGTCATGCCTCGGTGATGCAGGAACGCTCCCTCACCACCCGGCCAATACCACCTTGCCGATCGTCGTACCCGACTCGAGACGCCGATGCGCTTCGCGCAAGGTCTGGGCATCGATCTTGCCCAAGGTTTCGGTGTGCGTGCCCTTAAGTTCGCCGGCATCGATCAGTTCGGCGACGCGGTCGAGCAAGCGGCCTTGTTCGATCATGTCGGCGGTGCGGAAGCGCGGGCGCGCGAACATCATTTCCCAGTGGATGCCGATGCACTTGGCCTTGTACGGGTCGCCGATCTTCAAGGCGCCGCTCGGTTCGACGATCAGACCGACGTGGCCCTGCGGCGCCAGCAGCTCGCCGAGCACGTCCCAGTAGCGATCGGTGTCGGCCAGGTTCAGCGCGGCATCGACCTGTTCGATGCCGAGCGCCTGCAGCTGCGGCGCCAGCGGTTGACGATGGTCGACCACCTCGTCGGCGCCCATGCGCCTGCACCACTCGACCGTTTTGGCACGCGAGGCGGTGGCGACGACGTGGAAGCCGGCGCGCTTGGCGATCTGGATCGCGATCGAGCCCACCCCGCCGGCGCCGGCGATGATCAGCAAGCTCTTGCCGCGGCCGCCGTGCTCGCTGTCGTAGGGCATGCGCTGGAACAACAACTCCCAGGCGGTGATCGCGGTCAACGGCAGGGCCGCGGCTTCGGCCGCGCTCAGCGACTTCGGTGCCGCGCCGACGATGCGTTCGTCGACCAGATGCAACTCGCTGTTGGTGCCGGGACGGGTGATGTCGCCGGCGTAGTAGACGCGGTCGCCGACCTTGAAACGAGTGACGGCTTCGCCGACGGCCTCGACCACGCCGGCGGCGTCGTAGCCGAGCACGCGTGGCTGTGCTTCGACCTGCGGCTTCGGCGAGCGCAGCTTGGTGTCGACCGGGTTGACCGAGACGGCCTCGACCCGCACCAGCAGGTCGTGGCCGCTTGCGTTCGGCGCGGGCAGTTCGACGTCGAGCAGCGACTGCGGATCGTCGATGGGCAGGTAGCGGGTCAGGGCGACGGCTTTCATGAGGACTCCAGGACAGGACGAAACGAGACGAGGGGGGAGGGAGAGTGGGTTCAGACCGGTGCCGGATTACGTTCGGCGAATTGTCCGTTCCAATACGGGTAGTAAGGGTAGGGCGGCGTGACGGCGCTGGCTGCGTCGAGTTTCGCGATCTGCGCCGGATCGAGGTTCCAGCCGATCGCGCCGAGGTTCTGCCGCAGTTGCTCCTCGTTGCGCGCGCCGATCAGCACGGTCGATACGGTCGGCCGCTGCAGCAGCCAGTTCAGGGCGATCTGCGGCACGCTCTTGCCGGTCTCGGCGGCGATCTCGTCGAGCGCATCGACCACGCGGTACAAACGCTCCGGGTCGACCGGCGGGGCGAAGCCGGCGGTATCGTGCAGGCGGCTGCCTTCGGGCAGCGGCTGGCCGCGGCGGATCTTGCCGGTCAGGCGGCCCCAGCCGAGCGGGCTCCACACCACCGCACCGACGCCCTGGTCCTGGCCCAGCGGCATCAGCTCCCATTCGTAGTCGCGGCCGATCAGCGAGTAATAGGTCTGGTTGGCGACGAAGCGCGAGTAGCCGTAGCGGTCCGCAGCGGCCTGCGATTTCATCAGCTGCCAGCCGGAGAAGTTCGACGCGCCGATGTAGCGCACCTTGCCGGCGCGGACCAGATCGTCGAGCGTCGACATCACCTCTTCGACCGGCGTCATCGCATCGAAGTGATGCAGTTGCAGCAGGTCGATGTAGTCGGTATCCAGGCGCTTGAGCGCCTTGTCGGTGGCGCGCAACAAATGGTGACGCGAGGCGCCGACGTCGTTCGGGCCGTCGCCGGCGCGCAGGGTCAGCTTGGTCGACAACACGACTTCGTCGCGGCGGCCCTTGATCGCGGCGCCGAGTATCGATTCGGAGGCGCCGTCGGAATAGACGTCGGCGGTGTCGAAGAAGTTGACCCCGGCATCGAGGCTCAGGTCGACCAGGCGGCGTGCCTGGTCGGTGTCGGTATTGCCCCAGGCGCTGAACAGCGGGCCTTTGCCGCCGAAGGTGCCGGCGCCGAAGCCGAGTGCGGAGACCTTGAAGCCGGAGCGGCCGAGTGTGCGGTAATCCATGGTGGTGTCCTCGTGGGTAAGGGGAATCAGCGGCCGAACAGCAGGGCTTCGTCGATGGCTGCGGCCATCGCGCGGTAGCCGGCGTCGCCGGGATGCAGGTGGTCGCCGGAGTCGTAGGCCGGCAGGAAACGCGCGGGGTGCTGCGGGTCGCGGACGACCGCATCGAAATCGACCACTGCGTCGAACTCGCCGCTGCTGCGGATCCATTCGTTCACCGCCTGGCGCACGCGGTCTTTGTCGCGGTCGTAATAGTTGTGGATCGGCGAACCTTCGAGTGCGCCTTCGAACGGCGTCAGCGTCGCGCCGACGATGCGCAGCGATTGCGTGCGGGCGCGGGCGATCAGTTGCCGGTAGCCGGCGATCAGGCGTTCGGCGGTGATCGCCTCGCGCTGGGGTTCGAAGCTGCTGCCGGGCCAGGCGATGTCGTTGATGCCCAGCAAGACGATCGCGGCATCGGCCTTGCGCCCGAGCACGTCGCGCTCGAAACGGGCGAGGGCGCTGACGCCCATGCCGTCGTTGAGCAACTGGCCGCCGGAGATGCCGGCATTGAGCACGGCGACGTCGCGTTGCGCCAGGCGCGCGGCGAGAACGTCGGGCCAACGCTGGTTGCGGTTCGGGGTCGAGCCGGCGCCGTCGGTGATCGAATCGCCCAGCGCGATCACGCTGCGGGTCGGGCGTGGTGCATCGACGATCACGCCGCTGAGCAAGGGACGGGTCTGCAGCACTTGCCCTTTCGCCAGGGTGACGTCGGCGACACGGTTGCCGGCGACGAGGTAGGCGTCCTGGCGGCCTTCCCAATGGAAGGTCTTGAGCGGCGTGGTCTGCGGCAGGTACAGGCTGACCGCGACCTCGCCGAGCGCGGCGATCTCCAGTTCGACCGGATCGCTGAGCACGGGGGCGCCAGGCGGGATCGTCACCGACGGCTGGCCGCCGAAGCTCAGGGCGCGGTCGCTGCCGGTTTCGATGCCGGCGCCGCCGGTGCTGCGGGCGATATGCGCCGCGCCGATGGTCACCGGGCGGTCGCCGTAGGCGTTCGACAGCTCGATGCGGACCCGCGTGCCGCCGACGCTGACCCGGGCGACCTGGCGCAGGGTCTGGTCGCGCAGCTCGGCCGGGGCGCCGTTGGGCAGGACGAAATCGGCGTCCCAGGTCGGCTGCGGGCTGGCGGCCCAGGTGGCGACCGAGCGGCCGGTCTCGGCGGCCTGGGTGGGGGCGATGAAAGCGACCGCCAACAAAGCGGCGGTCAGGGGCTTGAACAGGAAAGTCTTCATGGCTTTGGGTTCGGTAGGCGTCGCGGATTCGACGAGGTTCAAATTAGGTTCTTCCGAATCGGGCCGGTAGAAGGCAAAATCGCATATAGCCCATTCCATATCGGAATGACCCTTCAAAGCGACCGCGAGGCTCCCGTGGACACCCTCCGCTCCATGCAGACCTTCGTGCGCGCGGTCGAACTCGGCAGCCTGTCGGCGGTCGCGCGCGAACAGCACACGACCCAGCCGACGGTCAGCAAGATCGTCGCCGCGCTCGAACAAGACCTCGGTGTGCGTTTGTTGCAGCGGAGCACCACCCACCTCGCCCCGACCGAGCAAGGCCGGCGTTTCTACGAACGCGCGCGGCGGGTGCTCGAGGAATACGGCGAGGCGGTCGCCGACGCGCGCGGCTTCACCGAGACCCCGGCCGGCCTGCTGCGGGTCAGCGCGCCGGTCAGCATCGGCGTGCTGCGCATGAACCGCCTGGTGCAGGAGTTCCTCGCCCTGTACCCGCAAATCGAGATCGAGCTGATCCTCAACGACCGTTTCGTCGATCTGGTCGAAGAGGGCATGGACGTCGCCTTGCGCCTCGGTGCGACCTTGCCGCCGAACGTGGTCGCGCGTCGCGTCGCGGTATCGCCGCGTGGTTTGGTCGCATCGGCCGACTATCTGCGCACCCATCCCAGGATCGAGCGGCCCGAGGACGTCCTGGCGCACAACTACCTGAGCTTCGCCTGGGCCAGCGAGCACTACGAGCTGCACGGCCCCGATAGCGAGACGGTCAAGCTCAGCGCCAACGGCCGCTACCGCATCAACAATTCGCTCGGCATCCGCGAAAGTTTTCTGATCGGCAGCGGCCTGGGGCTGGCGCCGGCCTGGCTGGTGCAGGACCTGATCGACAGCGGCGAGCTGGCCTGGGTGTTGCCGCAATGGAAAGCCTCGCCGCACGAAGCCTTCCTGTTGTATCCGTCGCGGCGTTACCAGCCGCTGCGCACGCGTGCGTTCCTGCAGTTCCTCAGCGAACGCCTGACGCAGTCGCCGGGGTTCTTCGCGGTGGAGTGAGGGCTGCGGAATCGCGCATTCTCCACCGTCATCCCCGCGAAGGCGGGGATGACGAGCAAAAGCAAAAGCACGCATACGTTCCAGTCCGCGCGCAAAGCCAGCCACTCAACCCGCCGCGCACGCGGCAACCGCGTCGTCGCTTTCCTTGCCCACGGCCATCGCCGTCGGCTTGGGCGCATCCAACCGCGCCGCCCACACCGCCAACACCAGGCCCGATACCGTCACCAAGGCCGCGACCCAGGTCACCGCACCGAGGCCAGGGCCGTATTCGATCACCGCGCCGCCGAGCCAGGCGCCGAGCGCGTTGCCGAGGTTGAAGGCGCCGATGTTGAGGCTGGACGCCAGGTTCTGCCCGGCCGGATCGGTCTTCTGCAGCACCCACAACTGCAGCGGCGACACCGTCGCGAACGCGGCCACGCCGAGCAGGCCGACGAAGGCGATCGCGGCGATCTGGTTGTGCAGGGCGAAGGTCATCAGGCCGAGCACCGCCGCCAGCGCGATCAAGGTCGAGATCAAGGCCGGGGCGAGGCGTTTGTCGGCCAGGCGTCCGCCGAGGATGTTGCCGAGGATCATGCCGACGCCGAACACCAACAGGATCGGCGACACCGCGGCCTCGCCGAACCCGCTGATGCGGGTCAGGATCGGCTGGATGAAGGTGTAGACGGTAAACACGCCGGCGAAACCGAGCACCGTCATCGCCAGGCCGAGCAGCACCTGCGGATGCACGACCGCTTTCACTTCCTTGCGCAGCGCGACGGGTTCGGGTGCCTTCTTGTCTTTCGGCACCAGGGTCGCGATGACGACGGTCGCGATCAGGCCGATCACGGTCACGGCCCAGAACGTCGAGCGCCAACCGTGGTGCAGGCCGAGCCAGGCGCCGGCCGGCACGCCAAGCAGGGTGGCGACGGTCAGGCCGGTGAACATGATCGAGATCGCCGAGGCTTTCTTGTCGGCCGGCACCAGGCCGGTCGCGACCACCGCGCCTACGCCGAAGAAGGTGCCGTGGGCGAGCGAGGTGATCACCCGCGCGATCATCAGCACGGTGTAGTTCGGCGCGATCGCACAGACGATGTTGCCGATGGTGAAGATCACCATCAGCGCGACCAGCACCGCCTTGCGCGGCATGCGCCCGGTGGCGATGGTCAGCACCGGCGCGCCGACGAACACGCCCAGGGCGTAGCCGGAGATCAGCAGCCCGGCCGCGGCCAGGCCGACCTGCAGGTCGGCGGCGACCTGCAGCAGCAGGCCCATGATCACGAACTCGGTGGTGCCGATGCCGAAGGCGCCGACGGTCAGCGCGTACAGCGCGACCGGCAGGCCGCGGCGGGCGGCAGGCGTAGCGGGGGAGGAAGCGTGCATGGCGGCGTGTCCGCGGAAACGATGCGGCAGCCTAGGCCGTTGCATCTTGTGGAAAAACGCCCAAGATGACGAATCACTATCAACGATTCGTTGAGAATGCCATGGACCGCGTCGCCGACCTCAGCCTGTTCCTGCGCGTGCTCGACCTCGGCTCGATCAGCGCCGCTGCCCGCAGCCTCGACCTGTCGGTCGCGGTCGCCAGCCAACGCCTGAAGCGGCTCGAACGCGACCTGGGCGTGCGCCTGCTGCACCGGACCACCCGGCAACTGCACGCCACCGCCGAGGGCACGGCTTTGGCCGAACGCGGCCGCGCCGTGATCGAAGAGCTCGAAGCACTGACCGCCGACCTGCGCCAGGCCGGCAGCGAACCGAGCGGCACCCTGCGCGTGACCACCTCGGCCTCGTTCGGGCGCATGTACATCTCGCCGTTGCTGCCGGAGTTTCAGCGTCGTTATCCGGCGGTGCGGCTCAGCGTCAACCTCAACGACGAGCGCCTGGACCTGATCGGTTCCGGCATGGACCTGGCGATCCGGATCGGCCCGCTCGACGACTCCAGCCTGGTCGCGCGCAAGCTCGCCGACAACCGCCGCGTGTTGGCCTGTTCGCCCGACTACCTGCGGCGTCGCGTCGCCCCGCGCGTACCGCAAGACCTGGCCGACCACGAATGCCTGCTGCTGGTCGGCGCGCAAGGGCGCATGGAGTACTGGAGTCTGCTCGACCGCGACGGCCATGCCTCCAGCATGCGCGTCAACGGCCACCTCGAAAGCAACTTCGGCGAAGTCCTGCGCGACGCGGCGATCGCCGGACTCGGCATCGCCCACTTCTCGGTCTGGCACGTGCACGAGGATCTGCGTAGCGGGCGATTGGTGCGCGTGTTGCCCGATTACACCTTGCCCGACACCGCGATCAGCGCAGTGATGCCGCAACGTCGCTTCGTGCCGACGCGGGTGCGCGTGTTCGTGGATTTTCTCGCCGAGTGGTTCGGCGAGGTGCCGCCTTGGGAGCGGGGTGGTTGAGGGGGCGATTCAAGGGGGCGTCTTCGCTTGGCCGAAAAATCCAGGGCGCGGCTCCTGCCTTGAGGGTTGCAGGCGGCATCGGCGCGAGATCGAGACACCGTGGTCGCGACTTGCGTCGCTCCTACCCCCAAGTCCGCGGCGTTGCGAAGCAGTAGCTGTAGCCGCTGTCGTTGCCGTTGCTATGGCTGTTGCTGTTGCTGTTGCTGTGCGCCGATTCGCACTAGCGAAGGCTAAAGAAGACCCGGAGGGCGGCCCGCATGGATGCGGGCCGTTTTTCATCGGGACAGGGATGTCCCGTATGAAAAATCCCCGCGGATGCATCGCGCGTGCGGGCCTGTGATTCAAAAGAAAGCATTTTTCTTTGGTTACCTTTCTTTTATTGCTTATGACAAAAGAAAGTAACCCGCCGCTTTAGTGGCGGAAGCTTTAGGCGTTTGATCTTGTTTCTTTAGAGGCTTGAGCAAGAGCAGAGCTTCCGTCCGCTGACGCGGCCGGGTTACTTTCTTTTGCTGGCCCAAAAGAAAGCTAACCAAAGAAAAGGCCTTCCTTGCAAGGGCACAGGCCACGAGTGCGATGCCTGCGCCGGGATTTTTCGATAAGACGTCCCTGTCTTATCGAAAAACGGCGCACGTCCTGTGCGCCGCCCTACGGGTCTACTGTTGACCGGCAAAGCGGCAAAGCGGCAAAGCAGATCAAAATCACGTCAACGTCAACGTCAACGTCAACGTCAACCGACTCATCCCTCAATCGAACGCAAACGCATCCAATGCCAACGACCCCATCTCATGCGAACGATGGATCGTGCGCACCCTCGGTTCGTCGCCGGCCGCGCCCATCGCCACGAACAGCGGCATCAGGTGTTCGACGGTCGGATGCGCATGACGCGCGTGCGGGGCCTGTTCCTGCCAGTCGAGCAGGGCGGCGTGGTCGCCGCTGGCGAGCTTGTCGTGCATCCAGGCGCTGAACTCGGCCGCCCACGGCGGCATCGGTGCATCGCGGTGGCGCCAATCCAGGTCGCCGAGGTTGTGCACGAAACCGCCCGAGCCGATCACCAGCACGCCTTCGTCGCGCAACAGCGACAAGGCGCGGCCGACGGCGTAGTGCTCGGCGGCGGTGCCATGGGGCATCACCGACAGCGGCACTACCGGGATGTCGGCCTGCGGGTACATGCGTCGCAACGGCACCCACACGCCATGGTCGAGGCCGTGGTGATCGCGCAGCTTGGCCGGAAGGCCGGCAACGACCAGGCGATCGAACACTTCCTCGGCCAGGTCCGGCGAGCCGGCGGCGGGGTAGTGGATCTGGTACAGCGGCTCGGGGAAGCCGCCGAAGTCGTGCACGGTGTGCGGGCGCACGTGGCCGCCGACCATCGGCCGGTCGGTCATGAAATGCGCCGAGGCGATCACGATCGCGCGCGGCCACGGCAGTTGCTGGCCGAGGTCGTCGAGAAAACGCCCGGCGGGCGTGTCCTCGATCGCCAGCATCGGCGAGCCATGGGAAAGGAACAGCGTCGGCAGGCGGGTCGGGATGTCCATGGCCCCAGGGTGATCCCGCTTGCGCTGTTTTCCAAGTTGGCCCGCTGCGCCTGATCGTTCTGCCGCTGTGCGCAATGCCCGGAATGAGGCTGCATTGTTGAGGACGCTTGCGCGAGGCAAGGGCGTGCGCCACAGAACCGTAAGCGTGACAGGCGGGAGGTCGACCCCGCCGCGTCGCCCGGGTCTGGCAAAATAGCGGGCTCACTCACCCGCAGGCCCCTTGCACATGAGCCACTTCGATATCCGTTCGACCGTCCGTCCCGACCCCGACAAGCCGATGGTGGACATCGCCGACTACGTCGCCGATTACAAGATCGATTCGAAAGAGGCTTACGACACCGCCCGCTACATGCTGCTGGACTCGCTGGCCTGCGCGGCGCTGGCGATGGACCACAAGGAATGCCTGAAGCACCTCGGCCCGCTGGTGCCGGGCGCCGAGATGAAGGGCGGCGCGCGCGTGCCCTACACCGGCTACGAGCTCGACCCGGTCCAGGCCGCCTACAACATCGGCGTGCAGATCCGCTGGCTCGACTTCAACGACACCTGGCTCGCCGCCGAATGGGGCCACCCCTCCGATAACCTCGGCGCCATCCTCGGCGTCGCCGACTACCTGGGCCGCAAGGCCGAGGCCGAAGGCGGCAAGGCCATGACCGTGCGCGACGTGCTCGGCCACGCCATCAAGGCCCACGAGATCCAGGGCGGCTACGCGATCAAGAACTCGTTCAACCGCGTCGGCCTGGACCACGTGATCCTGGTCCGCCTGGCCTCCACCGCCGTCACCACCCAGATGTTCGGCGGCAACAAGGAAGCGATCGTCACCGCGGTCTCGCACTCGTGGATCGACAACGGCGTGCTGCGCACCTACCGCCACGCCCCGAACACCGGCCCGCGCAAGAGCTGGGCCGCCGGCGACGCCTGCCGTCGCGCCGTCACTCACGCCCTCAACGCCGTCAAGGGCGTGGTCGGCTACCCGAGCGCGCTGTCGGTCAAGACCTGGGGCTTCTACGACATCGCCTTCAAGGGCAAGCAGTTCGAGTTCGAGCGTCCGTTCGGCAGCTACGTGATGGAGAACGTGCTGTTCAAGATCAGCTTCCCGGCCGAATTCCATGCCCAGACCGCGGTCGAGTGCGCGATGAAGCTGCACGAGCAGGTCAAGGACAAGCTGGACCAGATCGAGCGCATCGAGCTGGAGACCCAGGAAGCCGGCGTGCGCATCATCGACAAGACCGGCCCGCTGGCCAACTACGCCGACCGCGACCACTGCCTGCAGTACATGGTCGCCGTGCCGCTGATCTTCGGCCGCCTGACCGCCGACGACTATGTCGACGCCATCGCCGCCGACCCGCGCATCGACGCCCTGCGCGACAAGATGACGGTCAAGGAGAACGAGCAGTTCACCAAGGACTACTTCGACCCCGACAAGCGCTATATCGGCAACTCGGTGCAGGTGTTCTTCAAGGACGGCAGCTCGACCGACAAGGTCTCGATCGACTACCCGATCGGCCACCGCAAGCGCCGCGCCGAGGGCATCCCGGTGCTGATGGCCAAGTTCGAGGCCGCCGTGCGCGCCAAGCTGCCGGCCGCCCAGGCCGACCGCCTGCTGGCCCTGGCCAACAACCCGGCCGAGCTGGAAGCGCTGCCGGTGACCGAGTTCATGAGTCTGTTCGCCCAGCCGGCCCGTTAATCAACACCCTAGATGTGCACAACCATCGTTTGGATTCGGTACGCCCAAACTGAATGGACCGCGACCCGGTTCCATAATTCATGGAACTTGGTCGAATGTTAGACGGTTGTTAACACCGCTTTCACGTTGGCAAACCTACTCTGCGCGGGATGGCGTCATCAGGCGGCCGTCCTGAACGGTAGAAACCTCGCAGACGCGGTTTCCATATTTTTGAACCAAGGAGCTACAAGATGAATAAGAAACTCCTCTGCGCCGCCCTGCTGGGTGGCCTGAGCCTTGCCCAGGTCGCCAGCGCGCAGGACTTCGACGATCGTTGGTACCTGACCGGCGCTGCCGGCATGAACATCCAGGACAACGATCGCGGTACCCGCAACGCTCCGTTCGGTGCGATCGGCCTCGGCAAGTTCCTCAACAAGAACTGGTCGCTCGATGGTGAGCTGAACTACCAGAACCCGAAGTTCGACGCCAACCAGGACGCCAACTGGAGCCAGTACGGCATCTCGCTGGACCTGCGTCGCCACTTCGTCACCGACGGCCGCAACTGGAACCCCTACCTGCTGATGGGCCTGGGCTACCAGCGTTCGGAAGAGGAATACCTGATCCCGTCGGTGCTCTCGCCGGCTGACCGCAAGGACGGCAACTTCGCCGCCAAGGTCGGCGTCGGTATCC